>NZ_JBVFTR010000004.1:326111-652222 GCF_055693285.1 Roseobacter sp. S87
CGGGGCTTATGACGGCTGTCATCATCGTCGGCGGCGTTTTGTCGGGTATCATGACGGTCACGGAATCCGGTGCCTTCGGGGCGATATATGCGATCTTGGTGACGGCACTGGTCTACCGCGAGCTGACCTGGGACAAGTTCCGGCAGGCGGTTCTGGTGTCGGTCCGCATCACGTCGATGGCGATGATCCTGATCGCCTGTGCGTCTGCCTTTGCCTACCTGCTGACGCTGAACCGGGTGCCGGAGCTTCTGGCGGGTTTTGTGCTGTCCTTCTCGGAATCGAAATTTGTCATTCTGCTGATGCTGAACGTGACCTTTCTGGCGTTGGGCATGATCATGGATATGGCCGCTCTTATCCTGATCACAACGCCGATTTTCCTGCCTATCATTCTGGATCTGGGGATGAGCCCCATTCAGTTCGGCATCATCATGATGATGAACCTTGGTCTGGGGCTGACCACACCGCCCGTGGGGGCGTGCCTCTTTGTCGGTTGCGTTGTCGGGAATGAGAAGATGGAGAACGTCGTCAAAACGATCTGGCCGTTCTACCTGGCCATCCTGACTGCATTGATGCTGGTGACCTATATTCCGGCGGTCTCGCTTGGGCTGGGATGGTTGATCCTGCCGAACTGAGAAAGCACCGGCTGTCAGGTTTCTGGCCGGCGTGACCGGTCTGCGCAACCGGTCTTTTGCCGGAGACTATCCGTCGCCAAGAGGTATGCGCAGAGAGGCCTTCACGCGGTCTACAACCACCGACGTGGCAAACCGGCGGATGTTGGGGTTTTCGACGAATACGCGTCTTGAAAAGCGATCATAGTCCTGCATGTCCTTGACCAGAACGATGAGTAAGAAATCTGCCTGTCCGGTGATGTAATAGCACTGCTGTACTTCGTGCAGCGCCTGCATGGAGCGCTTGAATTCATCAAGCAGGTCAACACGTTCACGCTCCAGCTCAACTTCAACCACAAAGGTCATCAGATCGCCCACGGCACCGGGGTCCAGCTGGGCCACCTCTCGTTCGATCACGCCGTTCTGAGAAAGCCGTCTGAGGCGTCGCTGCACGGAAGACCGGGAGGAGCCAACCTGTTCCGCAAGCGCGTCAGCCGATAGCCGGGCATCCTGTTGCAGCGCGTCGAGTATGGCTCTGTCGATCGGGTCGAGCTCTTTGGGCAGCATGTATCACTTTCGTGGATTTCGTGACCGGTTTTGGTCAGTCTTAAAACCATTTTGGCGCCAGAAAGTCAAAGTGCGCAGGTATCCTGCTGCTGTTCCAACAGCAAAAAGGAGGTCCCATATGCAGGCTTCGCAGTTGCAAAACACCTATAAGGATCCGCACCGGTATCCGCACGGCGTGGCGTTCCAGGACGGCCAGTTCATCCCGGTATCTGAAGCAAAAATATCGGTGCTGGACTACGGGTTTCTGCATTCTGACGCCACATATGACACGGTTCACGTCCGGGATGGCGCCTTCTTTCGTCTCGACGATCACATTGACCGGTTTCTGGCCGGCGTTGCACGTCTTCGGATGCAGCTGCCGCTGTCGCGCGCTGAAATCCGCAATCTTCTTCACCATTGCGTTGCTCTGTCCGGACACAGACATGCCTATGTAGAGATGATCTGTACGCGCGGCACCTCTGACACGTTCAGCCGCGATCCCAGAGATGCACGCAACCGGTTTCTGGCGTTTGCGGTGCCCTATGGGTCCGTAGCGAATTACGACCAGATGCGCCGCGGACTGCATGTGTCGCTGGTCGATACTGTACGGATTCCGCCGGAAAGTGTTGATCCGTCGCTCAAAAACTATCACTGGCTTGATCTGATCATGGGGCTCTATGGTGCCTACGACCGCGGCGGCGAAACGGCTCTTCTGCTCGATGCGCAGGGGAGTGTTTCCGAAGGGCCGGGCTTCAACATTTTCGCGGTTTTCAACGGCGCGCTGGTCACGCCGGACAAGGGCGTTCTGCCGGGGATTACACGCCGGACGGTGATGGAAATCTGTGCCGCTGAAGGGATCAGTTGCAGCGCCGGGTCGCTTTCACCTGATGCGCTCCGGCAGGCGGATGAGGTCTTTGCAACTTCCACGGCTGGCGGGGTGATTCCGGTAACTACCATCGACGGTCATCCGGTCGGGAATGGCCGGGTCGGTGAACTGACGATGAAGTTGCAGGATATCTACTGGAGCTGGCATCAAGACCCGCGTTTCAAAATGTCCGTAACATATCCTGAGGATTAGCGGTTTTTCCGGACAGCCATGCGCGGTCACTTCAGACGTGCATTGACCTTCAGTGGCGCAGGGGCGTGTGCCGGGCCCGGTTCATTGCCTCTTGATGCGCGGTCCGATGCCGCTTTGCGCTGACACACGCGCTGGTTTTTCACGGTCCGTTCTCAAAACGTCTGCGCTCTGCATCCATCGCACTGCGCCACGCGGCGCGCAGCAGGTCCATGCGCTTTGGAATTTTGTCCTCAAGCACTTCGGCTTCCCTGATCCGCTCTGTCCGGAAGTAACGAAACCCCTCCCGCAGTTCGCACCACGCGGCGATTATCCGGCTGGTCTCCCGGTATCCCAGCAGTATGGGCCAGATCACCCGTTGGGTGTCCCGGCCTGCGTTGTCCGAATAGGTCATGGCGATTTTTCTGCGCTGCCGGATGGCCAGACGGATGGTTGCAGCGCCGAGCACCTCATCCGGCTGATCAACCGGTGCCACGCTGACAACGGTCTCCAGAAATGAGGTGCGGTATTTGTCCGGAGCCACCGCTTCGAGCTTGGTGATCAGTTTCTCCGCAGCCAGTGCCAGCTCAGGCTCGCCCCGGCTCTGTACCCACATGACACCCAGCGTCACGGCCTCAATCTCGTCCGGTGTGAGCATCAGAGGGGGCATGTGAAAGCCGGATTCCAGAACGTACCCAACGCCGGCTTCACCATTGATTGGCACACCCTGACCGATGAGAGCTGCGACGTCGCGATAGACGGTGCGTTTGGTCACGCCCAGCTCCTCTCCGATGGCCTCAGCTGAGATCGGACCTTTTGCACGCCTCATAATCTCGATGATCTCAAAAAGCCTGTCACCGCGTCTCATGTGCTCTCCTTTCACTGAAAGCAGATCATACTGACACCATGCTGACAACACGCTGTCAGCATGGGTGCGGTAAAAGCAGGAAAGTCACAGAAAACGGAGACCAGAACATGAGACGACTAACTGCTGTTGCCCTTGCAGCCGCCCTGCCTGCCGCACTCGCCGCTGAAGAGGAGAAGCCCACAAACGCCGTACCGCTTCTGGCGATGGGCGCCTATGTCCCGACCGATGATATGGAAAGGTCGGGGGCTTTCTACCGCACCCTTTTTGACAGTGCCCCGACCATTGAACTTCCGGATTTCGTGGCGTTTGACGTCGCCGGTGGCTGGTTTGCCATCGTGTCACGGGAGAAATACGCGCCAGGCTCTGAGTCGGGTTCCGGAGCCGTGCCCTACCTGCAGTCCGCAGATCTTGAAACGCTGCAAAAGCGCGCCGTTGCTGCTGGTGTGGCGGTGCCAGAGATTATTGAGGAGCCGGGGATTCACCTGCTCAAAATGACGGATCCGAATGGGCAGCCGATTGAGTTTTTCAGACTGATGGGCGGGTAGTTTACGCGACAGCCAAAGCGCGCTGCAAAGGCCCGGCGGGCTGCAAACGGCCTGCCGCGTGACTGTGGCCAGTCACCTGGCCGCTTTTGTGCATTCCGGCGCACAACTTTTTGGCGATCAGGCATAGACGGCGGTTCCCGAACCGGGTTAAGGGGCCGATCTGTTGAAGGAATTGTCTCTTCGTCCGAGGCTGAACGGAGAGACGTCATGTATCGATTCCAAAAGAATGGAGATAAACTTGAAACTCGTTGTTCTGGGCGCGAACGGGCGGACGGGCAGGCTGGTGCTTGAGGCCGCATTAAAAAAAGAAATGGACGTCACGGCAGTCGTTCGCTCAGCAGACAAAACACCCGGTACTGAACATGAAAAACTGCAGGTCGCGGTCGGTGATCCCTGCGACTCTGCGTTCCTCGCATCGGTGTTTCGCGGCCATGACGCGGCGATTTCCACGCTGGGCGGTCGGCTGCCGACAAAAGCCGCCACCTCTGTTTATGCCCGATCTGCGGATGCCATCGTGCGCGCTGCGTCCTCAACAGATATCAAACGCATTCTGGTGACCTCAACGGCGTTGCTGTTCCCGGACCAGACGTTCTTGGGAAAAGTACTGCGCGTGGTCGTGCCAAACGTGGTGCGCAGCGCCGGGCGCATGGAGGACATCCTGAAGCACTCCGGCCTTGACTGGACCTCTGCCCGCGCAGGGTTCCTGCAGGACAGCGACCTGGCTGCCTACCGGGCGCAAAGAAACGCGCTGCCCGAAAATGGTTCAGCCGTTTCAAGGGCGGGCCTTGCAAACTTCCTGATCGATGCACTTATGGACCCTGAAACCAAAGGAGCCGCCTACGGCGTGTCGCAGCCGGATCAATGACAAAAATCAGCTTTTCCCGTCTGTCCACGATTCCCGTTGAGGAAATAGCGGCCCACATGTCTGACCCGATCCTGGCCGTGCATATGCCCCTGCTCGGTGGAAGCTGGGACACTCAGCGCGCTGCAGACTTCGTGGTCATGAAAGAAGCCAGGTGGGCGCAGGATGGCCTGGGTCACTGGGCAATCCTGTCGGATGGCGACTATGTGGGCTGGGGCGGCTTTCAGCGTGAGGGGGCTGACTGGGACTTCGGGCTGGTGCTGAAACCCTCTGCCTTCGGCCTGGGCAACAGGATCACCGCTCAGGCACTGGCCTTCGCGCGTGGCGATGCGCGCATTCCTTCTGTGACGTTCCTTCTTCCGCCGACGCGCAAAAAGCTGGGAGCTCTGAAGCGCCTGGGCGCACAGTCAGAAGGCGATGTGACAATCGACGGGGCCCTGTTCCGGAAGTACCGCCTTGCAACCGATGCACCCTGAGCCACCCCGTTGATGGCAGGTTGGCGAGCGTGGCTTTAAGGTGCGCTGTGCCGGATCATCAACACTGCGAAAATTACCGGGCCGGCGACCAGATAGCGCGGAGCGGCGACGTCAAACCCGTCGAGCCCAGCCGTAACGCCCGCCCGCGAGAAGGCGAGGTAGTCGCCTCAGATCGCGCAGCCGTTCTTCGGGCATTAAAGGGACGAAGTGGTTGAGTTCGAGAGCATCCTCTTCGTCATTCGCGAAGGCTGTCATGCGACAGCCCGCGACCAGCGGCGTGCCGTCGACCCGGCGCTTGCGGGGGCGATGTGAGGTTGTCCGCCAGCGAGTGAGGCGAGTGTCACCTCCGCTCCCGCGTTCCGAAAAACGTAGCGGGGGGGCGACGAACTTTTCCAGCCAGAAGCCGGTTTTGTGGCCGGTATCGCCGAGGCTGTCGTGTGAGGTGAGAACGACAAGGATGTGGGGCTCGGTGATGAGAAGTTCCCTGAATAAAATGATTGTTGAATGGTCCAGTCGAGCCGGGTGCGGCCCAGTTGGCGGTACCAGTCGACGTTGTCACACAAGGCTGTGACACGGGCAGTCCGGCCAGCGTCATCCACATCGATGACGAACATGTGGGGCCAGGTCCTAGGAGTGGCCCTGCTTCACGATGCCGAATGTGTCCTTGGTCTGGGTGCCCGATATGCTGACGTCGAAAAAACCCGGGTGCCCGTGGCGTCTTCTGTGATGGAATGGACATCATTTGTAAGATCGGGAAAGGCGTCGATCTGGGCGGGCACGTCCTGCGCGCGGTGGCAGTCAAAGAACGCTCTGGCGGCGTCAGCCGCAGGGCCTTCGAAGGCTGAGAGAGGGGTGGTTGCGAAGGCTGCGGCAGCAGCGAGGGGACGTGAGAAGAGCATCATGGGTGGCTCCTGAGTGGTCTGATTTCGTTTGATGAAACCAACCTTCATTTTCTGAATTGCGTGACAGGTACGTGAATTGGGAATGCATTATTGCTGAGGAACAACAATGAAGGCGCTGGGCGGACTGGCTGAATTCCGCGCGGTGATCGATCAGGGAGGCTTTACCGGCGCAGCTGAAGCGCTTGGTATACCACAGTTATTTGTCAGTCCCCGCGTGCCTGACCTTGATCCCGTCAAATTGATCAGGTGCAGATCGGGCAACAGGCGGACTCTGCGCTTTGCTGCCCTCGACCAGAGGCTCTCACCGGAGATTGCAGGGCAGGTGACCGGCTTGTCAGCAGACGTGTGGTCGACCAGGCTACCGGTCTGACCTTCTGTGACGCAGAGCTTGTGCGGCAGCCTGATGATCTCGGCAAACTGGGTGGCCATCCTCTGCTGCCCGGCATGCCGGTCGAAGCCTTCGTCCGGACCGCTGACTGATCACTTTGCGTGCGTTCTGCGAGGGGTGAGCGGGTTGGCGGCACCAGGCAGAAGCCTCCTGTTGATCAAGTGAATAAAAAACGGGTTATGCCCTCCGGGGAAAAGGTCGAGTGGTAAAGATGACGGGTGGGGAGAGCGTAACGTTGTGCGCTTATGACACTGACTTTGCGACTGTGTGTGGCGCGATTTTTTTTGAATAACTCTTCCTTGATTGGATGGTCAATGGCTGACTCACTTCCCGTATTGATTGGGGGATTTTGCGATGATCGGACCGAAGCAGGAACCACAGGCCGCGCTGTTTTATGAGTTCTCGCTGGAAGAACACGTTCCGCAAGATCACATGATCAGAAAGACGCCTGAGCTCCATTCGGATCGTTGCTTTTTGCGCTCGCAACATGTTGTTTTCCACAGAATCGCCCCGAAGCAGTCATTCGCTGCGGTTGAGATGCGCTGAAACCTGACGTTGGGGCGATCACAGCGAAGGTTCAATCCGTCCGCATTGCAGACTTTTATCTGAGAAGGAGACCAGAACTGTTAACGGGAGTTTTGATGACAACCGTTGGGCAAAGACTAACGGACACGGCCAACTTACGTTTCCCAGTGAAATGCTTACTTGACCCCGGAAGAGCCATCCAATAATGCCTAGGGCGCTGAGCGGGCGTCGTATACTGGCTATTACCTCAGCCTTCCAAGCATATATCTTGATTTTCACCTCGTATCACAGTCTTGCTAAGGCTTTCAATTTATTTGATAATCAGTGTCATACAGTATCATGCTGTATCACTTCATCTCAATTCAGTTCCGACAAAAAGCAGACAAAATGCCAAAGCTTACAGAGACCTTCGCGCGGAAGGTTCCCCAGACAAAATCCGGTACTGCCAAGCACTGGGACAGCGAAATCAAGGGCCTTGTTCTCTTCGTCGGAAAGAGGTCGAAGACGTGGTACTTCCAGAAGGACGTGGGTGGGCAGACACAGCGTAAGCTCATCGGGAGGTTCCCGGTCATCCCGGCAGATGCCGCCCGCCAGACAGCGATGGGTTTTGCCCTTGAGTGGGGCAGGGGAGCCGGAAAGAAGATCCAGATGGGCGCTCCAACACTCCAGGCCGCGCTCGATGCTTATCTTGCTCGTCCCAAACTGCGCTCTGAAACCCACAAGTCCGGAATGAGACAGCAGTTCGACCTGCATCTGAAGGACTGGTTGCGGCTGCCGCTTGATGAGATCTCAAAATCAATGGTGGCCGATCGCCATCGTTCGATGGCCGCGACACCTTCAGGCGCAAACCATGTTCTGAAGTACTTCAGGACAGTCTGGAACTACGCCCGCAGAGTGCACGACCTGCCGGAAAGTCCAACGATGGCAATCGAATGGTATGAGGAAGCCCCCGCTGTTCACATTATCGAAGATCTAGCTGCCTGGCGTCACACAATTGAAGCGCTCGATAATCCGATCCATCGTGTTTTTTATGAACTGCTGCTCTTCACCGGGTTGCGTAAGAGTGAGGCCTTCACTCTGACATGGAAAAACGTTCGCGAGGATCACATCCATCTTCCGATGACAAAAAACGGGCGCAGCTTTGATTTGCCGATACTCCAGGTACACCATGAGATACTTGCTCCGATGCGCGGCCTGAATGAGAAATGGGTTTTCCCTTCGCCGAAGTCAAAATATGGGCACATAACCAATGCAACCAGGCTTAAATGGAGCCCGCATACGCATCGCCGTACATTTGCGACGGTCGCTATGGAGGCCGGCATTCTTGAGGAGATTGTCGGCAGATTGCTGAATCACACGCCATTGTCCATCACAGGTCAAAGATACGTAAAACCTTCTATCGACGCTCTGCGACCCTCAATGGAAACAGTGTGCGAAAGCCTGTGCAAGAGAACTGGGGCGCCTTCGCACCGGAAGGAAAAGCTATGAAGAAGGCAGAATGGGAGCGTCGTATCGAGTTGGATCTGTTTGGCGTTCAGATGCTCGGTGCCGCCTTGTTGATAAGAACTGAAAAGCTATTGAGTGATGCAGAGAAAGTACTTGAAAAAAGAAAAACCCAGCGCCGGACGATCCACCGCTGCGCCATCCTTTCGATATCGAGCACTATGATCAGAGTGTTGCTCGGCTAAAGAGACATTGCCGCAGTCTTCGCTTCATGCTTGATGCAATCGGCTTCCGCGACGCTGGGCGGAAACGCGCAGCTCAACTCAGGATCTGGGATTTTCGGTTCAGATGGGACCACCTGCGAGATCACCCGATACTGGTGGGTTATCTGAGCGATAATCAGCCTTACTTTGCGGTTAAATGGGACAGGACCACTCCGGTCGCCGATAGACCCGACGACTCTGTCATTTCGGTTTTGCACGACATTTTCGTTGCGGAACAAGAACGTTTGCTCGGGTTTGATCCAGACGACGTGCCGACTTTGCGCGATCCAGAAGACTTCCTTTTTTACCTGACAGTTTGGGAATTGTGTGAGCCCGAACAAGGTCGAGGGGCGCGGGGCGGAAGACGGTGGGCCGATGGCCTCTACAATGCAGCGTCTTATGCAAGCTCTTTGAGAACGAGAGCCAGAGAGAGCGGAAAGCCGATAAGCAACGAAGAAGCAATTCGCCAGTCGTTGTACAAGTTTGAAATTATAGCTTCCACGGAATTCGAAGATCATCCAAGAAAAGACGAAGTCATTGTCAGCGACGCATTGGGTGAAGGCGGTCGATATGCTGGAGCTTTGAAAGCCGTACGAAAACAGCTGGCATTATTCGACAAACAGGAACAGGAACTCTGAAACCGACCGGTCCGATGTATCGATCGGATTCGAAGGCGGCTGAACTCAGACCTGTCTGCGGCGAACAGACGACAAAATGTTCGCAAACTCGATTTGGCCCCAAAATTCTTTGAATATTCGGAAAATGACAAAACCACGTCCAACGTAGTTGTGTCCGAAACAGTCGAATATCATGGAGTGGCTATATGCAACAGGAACTGAATGATGAACGTCTGCTGACACGGGCTGAAGTGCAACGCTATTTTGGCATTTCGCAGCGTTTCCTCGAGATGGCGGCGGTAAAGGGTGAAGGTCCTCCGATCGTACGTATCGGGCGTTCTGTCAGGTACAGGACGGTGGACATTCGCAATTGGATTTCTGACAGGCGGGAGACCTGACTGATGCCCGGACTGCGGAAGTACAAACAGAAAAAGAAGGGCGGTGGACGTTTCGTTCAGTTGCACGAATGGCTCATGCGCTCTGAGGCATGGAAATCCCTGAAGCCAGGGCCCCGTGCTCTCTACCTCGAAATCAAACGTCGCTACAACGGCAAAAACAATGGCGAGATCGTTCTGAGCCACAGACAGGCGGCGGCTCTGCTTAATGCTCACAGAAATACCGTCGGGGCGTGGTTTAATGAACTTCTTGAACGGGGTTTGATTGAACTGGCGACCGGACCGTGTCTTGGCGTGAACGGAAGCGGTTCGGCTTCCCAGTGGCGTCTGACCGAAGAGACAACATCAGATGGTTTGCCTGCAACCAAGAAGTTTATGAGCTGGCGCGGAAAGTCTGACTGATCCCCGCACAAAAATATGATAATCCTGCCACACGACCTGTGCCAGTAAGAGCCTGAACAGATGAAAGCGTCCTGCTGATCGGGACGCTTTTGTCCATTTTGGCCAAGATCGCCGGCTCAAAAACTGTGCTCTATTTATATATGGCCATGGCCGGTGCAAAAACGATCTTCGTTGATGTCATTGGTTGCGCGCCAAAGCAGAAGGGGGGGGGGCAAAAGCTGCCAGACTTGCTTTGTTCCAGACCCGCCCTCTCTCATTCGCAGAATTTTTTTCCTGTGGGCGCGATTTTTCTGATCGTCGTCTGTCGGTGACAGGAGTGCCTCTGAAATTATATAATCAAAGCAGTGTGTTACATGCTTGCGCGCAATATCTGCCTTGATTTCTGTCTGATTATTTCGGGTGCGCTATTGTGGCCTGACGGCGCTTGCGTATTGGATGTTCTGCATTCGAATGCCTGATAGTTCAGCTCAGTCTGTTTTCCTCAGTCAGCAACCAACCGATATCCTGTGATGCCGCAATTCCGGGATCACATTCCGCGTCCCCGGGGAAAAACCCGTCATTATCGGGAACCACCAGTTGAACCATCTCCGATATATCCGAAGGGCGATCCGGGCGAACCTCATTTGCTGTCTGAACCATCACAGGGCTCACACGCTGAAAGCGCAGGCTGTAGCCATCGACCAGCCCGGAGACGGTCTGGGTTCCCGCAGCCAGATCACAAAGTGAAGCGTCGTGGCCTTCTATGCAGATCGCGAACAGCTGTGCGGCGACGTCCGGAGCAATACCCAGACAGATCAGCTCCGGGACCTTTCTCGATTGTTCAAGACCGATCGTGAACGCAAAACCCGGGCGCCCCGAAGAAGGATCGTGTCTGGAAACCTGAGCATAGCCATTTTGAGCAATCATTCTTTGAATCCATGCCTCGACTTCGGCATTGCTTCTGACATGAGGCTTTAACTGCACCGTGATTTCCCGATACCACCCGTTAACCTCCTGTTAACGTCCTGCGTTCTCGGCCAGGGCACAATGCTTTCTGCGCTTCATGGTAAATGTGAGTATGATTGGGGTTGAAACAGCAGTGGTTCTTAAGATGTCCGCTTCACAGAAGACAATCAGGAATAACGTTTTGAAACACTCGTGGCGCTGTGAAATGCGAAAAAGCGTCGCGCATCCAATGCATGTCAATCTCCCTCACTATGGGTGCCAAACTACAAAAGACAGATCCCGCTGATTGAATATTCCTAATTAAAAGCAGTTCTTGAAGTTTTGTGAGCATACACAGTAAACCGGGTCATTCCGCTGGAACAAAGGTAGAAACGATGGATCTAAAAACAAAACCTTCAAGGAGCTACTCAAACTGAAGGTTGAAATCGATAAGCAGATTGGACGGCTGGAAAGGCAGGAAAAGAAAAAGGCGCTGGCAGCGGCCGAGAAAGCAGCCGGGAAGCTGGGATTCAAACTCTCCGAGATTATTGAAACGCAGAAACCGGCAAAACGATCAAGCGCCGCTGCAAAGCGCAAACCTCCTGCCAAACCAAAATATGCGCATCCGGAAAACCCCTCCGTCACATGGAGCGGCAATGGCCGCCAGCCTGTCTGGTTCAAAGAAGCAATTACTGCTGGGAAAGCCCCTGAGGATATGGCCGTCGCGAGCAAATGAGGTGACCTAGTCGACAGCCTCACGGCTTAAGTCTGTTCCGGGTTGGTATTTCCGACAGAAGGGCCTGGTACGCTTTAACCAAGGCAGGCTATTCTGATTTTTCAGGCGGCATCCCGGCGATGGCAAGCGACATGCGATCGCATTCAAAAACGATAACTGGATCCTGGCTTGTCGATACAGTCCCGGTCAGTCTTTCCGTGTGCCCAAAGCTTTGTTTTACCGGTTGTCTAGGCAGTCAAATGGTGGCGACAAGCCGAGCCCCGCACCGGTGGTCTGAAGTTCTGCATCCGTATCGTGTGCAAATCCGGTTGCAGCCTTTCTGTCTGAGTGTCCAGTTTCTATGCGGATGCATTGATGATTCCTATCATACTGAAATGCATGCAAAATATCATTTTTTCGACGCCACGCTCGCCCGGCGCGTTAACCATGATTTGAGATTCTCACACCTTTGTTAACTTTGTTCTTGCTTCCTGTTCAGAGCTCGTTAACCTCCCGCTATAGGGGAATGTATTCAGCGCGATGTGACTTCATGAGGCGCAAGTCCGGTGGGCGATCAGCCACGCACGGACGCTTCTGTAACGACCTTCAGCGTTTCTCGTGTGGGCTAAGTCTGTGAGGTGACATAAAGTGGTTTCGATTGGTTTGAAGCGATGCCGAGTAAACGCTTTCGAGCGCTCGCTTTTGATCTGGTTCGAAAGCTTACCGGTAATTTGCTCGTTCAAGCAAAGGGCGAGTCTGATATCGCTAAGGTGGGATCCCTTTTTTGCCTAAAAATTGGTTCAGTTTCGCTCGTTTTAGATTAATGAAAAATAGCTGAACTAAATGGGTGGACGTGGTTGTAGGAATAGGTTGGCGGAGATTGTCTGTGTTGTTTTTTCTTTTTGTTGAAACTGAAACGTAATTTGCAAATGAATGTAATTGGTCCGGCATTTTCGGCAGCGCTAGTTCTTTTTGCCAGTTGTTTAGCCGCGCAGTCAAATCCGAGTCCGGACTTGGTTGGGCGAGTCTTGGGTTTTGATTTGTCTTTTGAGCGTGAGTGCGAAGACTCTAGTTCACTCAATGACAGTGGGAGGCTTGTTTTTCTGGTCGCATACGCTGAAGCCATATCGTCTTTTGCTATGTCCCTAGATGAGAATCAGCGTCGAATGTTCTTACCAGAGTTTATTGCAGCGGCAGTTCGACCACACGCGAACTGCGCTTCAGCGGCCACAGAATTAGAACAATATTGGTCGGCAATAAGAAACTCTGGATCATCTAAGGAATGTCTAATTCGGCATTTGGCAGATAGTTCGGTTCCCTTGCTCTGTGATGTTGGCAAATGAGATGGCTTTTGATGTTCTTTGTGTGGGTCTTTGTTATTTTTACGATGCAGGCGCAGGTTAGCGCAATTCTAGCGGGCGGAATCGCGGGATGTTTAGTGGCGATCGGAGTTCTGGTTTATCAGACACGAACCCACAAAATTAGTGGTCGCTATAAAAGACAAGACGAGGTGATTGATTTGACTTTTCAAAGCCGCAGAAATTTTAAAGAACATCCGGAACTTTTGCTTATCTGGATCTTTCAACCAGCATTTTTTGCATCAATTTTTTTCGCAATCACGAGTGAGGTTTTCGAATGGCTGACATAACCCTGGGTGTAGGAATTGTCTATGAAACAACAAAGGCTAATCTGTCAAAAGTAAGAGAAACCCTAAGAGATATTGGTCTGAATGCACCGGAAGGCATAAAGGATCTCCTTCGTGCACCGTCTTACTACGAAGCCACTGTAGTTTTTGGTGCTTCTGTAGTCTCGACCGAAGCTGGAGAATTGGCTTCAAGGCAGAGCGGTGAGCAGCT
The DNA here is from genome assembly GCF_055693285.1 of Roseobacter sp. S87. The sequence goes on from NZ_JBVFTR010000004.1 coordinate 339,501, forward strand.
GGAAAACATGTCCGGTTTTGACCTTTTCACCCACCTGATGGGGAACCAAACGGGATATCTTGGGGGTTCTTTGGCCGGAGAAGGTCTGAGAAATCTACAATTGGAACCATTCACAGCATTTAGTCTCGGGGCTGCAACGGGAGTGGGTACACAAGGTGGTATCGACTTTGAAGCCTTTGTAAGCGTTGGCCACTTTAGCGACCTGACAGGGTTTTCGCTGTCTGGTGAGGCACAGGTTTTGCCGCACGCAATTCAGGGTGGCGGTTTAGCAGTCCCGCTTGGTAGCTACCCGGGTGATCCGGGGACAAAAGCGTACGTAATGAGAAGTGCTTCGAAAATTCTGCAGCCAAATGGTGCTTTGGAATTCGAGTATACAATTCTTGTTTCGGGTGCTCAGGCAACAGAACTTGCTCAGGAAATCGTTAATGGTGACCTCAGAATTGAAGAAATCGCTGACTACTTGAGCCAGCAATCTGATGAACAGTGTTTCTTGTGTGATTCCATGGTTCAGATGTGGCCACTTGATCCAGCAATTACTCCGTGTGCCGACGGCAGTTTTGATGAAGAGGAAGTACGATCCAAGCTTTGGGCAAAGCCAATCAGTGAAATCCGCGCCGGTGATCTGGTGGTTTCTTACGACAAGGAAGGACGACTGAAACCTGGTCCTGTAACGCGCACGATGACAAATTCTTCCTCAAATATCCTTGATTTTTGGGGCACGGGGGTCACGCCAGGTCATGCGTATTACTGCACTGACGGTAGATTCAAAAATCAACATGTTCCGCTTATGGATATTCTGCGGACTGATGGCGCGATCATGCGTGACTCCGGAAAAGTGTATCGGGCGGCGACCAATTGTGAGGTCGGGTCGACTGGCGACCGTCTCATCCATGCCGAGGCGCGGGCAAAAATGCCGGACGGCTCATGGACGCCGAGGAAGCGTGGCCAAATCCGCTTTGGCACACGGATCTCGACGCCTGACGGCAAGAGGAGCATTTCCGTAATGGAAGTAGCCGAGCGTCAAGGCTGGAGCCTTTCAGACGATGGCTACATGTTGGGTAAGATCGAAACTGCAGATGGCACGGTCCAGGAGTGTAAGTTCCCATTCCCATATGCCCATGGCGCAGAGCTGCCAAGACCAGAAGACTACATCCTCACCCGCTCGCAAGTTACTCTTGAGGAGATTTATCTCGCTGACGAATGGGAGCAGATTGGCACGCGGATGTCAGCACCGGATAGTCTGTCAGGCTTCAATTCCGAAAGCCCAATGCGACGAACAAAACCTAAGCCTAACATACCGCCTGCCTTCGCCAATCGTCCAGATGCCCCAGCGGCTACGACCATGGTACATTGTTCTGTTCGTGCACACACCTCAGAGCTGTCACCTTCGATGAAAAGGAAGCAACGCAAAGCTCTGGCGGAGAAGCGGGGAAAAGAGTCCGGTTCAAGCAGACAGACGGTGAGCTGATCCGGCGGAACTACTAAGTATGGGTGGGAATTCAACAACTAACTCGCGTGGCACGTCTCGCGGTGGTTCAGCTTTGTCTTTCGAAGTGCTGGATCATGCCGAGAACCGTCTGGACGACCTTGTCGCGCTTGCAAGGGCGGCGCACGGCGAAAGCCGTCTGTCTTACATCACATTTGCACCACAAAAAGTTGAAACCATCATCCGGCGTGCTTCGCAGGACACAAAACGGCATGGGATTATGCTTTGTACGGATCGCGGAAAGCCAGTCGGTGCGGCGTACTGCTCGATTGGCGAATATCACATTGGTGAAGGCACGCTGGTTACGACAATTCACAACATAAACGTTTTGCCGGAGAAGCGGCATGGATTGTCAGGTGGAAAGGTCGCGCTGGGACTGCTGCGTGGAATTGAAACCTGGTCTCACGCCAGAAACGCACAGGAAATTTTTTTCCACGTCACGTCAGGCGTGGATCTCGCCAGAACACACAAATTTATTAAGCGACTGGGGTACCAGTTCATTGGGGGAAGCTATGCAAAGAGCGTTGGATCACACAACTGACGGTCCGGTTGACGGCTGGAAAACATACAACTTCGAAGTGGCCGGCCACCATACTTATGTCGCTGACGGCGTCCGGGTGCACAACACGTCATCGGTCTACACGCTGGATGAGCAAGGGCGAATTGAGGCGCTATTCGGCCCGGGCGGTCAGGAAATTGCTGTTGAAGGCGTCTGGACGCCGGCACAGGCATACCACTATGGCCAGATTGTTGATGTTGATAACGGAGATGGCACAACAACGCCCACGCTGACTTCTGGCGGGTTCTTGTCGAGCCTGTCTGCTTTGGGCCGTAGCTTCGCCGATCTTATCGGGTTAGATGGCCGTATAGGTTTGCAAGGGACATTTGCGGGACACTCTCCACAGATTCCGGGTTCTTCATTTCACGAATTGGGACAGCCCGCGCCGTACCGTGTGGATTGGTCTGGTGATCAAGACGAAGATGGCATTCCAGATTTTCGGGATGAAAACTTCTCAAACATTGGCCACTGGGGCAAGGATCGTGACGGCGACGGTGTTCCTAACTGGAAGGATCAGAATGACGGTGTTGGCTGGCGCGATAAAAACCCTGGCGGTGAGGGTGACACTGAAGGAAGTGGCAAGCCAATCATTCTCGACATGGACGGTGACGGAATAGAAATCGATGTCGACGGTACCGTTTCTTTCGACATGGATGCGGACGGTTATTTGGAAAGGACTTCATGGGTCAGCGCTGATGACGCCTTCCTCGTGATCGATCTGAATGCCGATGGATCGCGCGGGGCGGGCGATGGTCAGATTAGTATGACCCAGGAACTGGCGTTCACAGAGTGGTTGCCCACAGGTGGTGTTACGGACCTTCAGGCGCTGGCGATGTTTGATACGCTTTCTGAGCTTGGAGGTAACGGCGACGGGGTGCTTTCTGCAGCGGATACTGTCTGGGATGAGCTCCGTGTCTGGCAGGATGCGAACTCCGACGGAGTAGCTGACGACGGCGAGTTGCAAACTCTTGCAGCATTGGGATTTACCCAGATCAATCTCACCTACGATGACGGTACGGCTTATGATGACAATCGAAACGATGTTACCGTATTCAACAACACGCTGCTGGGTACCGCTTCTTTCACCCGCAATGGTGAGGTCGTTGAAGGTGGTGTAGGCGACGTTGCACTGTCTTTTCAGACCAATGGCTATCGCGAAGTCGCAACCAGCACAGGCTACAATGTCGAGTTTGAAACAGGCGAGACCTTCACATACGCGGACCTTGAAACCAGTGGTCTGACAAGCGTCGATCTGGAAGCACTCAACCTAGATGGTGCGTTTGGCTTCACGTCTGATGACATTCTGGATGCCTCCGGTCACCTGCGGTCCGTGTCCATTTCGGGGGGTGACGGGAATGACGCCATTACAGGTGGGGCACTTGGTGACTTGCTGGCTGGGGACGCGGGAGCGGACAGTATTTCCGGCGGCGACGGCGACGATGTCGTGTTCCTCGACGCGCTTGATGTCGCAGATGGCGGGCAAGGATTTGACACCGCAATTGTCACATCGAATGGGGGTGTCACCCTTGACTTGGTGGCAACTGGTTTCGAGCAGTTCACAGGCGGCGACGGTGCAGACACAGCAACCGGTGCTGCTTCGCAGAGTGCGGTTTACCTCGGCGGCGGTGGCGGGAATGATAATCTGACCGGCGGCGGTTCTGATGATCGTATTTCCGGCGATGATGGCGATGACACGATCGACGCAGGCGCGGGCGACGATTTCGCGATGGGCGGCGTTGGCAATGACAGTATTCACGGCGGTACGCAGGATGACTACATCCTGGGCGGATTTGGGACGGACACCCTCCACGGCGATGACGGCGATGATCTGATCTTTGGCGGCAACGACGATGACGTCCTTCACGGAGGTGCAGGCAGCGACAGAATTCACGGTGACGCCGGTGACGATGACATCCACGGTGGGGATGGTGACGATAAGCTCTATGGCGGCGATGGTAACGACGCTGTCTCAGGCGGGTCCGGCGATGACTGGATTGAAGGCGGCACCGGCGACGATGTTATCAGTCTTGGCCAGCCATCCGTCGATGCTTCGTATGATGTTGTCTTTGGCGGTGTCGGCAATGATGTTCTGGTATTGGATGGTGTGAGGTCGGACTGGTCATGGTCCGACATGGAAGTGACACGCAATATTGAGGTTGGACGCCGCTGGTACAGCTCCAGCGATGGCGGAGAATGGAGACCGATTTATCAGGCTCAGCAGTTCCGCGAGGGGCAATATTATCTGACCAACGGCACCACACGTATTGACGCGATCGATATCGAAGAGTTGCGCTTCACGTTATCCAGCGATGTGATCACGCTGACGAACACCGATGCGACGGCTGATCACAGTGAAACCTATGAGCGGACATCACTGGGCGCTGCCACAATCGGCAACAGCTATGGCTGGCGGTATATCGGGTTTTGGGAAGGCACAAACTCTGACGACACCGTGGTAACTGGATACGAGGACTCATATTGGTCCAGTGACGGAGAAGTTCACTTTTGGCGTGAGACAGCCCTCGGAGCAGACACGCTCGTGGGCGGCAGTGGCAACGACACGATCAATTCCGGCGACGGCAATGATACACTGGAAGGCGGTGCCGGCGACGACATTCTGAACGGGAACGACAACAACGATACCATTTATGGTGGCAGCGGATCTGACATTATCGATGGCGGCAGCGGCAATGACTATGCTGATGGTCAGGACGGGTCTGACTACATTATCGGCGGCACTGGTAGCGACACTCTCCTGGGTGGCGGAGGTTCAGATACTCTGGTCGGCGGTGATGGCAATGACACGCTGGAAGGGAATTCCGGTGACGATATTCTGTCCGGCGGAAACCACACGGATCAACTGAGCGGCGGCAGTGGCAGAGATCAGCTTTACGGTGATGCTGGCGATGACACACTTGACGGCGGAACAGGCGCTGACGCGATCTATGGTGGCAATGGCAACGATATTGCCCATGGTGGCGATGGCGGCGACAATCTATTCGGCGGCGCCGGAAACGACACCCTCAACGGCGATGGTGGCCGTGACGTCCTGAGGGGCGAGGCTGGCACAGATATCCTCGACGGTGGCATTGATGACGATGCATTGTTTGGCGGTGCGGACGCTGACCAGTTGTTTGGCGGCTATGGTGCCGATTACCTTGAAGGAGGTGCTGGAGCCGATGCTTTGGATGGCGGTGGCGGGTTTTTTGACATCGCAGGTTATCGGGAAGCGACTGCGGCGGTCAGTGTCAATCTGACCACTGGTGTTGCGAGTGGCAGTGACGCGGCCGGCGATACATTTGTCAGCATCGAAGGTCTTCTGGGATCGCAGTTTGATGACACGCTCGTCGGTGACGCGCAGCATAACCAGCTTTTTGGTGAAGATGGCAATGACAAGCTATTCGGCGAAGGCGGAAATGACACGCTCAGCGGCGGGAGCGGAAACGATGAGCTCCTCGGACAAGCTGGTGTAGACAGACTCTATGGCGGCAATGGCAGTGACTACTTGTCTGCGGGCGATGGCGGCATTGGACAACAGCTGCTGGACGGTGGCTCGGGCGACGATACCTACGTCATAGATGCGAACGGCGGCGAGCACTTTGTGTATGAAGAGTTTGAACAGGGTGAGGACTGGGTTTTCTTTGAAAGCCTGAACCGCAGTGACGTTACTGCTTCTTTTGACAATACCGCGCTTGTTCTGGAATGGTCGGGCGGATCGGCCAGGTTCAACCAAAGCGGCGAAAACGTTGAGCTCTTTGTGTTTGCTGATGGCTCGACGGCCGGCTTCCAGCCCGACGGTTCAGATCTCGGATTGGACAGCAACAGTCCGGGGGATCTGTTTGCCGCACACTGGCAGACGCGTTTTGAGAATGACGCAACCGTTGTGCAAACTGCTGCGGTATTGTCCGTGGGTGCGACAATTCTGACGGCGGCCAGCGACGGGTTTGCGGGAACTGCAGCTGCTGAGATTTTGTCTGGCAAAGCCGGAAACGATACGATCAATGGAGATGCTGGTGATGACACAATTGTTGGTGGCCTTGGCAACGACCTCCTGACTGGCGGCGCGGGTGCCGACACCTTCGTCTTCACCACCAATGACGGAAACGATACTGTTCAGGACTTTGATTTTGCGGCTGATGCCATTCAGATCGATGGGCTGCTGCTGAACCCGACCGTCCTGCCCGGGGGCACAAGCATGTCACAGTCTGGTTCTGACATTCTGGTGTCTTATGGTTCAGGCGACACTATCCTGTTGCAAAACAGCAGCCTCACTGACTGGCAGATGGCTTCACAAAGCCCAATAATCGGTCAGGCGGGTTGGTCTGCCATCGAACAGTTGGACAGCGATCAATGGTTCACGGTTTCATTTGATGAGCCAATTGCCAATGCGGTGGTCGTTCTGGGACCTGTTGAAAGCAATGGTGCTGATCCGTCAACAACACGCGTACGAAATGTGACTGACACAGGGTTCGAATTCCAGCTTGATGAATGGGACTACCTCGGTGGGGAACATATTGCCGAAAGCATTGCTTGGCTGGCTGTGTCGGAAGGAGTGCATGTACTTGAGAACGGGTTGAAATTGGTTGCTGGCAATGCCTCAGTAGACCACAGTTTTGAGACGATTGCATTCGGTGAGACACTCAGTGACGCGATTGTCCTGTCGGAGGTCACGACAGTTAACGAATTCTCAGCTGTTGTGACACGCCACCAAAACGTAACCCAGACTGGGTTCGATGTACGGATACAAGAAGAAGAAGCCAGTTCCGGATGGCATCCGCAGGAGAACGTCGCATGGATTGCGATCGAAACCGGTGGTGTAGCGGGCTTCGAAGCCTTCCGAACACCTGATCAGGTAACACATGTGGCTGAGCAGTTCGTCTTTGCACAGAGTTTTGCGGAAGCGCCTGTTTTGCTGGCGGACATGCAGACTTACAACGGAGCGGATCCATCAGCGCTCCGCTTTGATGACCTTTCTGCTAACGGCGTCAGCTTCCGGGTTGACGAGGAGACCTCAGCAGACGCGGAAACTGCTCACGCAACGGAAGTTGTTGGATACCTTGCAATAGAAGAAGGCTTCTTAATGTGACGCCTTCAGAGTTCGCTGAGCAACTCGTTACAGCTACTCGCTTTGCTTGGTTCGCTCATATGTCGACAGGACATTCCGCTGATGAAATGCGCCGCCCGACCGTTGCAACGACGGACATCTACGTTTTTCGTTCGGTCTGCGACAGATCCCGATTTGATTTCGAAACCCTAAGCTATTGTGAGGTTTCCCTTCCTTGTTAACGATCATGTCTAAAACTCTACGGCAGATGTTTCCGTTGTCTTCAATGGGGGTACCCCCTTTGGCTGAGTCAAATTTAAAAGGCACCGCTGAACTACGCGCTGCCCGCCGTGCCGGATCGACGCTGCTGGTGGCGGTGTTTGTCTTCAGCATTTTCGTCAACCTGCTGATGCTGACAGGCCCGCTCTTTATGCTGCAGGTCTACGACCGGGTTCTGGGGTCACGCTCTGAGGAAACACTGCTGGCGCTCTTTTTGCTGGTTGCCGCTCTCTACGGGCTTATGACGCTGCTGGAATATGCGCGCGGCCGTGTACTGGCGAGGTTCGGCGGGCGGTTTCAGGCAGCACTGGATCAGCGGGTGTTTGATGCGGTTCTGCGGCGATCCGTTCTGCCGCAGGAGCGTGCCGCCCCCGCCAAAGGTCTGCGTGATCTGGAAACGCTGCGTACTCTCTTCACCTCGCCTGTGGCGCTGGCGCTTTTTGACATACCCTGGACACCGCTTTTCCTGGCGGCGATCTTTATCTTCCATCCCTGGCTTGGCTGGCTGGCGACGGGTGGGGCGGCGTTGCTGATTACGGTCACGCTGCTGAACAACTGGCTGACGCAGTCCCGCACCCTGAAGGCGCAGATGGCCTCGTCCGAGGCCCAGAACTTCGCGGATCAGGCACGCCGGGCGGCCGAACTCGTGCGCGCACAGGGTATGCGCTCTTCAGTTGCCACCCGCTGGGGCACACTGCGGGACGACGCAATGCTGACAGCGCTGAATGCCAGCGACCGGTCAGGATTTTTTACGGCGATCAGCAAGTCTGCCACGCTCTTTCTGCAAAGTGCCATGCTTGCGCTGGGGGCTTATCTTGCGCTCCAGGCGGAGGTAACAGCGGGCGCCATGATTGCAGGCTCCATCATGCTAGGGCGGGCGCTGGCGCCGGTGCAGCAGGCATTGGGACAATGGGGTCTGGTTCAGCAGGCGCGCGCGGCCTGGCACACGCTCGGCGAGCTGCTGGACAAAACCCCGACCGAGCCCGAGACACATGCATTGCCAAGGCCCTACGGCAATATCTCCTTTGCTGGGGTGACGGTGGCCGCTGGCCCTGCCAAACCACCCATTCTGCAGGGGGTGTCATTTTACCTGGGCGAAGGTGAGGCGCTGGGTGTCATCGGCAAAAGCGGTTCTGGCAAAACAACCCTCGCCAAAACACTGCTTGGGCTGACCCCCGTGGCTGCCGGTGAGGTCCGGATCGGCGGTGCGACGATTGATCAGTATGATCCTGATATGCTGGGGGCCTGCATCGGTTACCTGCCGCAGGACGTGGTTCTGTTCACAGGCACAGTCGCCGAGAACATCGCGCGGATGTCGGTGTCGCCTGATGAGGAACAGGTCGTTGAGTCGGCTAAACGGGCGAATGCGCATGAGATGATCCTGTCGCTGCCCAAAGGATACAAAACACCGGTGCATGGCGATGACGGGTATCTGTCCGGCGGTCAACGCCAGCGGATTGCGCTCGCCCGGGCGTTCTATGGCGATCCAGTCCTGCTGATCCTGGATGAGCCCAACTCCGCGCTCGACAGTGAGGGCTCGGAAGCGCTGAACCGGGCGGTGAAGGCATTCAAGGCCGATGGCAAGGCCGTGGTGATCACAACCCACAGGCCCACGGCAATCTCTGAGTGCGACAGGCTGCTGGTTCTTGAAGGTGGCCGGGTCAGGGCGGACGGCCCGCGCGACGAAGTGCTCAGATCCATGGTCAGCAATGTCGAGGACATCAGACAGACACTGTCACGGGAGAAATCAGGATGAGTGCTGAGGCTAAGTCGCGCGCCCTGCGGGCCAGAGGACCGCTGGCCATCGGCAGTCTGGCGTTGCTGATCCTTGTGGGTGTGATCGGGGTATGGAGTGTGCAGGCCCGGATCTCGGGCGCGGTGATCGCTTCCGGGTTGATTGAGGTGCAGAGCAACCGTCAGGTCCTGCAGCACCCTCAGGGCGGGGTGGTCGGTGAGCTGCTGGTCCGGGATGGGGATGCGGTGCGCGCCGGAGATGTGGTGCTGCGCTTTGATGACACCCAGCTCAGGTCTGAACTGGCAATCACCGAAGGGCAGCTCTTTGAGGTACAGGCGCGGATGTCACGGCTCGTGGCCGAACGGGACGGGCTGTCAGATCTCCTGGTACCCGACGATCTGGCGGCCCGCGCGACAGGATCACCGGAGATCCGCGATCTGCTCGACGGTCAGGCGCGCCTCTTCAGAGCGCGGGGTGTCTCACTGGAGCAGAACGCGGCCCAGATTGCTGAGCAGATTGCCCAGGCTGAGAACCAGATCGCAGGTGCTGAAGCGCAGCTGGCCGCGCTGGAGACACAGCGGGGGCTGATTGACACCGAACTGGCAGACAGCCGCTCGCTTCTGGAGAAGGGCCTGACGCAGGCCTCGCGCGTCTCATCGCTGCAGCGCGAACAGGCGCGGCTGCAGGGGGAGATCGGCAGCGTCACAGCGGGCATCGCCCAGCTGAAAGGCCAGATCGCGGCGCTGAACATCGAACGCCTCGGCCTCACCACGGGGCTGCGGGAAGATGCGATCGCGCAACTGAGAGACCTGCGCGTGCAGGAAGTGGAACTGGTTCAGCGCAGGCTCAGCACGCTGGATACCCTGTCCCGGATGGAGCTCAGAACACCGGTCAGCGGTATCATCCACGGCTCCACGGTGTTTGCCCTGCAGTCTGTCGTTTCGCCGGCGGAACCTGTGATGTATGTGGTGCCTCAGGACCAGCCACTGGTGATCTCCGCCCGCATTGATCCCATCCACATTGATCAGGTGCAGATTGGGCAACAGGCCACTCTGCGCTTTGCTGCCCTCGACCAGAGGCTCACGCCCGAGATTGCGGGGCAGGTGACCGGCCTCTCTGCAGACATCGTGACCGACCAGGCTACCGGGCTTACCTTCTATGAAGCAGAGCTTGTGCCGCGGCCTGGTGATCTTGGCAAACTGGGTGGCCAGCCGCTGCTGCCCGGCATGCCGGTCGAAGCCTTTATCCGGACCGCCGACAGATCACCACTCAGCTATCTCGCCAAGCCCCTGACGGATTACTTCGCACGTGCATTCCGCGAGGGGTGAGGGGAGGTTAGGCTTTAACGGCGGACGACGAAGATGCCGGCTGAAGTGTTTGTTAGTCGGTGCTTTCTGATCGGAGAAGTTGACAAAGGGCAATGAGCCGATCGTGGAAGTGCCACTAATCATTTTTGGTCGCAGCACACGTACCCAATCCAGCTAGCCCGGAAAAAAGGTCTAAGAAACCGGAAATTGTTTAGAAGCAGAATTCGGATCGTTGATCTTACATGCATCGACAAAGCTTGCCTTCGTCACACGTGTCGCGAAGAACTGCCAATTGTGTCTGTCGGGCGAAACACACCAAAGATCATCCTCACCAAAGTCCAGGTAAACGAGTCTCTGGCTGACTGCCCACCTTCGGGTGATCTGCCGTCCATTGCCGTTAAAGACATAGACATTCGGATCCGTTCCCAAGCCAAGGTTTCGATCCATTCCTTTGAGAAATCTGTTGCGGTCATGTTTTAAACGGGTTCCGTCTACGACCCAGACAAGATTTCCATAAAACTGTTCTCTGGCCCGAATTTCGCGGTCACCCAAATGTGAGTGCTGAACTTCAATCACCAAACCGTTCGGTGTCCGGATATCTGCAAAATGCAATTCTCCCTGATCACCGTGATGCGGGTATTCCTGCCAGTCTCTGGGGAAACAGCCTTTCCAAGCACGATGCCACAGCGTCTCAGGTTCCCACCAATGGTCACAGTGGTCATGTCCTTGATGTGCCCAGTGCCATACCTTTCTTGTCCCGCACTTCGCAATCAGTGACGACATGCATCCCGGACAAACTCCGGCACCACCCGGATAGGCTTCAATTCTGGAGTTGTCTTCTGACAAAGCGAACCGCATTTCAGTCAAATCGATACAGCTTTACAGAGTTGGGTGCCACAGCCAACTGGCCCAGCCCAAAAGATAACCCCAGCCAACACAACCGGTACTGCCTTGCAACCCGTTGGATGCGCCAGGCTCGACTCGTTTCTCGGCTTTGATGAACAGGTTGGCTCAAACTCCGCAACTGATCGTCTCAGTACTGCAATTCAACCCTTGTGATGCAGTGGCTACCATCAAAGGAGAGACACCAAACTGCAAAAGATCCAAAATAGCGGAGGCACTACCGCAGAAAGTTGACGTCTTCCAGCAGATCCTTCAGGTCTTTGCGATGCTCCCATGAGGCCATGGTATCTACCTCGGATTCATGTTTCTGGTGGTCGTCCGTGCGCACGCGCTGCCTTTCAAGGAATGGCTGCTTCTGCAAAGTAATGCCGATACTGCCTCCGAACTTTTGGAAAACAAACATCGTGTTGAGCGCCCCATACTGCAGGACAGTCCAATCGGTAAAATACGAACGGTTGAAACACTTTGGCGGGTTCTTGATGTGCAGCGGAAGCGACAGGTCACCAAATTCTGCATGACGCCGCACCAGCGCGCGCAGCAACTCGTGCTTCGCCTTGGAGTAAACCCGCAGTGCATGGCGTTGGAAATTGATGCGGTGAATCCTGCGGGCGCTGCCGTCTTCGTTCCAGCCGGGCAGCGTGTTCCACATCTTTCCGCCTGCGTCGGGATTGCGGTAGACTGCGCTGGTCAAAGCCAGGATAGAATAGTCTGCCGCCAGGATCAGATTCTGGTAAATTTGATCAGTGTTTTCGCGCAACTCCGACCGTTCGGTCGCGGTGGTCTTTCGGTTTGCGATCCACAGCTCATCGTATGCGCACATGTAACCGTAAACGATGGTTGCCTCAATCTTGCGGGGGTTAACCTCGGTCAGGCCCAGTGTAGGCACGCGCGGGGCGATATCGATGACGTCTACCCCTGTTGCACCACCGGCGCCAACCGGGTCGTTCAGATGGGATTGCCCGGCATTCAGGCGGCGGCCGAATGCCACATCCGTCCGGGTGATTTCGGCGAATGTCAGCGCAACGGCGCGCCCGGCGACATCAGTCCACTTTGGCATCGGCTTGCCGGACGTCGGTGTTGACAGATCGTCGTCGAACGGTGTCGGGGCGGGTTCGATCGGGGCGCAGTAGATCGCGACAATCTGATCAGCGCCCGCATCGACCATAGATTGCAAGGGCAGATTTTCACGGATACCTCCGTCGTTGAACCATAGCGACCGGGTGCCCTCAAATTTGTCATGACTGAACGTGATCAGACGTGGCTCGAAAACTCCGGGAAATGACCCGGATGTCAGTGCGGCTTTGATCATCAGATCGGGGAAACTTTCGTTTACGTTGTCGGCCACATCAATGGATATGATTTCACAGTCCAGAAATTCGCGCGGGTGGTACATGTCGTGCATGCCGTCACGGTCAGGATATAGCAGGCGGCCCTGTTCCGTGATGTAGGCGGTCACGCCAGTTTCAAGACAATTGACGGAAATCCGCCATTTTATCCCCGCACGGCGTGTGTCGTGGTCGCCCGCCAGTGCCTTCAATCGAGTTTCAACAGGATCAAGCACAGCAATACTGCCTGTCAGGTTCATCAGCTTCTCCAGAACTTCGAGATCCTGCTCAAGCTCTTGTCTGACACCTGTTCCGGCACCTGCGACCCCACCTGCGATGGCGCCAATAATCAGTCCGCCGATGATGCCGATAGGCCCAAGGCTTGCGATCGCCGCAAGAATTGCAAGACCGCTTGCCGCACCAAAGCCGCCCCAAAGCGCAGGCAGCATAGAGCCTGTCGTCACCAGTTCGTCCATGACCATCTTCTTCGGGTCGAGCGTACCGATCTCTTCTGTCAACGCGGCATTGATGACGCGTCCTGCAATATGGGATTCTCCGGCGGCCTTTAGTACCTCTGGCCGCAGTCTGAGCATGTCGTCCACCTTCTGCAGATCCGTGTATTCGCGGACTGCATCATCAACACCGGGCATACCACGATCCATCATCAGTATTCGCGAGGTGATGGACCCGGTAGATGCGCTGCCAATTACCTTGAGGTGCTTGGATTTTTCCAGATCCAATTCCGCGAGGAACCGCATGGCACCGACGCCGAATGCACCTTTCAGCCCGCCGCCTTGCAGGCCTATGCCGAATGTCCTGCGTGGATCTGGCCGCCAATGAAACGCCAGTTTGCTCGTCGGGTCGGGCAGAGGCGGCTCAAGAAACGATCCACGCAACGGTGCCTGTCCGTCACTGACAATCTGACAGCCCTTTTTAATAATAGCCTTGTCGATAGCGCGGATTGTAATTTCAATGGTGTCGCCTTCTTGCGCCCGTTCTACTTCCTGGCGGTCCTTGGCTAACCGGGTGATCATTGATTGAAAGATAAGGTCAGGTTTGGCGTCTGACGCTGCCTCAAAAGGCAGGGCATCGTAGAAATCGACCCTGTCAGTAACTGAGACTTCGCCGCTGATCAACTTGCCGAGAAAGACGATACCGATCCCATTGATGGATGCTGCGAAACCATCCTCAATCACGATAATAAACTGTTTCATATGAACCTATTGGAGTAATGATGAACCGACTATAGCAATGTCTTTAATAGCGTAAATGTTCTTTGTTTCCGCTAGAATTGTGCAGTAGGGATGTCGTGTCGATATCCATCGGTCATGAAGAGAGGAGCGGTTGCGCTCCCGCTACCAACGAGAACCTCGTTGAACCCGCCAAAACTGTCACGCCAAGAACGGGAACCACGCAAACGATTGCCGAGGCGAATTGGGCCACACCAAATCACTATACTCACCGTGGATGCGAGCAGCTGATGCGACAGCGAATTTCAACAACGCCACATCGGTTTGGTGACGTGTCTTGCTTTTCTGCCTACATTCAGCGAAAGCGCGGATTGTGTCATGCAGATCATCTTAGCCTCGAACGTCTGCTCTGCAGACAAAGCTGCTATTGGCCACAGCACAGCATCCGATCAGCCTGAAGTCAGCGGGGCGCAGTTTGCGACAGCAGCGCAAAGCTCGTGGGGCGTGAAGCCAAAGTTCGTCTCAGATGCGAAGGAACTAGACTGATGGCCCGAAAGCGGACTCACGCCGCCCCTTCGATGTACTAACTCAAATACTGGCAGACGCGATTATGCGGATAACCTGAGGCTCCTACGAACTCCAACTTCAAGAGCTGAGAACACGGAAATAGCCGTTCATAACAGCCGTTTCAGCAGCAATAGTTGACGACAGAGGCTTCTTTCATCAGCAGAGAACGGAAAGAGACAGTCGTCTTTGATGGGGCACAAATAGTCTATGGGCCGCTGGGTCTACCTGATCTCGTGAACGCAGGACGTTTCGATGAGACCCAAATAAACTTTCTGTTTCCTTTTCTTGCTGAAGTTGACAGGTTAACCCGAAATTGGCGTTTCATCAGCGGTATTTTCCCCTATCCCGCTTCCGGTCGACTTTCAGGTACAAGAGTTGAAGGGATTAATGTGCCTGAAGCAGTCCAAGCACTGCTGAGCATAGGAGCACAAAGTGAGCAAAGTTCAATACTTGCTCCATTTGGAACGAAGCCAGTCTCTTTGGCGATGGCACTTTATGCGGCAAGATGCTCTTACCAACCGAACCAAACCTTGGCCTACTATACTCAGCCGACGTATTACAACCCGAGTATTCAACAGGTGTTCGTTAAATCGATTGGCACATGGTACTGAACGCCTACTGTGCCAAACTTGACGGGCAAGTTGTCTACTAGCGCTGGTGTTCTGCAGCATGACCTCGAACTCCCGCATTGTAAACACCAGCCAAGGAACGAAAATGGCCAAACGCCGCGTTGATAGTCATCTGAAAGAGGATTCCTCTGAAGCGTTAGTTTCTAAGCTGCTTCCTGAGGAATGGGTAATCCGGAAACTTCATCCGGACTATGGGGTCGACGTAACAGTTGAAGTCTTCGAGCGTCAAGGACAACAGATCCCGACGATGGGCGAGTTTCTATTTGTGCAACTAAAGTCGACAACTTCGCTGAAAAGTGGAGTTGAGCCGATAAGGCCGCGCGTCAATGTCGAAAAGGTTTTGGACCTGCAGGACCGCGAAGCTGAGCATGAACTCGATGTTGTCCGCTACGTTGTAGATTGTGACACGATCGATAACGCCAGACTCATGGGTCCATCCACTCCTCTGATGCTATTTGTTTGCGATCTAGCACAGGGCGAAGTCTATTATATCTGTTTGACCGACTATTACGACAAGATCATAGAACCGCGTGGAATCGACCTTAGTAGGCAAAAGTTCTTCACCGTGATCATTCCGGCCGGGAACAAGCTTACCGACCCAAGATCGGTTGAAGTAATGCGGTTTTATGCGACCCGTGCGAAACTCTACGGAATGTTCAATCTCGCTCAGTTTCAATATCGAGAAGCTCGATGGATTCTGGAGGAATTGGCGAACCACGAGCACGTGGAAAAGCTGCCGAGTAACTTAGCGATAATTGATCGGTTCGCACGCCGTCTGCGTGCGATGCCGGTTTGGGAGCGCGACATTCCTTGGCAGCTTATACGCGACCACAAAGACCGGTTGGACCTAATTATCAAGAACATTGATGCTGACGTCCTTGGTCTAATTTTACGAGGCATCGACGCATACCTCAAAGGCGACGACAAGGCTCTGACGTCCCTTCTGCAGTTTCATCAGCTTTGCTCGATGTCTTGGGAGCAATTTTCAACCATTGGCCGAACCTTTGAAGATATTGTTCGCGAGTGGTTTCTTCCCACAATGATGGGTCAGCTTGGGAGCGGCGAAGAACCGTATTTTCGCGAGATCAAATCTTGAGTCTAGAGCTAGGCGATTTGGACGAACAATGGGTATGGGTTGCCGATCTACGCTTAGCAGCAAGACACTTCGGAGGAATGGCTGTCACCTTCATTTATGGGCGGGAAACGGTCATTCGTTGCGGATGCAAACGGGCAAAGCCTTGACCTCGAAAGCGGACCTTCGACGCGAAGTTGTGATGAGCCCTCACTGCGAAGTTTCGATTTGTGTAACCTGCGGCGGATTACTGAAACGTGGCAGGTCAAACAGCGAGCTCATTTGAAGTGCTGCTGCGCGACGATCCCCAAGTTCAATCAAGTGATCGAGAATTTCCAAAAACTGCACGTGGACATCAGGCTGCAATGGCGCGTCTCGTTCGGCAAAAGTCTGAAGCAGACCGGCAAGCTGTGCAGTTCTCCCCCCGGACCAAAACCCCCTAGACTGCCATACGGTGGGCGCGATGCCTCCCAACCTAGAAGCAAGGAAATCGCTTCTGCGATGATCGAAGGATCTTTCAAAATGGAGCAAGAATGCTTGCATGACCTGAGGCAGGTGCCCAAATCGTTGGAGCATCCAATCAATCAGTGGGTTCAGTAGCTTTGCATCAGACCAATCATTGTTAGCGAAGCGGGCCGCCCCCATTGCTGGCCGATCCCAATTTGCCCCCATTGCGATACGAACCAATTTGTGAAGCTGATCAGGAAGACCATAGTCCTCCCGCCACTCCGGACGTTTCCAATCGGGGTGGTCTTCAACCGCCTCAAAGATATCAATGAAAACGTCGAAGATTCCTGATGGTACCTCCGGGGCATCCAGAAGTCGTATGCAAGAGTATGCATTCGCGAAGGTAGAGAGGACTTCGCTTTTCGGTTCGATGGGCAATAATGACAACAAGGGTATGATCTCGGTGCGCACCTGTTCAGTAGGTAAATCCTCACAAATCGACGCTAAGCCCCAGATACATGTGGAAAACTCTCGCCATAGCCTTGAACCCGAGCGGCGTTCAGCCTCGTCAGCAATACTTACCGCTGCGGCGAGCTTGTTCACGAAGTCACGCAGGAGCGATAATATGTCGTCTCGAAAGCCATCATCATCAGTGAACCTGTCTTTCGGGATGATCGACAACATCGATGCAAAGTCTTTGACGCGCCATTGATCCAAATGCTTCGGCTCAATTTCGGCATAGATATCAGACAGCTTGTTCCAATCGCCAGATGCTAGACCTTGTATAGCCGCCTCAAGCAGCTGTTGTTTTTCGGAGGCCAGAAGGTTGTGTCTCTCATCACGTCGCCGGTACCAATCAGACGAACCACGATCCAATTCAAGTGTCGTCAACTTGAAGGCGAGCGCCGTGCATTTGTCAGCGAAGTCCTTTTGCTCTCGCCAACATGACGCGGCATTTGACAGGGCAGACAACTGCACGCCCTTGTAGGTATGAAAACACAACTGAACCAATTCTCGACGCGCTGAACTTACTGATGGCCCACCATTCTTGATTATCGCCGCCAATCCCTTTGACGCAAATGTTTCGGGTCTGTTTTCGGCAGGAGCATCAGCGTGAAAAAACTCATTGCTTGCCGGAAAAGTATTGGCTGCGCGGAAAGCAACGTCTTCGGCCCATTCCTGTTGATCTTTTGGAAGATCGGCACCGAAACTTAGGATGGCTGCTGACACGGCTGCCACTCCACCAGCGCGGCGGCTGCCGGGGTCTCCGGCATCGAAACCAGAGTTGAACAGGTCCTCGTTATCGACCTCGCGTGCGAGCGCAACAATCTCATCTCGCGCCTGATCACCAATTTTGCCGCTCTCGAACCAAGACTCACTTTGTTTCAGAAGTTGGAAGCCTTCGTTCCAATGGGCTAGCCGTTCGCCTGCTTCTTCCGCTTGTTGCACCCGTTCGTCTGATGGCTGGAATGCGACGCCGACTCTCCCGTCATCGGTCTCCACATGAGCATAGTTCGTAAGGTCCGCAATAGCGGCCCACTCCTCGGCTCGATGCAGAAAATATGCAACTAACTCATCGTCATCTTCTTGACCTTCGTGGGTGAAGGGTAGCTCGTTTGGAAAGCTGGTAAGTTTTTCCGCTACCTTTTCGCGTTGGTCGTTAGCTGTAAGAATGAATGCTGTCGCGAGCCACCTGATGTTCTTTTTCCGGGAAGGCCGCGAGTTGAGGCGTTTAAGTGCTTCAAGATGAGTTGTCTCGTGAGAAAAGCCGAAGCTCGCTCCGATTTCGTTTGAGTGAAGGCCTTGGACGTCGTGTTGCCAGCGGTACTCGTCCATGGCCCAGATGTGCTGGCAGCCTACGAGAGCGGCTGCCGCAGGTGACAGCGCGTCCTTGTCCAACAAGACACCCAAGGCGATGCCCAGAGTGGCCACGCTTTCGTGTTCCGTAACAAGCTCCCTTACGATCTCATCAACATCCCGTTCGGCTTCAAGCTCGGAGAACGCCCAATCTTCCAGCGCCATAAGTGCCGACTCGAGGATGTCGCAAGAAAACAGACCTCGATACCAACCATAAATCCTTTGGTCGCCCCAGAACGTTTGAGTTCCCCGGGGAAATCCACGCTAAATGGAACCGGAATTTCGCGGTTGTGATAGTCGTATCGGGCTAGCTCTCTCCAAGCGACAACGGTCCGGCTGAGCAGCTTGCGAACTAAACGAAGACCTTCTTGAGGCGCGTTCTCGAAAAGGGCTGCAAATGGTTGCTGGACAGGAGAGGCTGGATGGCAGTGGCGCGAATGGTCACTGATGCCCGGAGAATCCCAATCGGTCATATGAGGAGACCAACCGATCAGCTGCCCCCGCGACCTCTCAGCTGACTCTGATGGCAGTGGCTCGATAAACGCCCGGAACGAAAAGTCAGCTAGGGCATCAGGAACCACACTGGCAAGGCGCACACTCCACGCAAAGACGCTTGACTGAACTTTGTCGTCAACTCGCTCGGTCGTCCACGCTTGGAGCCTGCAACTTAGTAGGTCGGTGTTTGTGAGAGAGGACCTTAGGAAAGCCTGTCGAAATTTGCGGCCGAAACCGTCCTTATAAAACCCAAGCGGAGTGGTTTTTATTTCCCGCTCCCGATAGTCATAGGCATCCCACTCAGTGAGAATTTGATGAATTCGTTCAGCATAACGATCTTTGATCCGGTCGGGATAATCTTGAAAGAGGTTCAGCCATACGTCGAACGTGTCAACTATGTCCTCAGCCGTTGCCTCGTTCCAATCAAGTGAAAGCAACCAGATCAGCAGGCGCCTCCAATTTCGAACAGGGCGGGGCCAAGACAAAAAGTCAGCTATTCTGAATTTTTCGAATTTCGATTTCTCGCCGAGTTCGAACGCGCCATGGACGATCAGAAGGTTTTCGATAGTCTTGTGTGCTCGGAAAGAAGAAAGGAGCCGGATGAGCCGGTGGTCTTCGCTCAAAAAAACCGAAATCGCATCTTTTCGCTCGAAGAACACCGGAGACGCAAACGGGGCAAGGAGCCAAACCCTGCTCCAATGACGCCATGCTTCCTGCTGCTCCAGTGCCAATTGCGTTTCAGTCCAGGTGTCTTCGGACTCGAATTCAAACTGTGATAGTAGTTCTACCACCCGGATTAGTCCGGGCCTGTCGCCAGCACCCGCGAGGGTGCCCGGCCAATCTGGACTATTTTGGCGACACAATCCGAACATTGCCCATTCAAGAAATATGTCGTGGGTAAAGGAATATCTTCCGCTACCCGCAACTTCAGCTATCGCTCGTTCTTGTACTAGTGCCGTCAGAGTTTGAGCCGGAATGCCTTCTACTGCGCCGCTTCTATTGGCTGCTTGAGCGCATCTCGCGGCTAGCTCACTGATCGCTTGGCGGCGTTCAATCGAAGAGGCTTTATCACGTAGACCCTGCGGACCTTCTAGCCAAACCTGCGCTAGCGAAATCTCGGAAAACCTGCTCGGCGCTCCATCAGTGCTCACTGAACGTTGTGCCAACACCTGAGCAAAGAAAGGGCGCCTTGCAATTTCCTTCTCTTGACCCTCGGCGAACAGGACTTCGTGCATCGCTGGAAACCGCTCAGCAAGGATGCCAGCCTCGTTATCATCAAATCCATCGATCTCGACGATGTGTGCTTGGCCCTCCTCAATGAGTTGAGGAGGGAGCCATATCCTCAAGTCTTCGAGGTGTGACGACCGGGTAGATGCCACAATGCGCCAGCCCGCAAGCCTTGGATCATCAAGAAGGATAGTTACGATGTCCAAGATTGTCTGACGGGTCTCATTACCTAGGCGATCTATCCCGTCGATGAACAGAGTTGGTTTTCCCAGTGTGGCTAGCTCAAAAAGGAGATCAGCAAGCCGTTCCGTTTCTAGACGCAAGTGTGTGGCGAGTGAGGGCCAGCCGGGGCCGACGAGACGCTTGTCGGTCAGAACAAGAGCGAAACCGTGCCGGGCGTGCTCTTCGGCCAGCGCACGTAACACCGCCGACTTTCCCGATCCGGCCTCGCCCGCTAATTGGATAAATCGCTTGCCATCATCAATGTCGGCAATCTTATCGAGAATACTATTTCGCGGGATGATCAGCCCAGAGATATCCATTCGGATACCTTGAAGAGCGTGTCTTGTTTCTTCTGCTACCTTAACGAGATCACTGCGTATGCTTGGAAGAGAAGAAAGATCAAACACTCCCGAAAGCTGCTCAACCAATGATGCCCTTGAAAAGCTACCTGCTGCGCCCGACGCTTGCCGTGATATACGGGAAAGTCGTACCCAAAGCTCTTCGGCACGATGACGCTCTCCAGTTGGTAGCGCATTCCGCAGACGTTCAATTGCCTCGAATGAACCTGACCCTCCTTCTGAAAGCGTGTCAAAGACGAGGATGACAAAATGCCTTAGAAACTGCCACGAATTGTCCTCACCTTGCGCCTCTGCTGGGAGCAGAGCTTGGACATCGCTCACGAACCTTCTTTGTGCGTCGCTTGCGAAATTCTCGGTTTCTAGCCGCCTGAAAAAGTCGTCTGCCGACTTGGATGTACGAGCCCATTCAAGCGTAGATCGGGCTGCCCGGAGTGTGGACTGCGCGATACTAGCAGCACCTAAGCCAACACGGTCCCGACCCATCCTGAAGCCGTCTTTCTTGAATTCTCGCCAGCTAGCCGAAACGACGTCTCGAAAGTCGGCATTAGTTTCAGCAGAACTCAGCGTTGGGCTTTGCTTCACTTGCAGAGCCAATTTGGCAGGTTGGCCGTATCGATCCGACGCCTCGACAATTATATCGTCTAGTGGCTCACCAAGCGCCGCGCGCTGGAGAAAGACGCCGTCAGTAATCGCTTCAGAGATTCCCCGCGCACCACCTTCAACAAGGAGGCTGGTCAAATATGACGCCACTACTGAATCTTCAAAGGTGTAGCCGACGCCGCCTGTTGACTCGGGGCTCGCGGGCATTCACTTATCCACTTTCTTTTCTCGAGTGGCTCTATGTTACTCGGACTCGAGTGGAACAAAACCATGAAATTATCGACAGAGGGCCGACACATGGAATTTGAAGAGACATGGCTTCGACTGAACGCTTGAATGGGTTGTCCGACTTTGATGGCGGAGCTGCCAGTAAAGTCAAATCCCGCAGATTTCTTCGCTCGACGTATTCGGTTCTTGCCCGAACAATCTGCGGCGTAGGTTTTCTAGTAAATTTTTGAGACCTTTTGAACATTCAGAGTGGTCGCCATTTACAGACCAATGAAAATGATCCTTGTGGCCGGACACAGAGTGATTTTTTCCGTTCTTCTTCTTGATGGTGGGGCCAAAATTCTCTCGCCTTTTGGGAGCGTCTTCGAATTTGTTCTGTAGTCCGTCGACAATTTTCTTAATTGAAGAGTCGGAATCGTAAGAGCTGACAATAAACTTTCCATTTACTCTTGAGATATCAACACCATTTCCCGTCACATGGCGGCTGGGACACTTATGGCTGTCTTTGGCTGATGAAACCCAAAGCTTCTCAATCGTCTCTCCGGTGACGGCATCAGACGAGATCGTTGCCTTCATCGCTTCCAGCATCTCATCCGTCACTTGCCTATTTACTGTTTTGGCGAACTCCATGGTCACGCCGTTTATGTCATCAGGAATCGTCGGCAATTTCGCTCCTTTCGCGTAATGTCATCAACCCTATCTAGGGGATAAGAGTCCCCGGTGGTCGGCAAATTTCAGGGTCCGTTACCAACGATGGTCGCAATTCTACGATCAATGCTACCGCGCTATTTTTGTTTACTAACTGATCCTTGGCGGGTCTGGTCCGAAGGACATTCCCACGCCTACCAGTCACATATTGGCATCGGCCTTTAGATTTTTGCAACTTTTGCCACTGATCGAGCTGCACCTTCTGCGTGGTAACAGCGCCAACCCGTAAGCCAACAGCCACAAGATTATCGGTGGCGACCTTTTGTGCCACGCCGACCAAGGTCGACGGAACAGCAACCAGCTTGGCCATCCTAATTAGTACCTCTGTTTCATTATTGAGCGATCCGTTGGCGGGAGGACTTGTTGAGGAGACCTCACCTTCGGGAAAGAATGCCTGTGGTACAAACTCCGCTTCCAAGCCGCAACCCGCCAGGGTTTTCCATGCTTGCTTGTATGACAAACCTACTAGATTTGGAGCTACCCTATCATTGCTTGAGAGCACAACTGTGAGCGTGGACGAAGTAACACCAGATTTCGGGTTTTGATCTAAGGCGATATCTGGAGGCAGACAGGTATTCCTCAGTGTGAAACTAATTCTGCCCGAGTAACACTCATCAATTTCCTCGATTCGCTCTCGGTTCAATCCTGTCACGTCACCGACAATGCCAGCCTGCCAAGTCACAGGTAGAAACAAACAGGGGTCGGCATGATCGATTGACTGTGGGGCGGAACCCTGCGCAGCTAATTCATCCGCTTTGCCATTGCTTTGTGCCCAAATCTCACCAAAAGAGAGGAAAATCAATGCTGTAAGCAACAAAGAGAATACTGATGACTGGCTGATAATTTTCATTTTCGTGGTCCAAAGCTCGCGGCAACTGATTTGGTTTTGTCCCCGTCTGAAACCAAGCATCTCGCCTTCATCGCTTGAATTGATACAATCAAGCCGACTTTCTGTTCTTCTTTAACGTCCAAGCCCTGTGTTGCGAGAATTGCTAGGTGGTTTCTGAGTTGTGCTGCTGCGCGGGAGAAGGTAAAGCCCTCCACGCGCTGGCTGTTTTCTTCTGCAAACACAATGAGAGTGCCGTGTAGGAAGTCATCGAAGCTGATGCGAGGATCAGTATTTGCCTTGGCCAATTCGTGAATACTTATTTCACCAAGTCTGTAGAGAGATTCACCTATGCGACTACCCGACTTGAGTGGTTGGTCACCAATTGTGCTGACAACTCCGGGCCACTGAAAATTCGATGCAGCTGCGCTCGTGCGAGTGAGGAGCGCAACGGATAGAATAGGGCAACTGGTCGATGTTGTACTATTTGCCTCGACGGCGACTGAGAGCGCGAGTCTCACCTGATGTGTTGCGGCGGTCGTATCGTAGATATACTTGCAATCACTAACGGTGAGGTGGCCGAGCAACGTCCCCTCAGTTCCATCAGCCTTCGCCAAGTAGATCTTTTGGTCTATTTCTTTGGGTATAACCGAACACGAAAATGCTAAATCAGGCGTTGCTGCTGGACGGCTTGGTTCCGGTGAAGTTGGCTCTGGCTCTATAGGTTCTAGCGATGGCTCCCCGCTGTTGTTATCGCCTTCACCGACTGACTGGGCCGAAGTTGTGAATGGGAACGACATCGTCAGTGCAAGCACGAGATAGAGTAACGACGGCACCTTCATCACTGAATGCCCTCACTGATGCCAGCAACCAAGCCAGTGTACTTAAATGTACCATGATTGAGTGTTAGCCCGTAATTCTCAGTCTTGAACTCTTCGCCGCAGACCAAGTGCGAAATGTCCCGCTGGCAAATGTCTCTCTTGAATTTCTCAACAACCAGGAATTTGTGATAAGCGGCCAGATCGGGCTCGAGGATTTTCAGTGCATCGCTCTGCTCGCTCGCGTTACCCAGTTCCGCTTCAGAGAAGAGCCGCCAAATACGGCCTTGATAATGGCGACCGAGTTCGTGCCAAAAGATTGGCTTCTTGGACAGCATTTCACCTGCGATCATCAGTGCCTTGTCAACTGACTCCTCTGCGAAATCTCCTGCTGAGCTACACTCTTCAAGTCGCATGTTTACCAATCGCTCGAATGCTTTGATGGCTGCCTCCAAACTAGCTGCGGTTGGCTTTGGCTTATTCATTTCCGTCTGTAAGGAATTCTTGGCGGCTGCGTAGCTCGTAGCCGTTTCCCCTTCCTTCTTCGCTGCCTTAAAGTCATCAAAACTCTGTAAGAATTCCTTGAACGATGTGTCGAATTTTTCTTCTGAGGCCTTCTCGGGTGCATTCTCTTTCAGAGGCGTATGCAGAGTTGCAGGATCACTAGTGGCCACTGCCGAAGAACTGTTCAGTAGACCGAGCTGCTTAAAAAATGTGGCTCCAGATTCCTCAGCCTCACCGGACTGAATCTCAGCAAGTATGCTTTTGGCATCAAGCACCAAATTGGCATCTGTTAAAGTGCTATTGCACTGCCTCAAAGCGACCGAAAGTTTTCTCGCAACGTCTAAGGCCTCATTGTTCAAACTGGTGTATGCATCGATACTGTGCAGGTAGAGGGGTACGTTTCGCGCGATTTGTGACGAACTGGAAGCAGATGCTATTTGATCGCTGTCGTAGTTCTTGTACCAAGCCAGAATACTGGCGGTTTCCTCCGCGACATCTCGAACAAGAAAGAATGCTGCGATGGCGTCCAATAAGCTGGCGGTGCTGTGACCACCAGCCGTCGGTGAATCGTCCAGTTTCGAGTACGGCATTACCGCAATCCTAATTGGTTTAGGATTCGCCGCTGCATCAATGGTTAGCTTCTCAAGGCTTTGCTTAAGGCCTGTCAGATCGTAGGCGAGATCAGCAGTTCTACCACCTGATCGATACATTGTGACTTCACTACGTGATTCACGACGTTCCGCTTCCTGCCGCTGCGCTAGAGAGCCTTTGACAGAAAAAATTCCGCCAATGCTTGCTTCGATTCCAGCTTTGATGTCCGCAACGGCATCTGAGTCATTTTTGGTCATAGTAAGGAATGCGTCGACGTTCGCTCCACTAACGATAGCGGCGATGTAGCCTTGCCCGCAGTGACGAATATTGTTGCGAAGTGATGCATTCTTGAACTTCACGCCAGAGTTCTCGAGTTCCGACGCCGGGAACGCCGCGCGTTTGATAGCCTTTATGACCTCTGTCTTAACTTCATTGTCGAGGTTTTCGGGTATTGCGACACCTGACGCTGCTTTGAACGGAACAAATGGCGCTGCAAAAAGCGCAGAGTTCGTAACAGTGGCGCTAAGCATGAATTTTTCGGTATCTGTTACAAATTTCTCCCGGGAGAAAAAGTCTAGCCTTGCAGATGCTTGCACCAGCGCCATATTCAATGAGCCGCTAGCGTGTATTTTTGAAGATACAATAACTGTACTCTTTGAGGTCACTTCTTCGAATCGATAGGATACTTCTTGTGATGGGTCCTGCACTGGAACGAAGTCAACACACACACCTAGCGTGGGCTCATCCGTTAGAAGATTATAGCCTTGCCCCAGGACAACGCCCTGCTGAGGATAGTCAATCCAAATCAGATCATTGGAACTTTGTGCTTTCGCGGAAGCCCCGACTACTACTGCTGAAATCAATGTTGAAACCAGAAAAGTGTTTCTCATACTAATTTTCCAATCCATCAGCTTCTGTGCGTTTGAAATGCGACGGTTGTCTGATGCTAAGCGAACGACGCTCTAAAAATCTAGGTTTTTCGGGAACGTTAATGTTTCGGTCGGTCAAAAACGGTCGTTTGTGGCCGCCAGAACCGGCCCGCGCAGGACCAACCTCTAACCCAAGACAAAAAATCCTTTCAGAACTTCTGCGATTTTGGCAGGTTTCTGTCTCGGTTGACGAGGGGCGTCCACAAACTTCTGCCAACGTCTGCTTTCGGGAAGCTGCGATGCAGCATTGAACCGCATACTCACCGTCCGGTATGGGCCGTTGTGTAGGCGTTGGCGTGCCCATGGAGCGAAAATGCTGCGACCGATTTAATGGCGGCAGTGAGCCCATACCTCCCAAATGCTGCGCGGAGCGCAAATGTCTGTCATCGGTTATTCACAATATCATGCCATGCGGGCCAGCTCTACAATCCAAACTGCTCGAAAAGAAGGAAGGCAAGAAACCCCAACCAAACCAATGCGAAGATCAGCGGTAGGTTCCCTGAGCTAATTCCCCGCGACCAAATATTGCCGCGTTCGGATTTTTCGTGTTTGCCTCTAGGATGAGGTAGTAACGCTGAACTTTCGGGGTCAAGGTCCTTGGAAAAGTCATCCCATTGGTCACGTAGGTTGTTGAGCGCGATACGCCCGTTGGAAATTACTCGGTTAGATACCATTGCGACCAATATTCCGGTCACAGCAATTAGAATGAAGCTGCCAGTGAGAAGTGGGCTTGATCGGTTGATATCCGCCGATAGGTAGGATTGGAGGATGAGACCTAGCGTAGCAAAAAGAAAAGCTTGCATGGATATCAGCCAAATAATCCTCTGATTATAAAGGGTGTCTTCGGATCTGACTTGTTCGCGAACCTTGTCATAGAAGGAAGATGCTTTTTCAAAATCTGTCATACCTAGTCCATTTTCTGCCTACTTAGTAATCTTGGGGCTAGGCCTGTCATTAATCACATGCAGCAGCCCCCGCGACCGCAACGCTAACGCCAATTTGGCAGTTTTCCAGCCTGGATTGCTCGCTTTTGTAGTTCAAGTTTCAAAGCAGCCATTCACAAGCAGTCTACGGAAGTCCGCTTCGTCCGCAATGCCGACGTCGACAAAAGCGCCTTGTTCGCAGGTATGGCGAATGGCCGGTTCGAAGAAGCTGTACTGCGCCGAGGTCCGATCCGTTGAATGTCGGCTTTGGGCGACCGTGTTGGTGTTGGCGTGCCAATGAAGCGAAAGTGTTGCGACCAATCTATTGTTCGTTGTGAGCCCATACTCGCCACTCTGCTATGACAGTGATGTAAGTCAGAGCAGGCTGAGCACTTATTTTGCTCGCAAACGTGGTGCAGCATACTGAAGCTTTGGCGGCACTTTTTGAGGCGTCGGGCGGGTGATCATTCGAACAGAGTAGCCGTTTGTGAGCATGGATTCCGTCTATGCTTTATGACTGCTGGTCCCGATTTTTCCCCTTTCAATTCGCAGAGCACAAAGCATGCTAAAAAGGTGCGTTGAGGACTCTCAGCAAACAGCGCAATGAAAGGAGGGTTTCGCAATGACCCGCCCTGAGAAGTTAGTAGCTGCGAAAGGTGAAAAGCCGGACCCGACGGCTCGCTTGGTCGCGCTTGGGCGAAACTGCAACGTAGTCTGTATCACGCTGCTCAGCACGCTGTTGTACGTGGTTGTAGCGTTGGCGTCTTTTAGAGACATAGATTTCTACGGTTTTGACCGATCAATCCAACTCCCGGTGATCAACTTCTCTGTGCCAGCAACGAGCTTTGTTGTTGCGGCCCCATTTATTACTTCTGTTCTTTACTGCTACTTCCACTACTCGCTCGCCAACCTCGCCGATCAGCTCAAGGGATCAACGAAAGCGGTCCGAGACCAAGCTGCGGCCAAACTATCACCGTGGCTGATCACAGAAACGCGCTATTTCTCGAAAAGCGTTGCCGTTCGCGAAACCAGCGAAACTCGAAGCGTCATTCGTTCTCTCTTTGACCTGATCACCATTTTGCTGGTTTGGGGAGGCGGTTTTGCCGTCGTAACTGCTTACTGGTGGGCCGCTGCAACCACACGCGACTGGTGGCTTACGAGCGCGATACTGGTAGCCGTTTTCTGCACCTCGCTGTTCGGGCTGCATAGTGCGCGGGCGGTCTGGATGCAAAACTCCGGGAAACATGCGAACAAATCGCTGTTCGCGGTAGCGCTTTTGACCAGCTGCCTTTTTCCACCGACTTACTTCCGAACAGTTGACCCAGCGCCGTGGATGTATCGGGAAGTTTCAGTAGAGGCCTGGAATCCGGAAGAAAGACAGCTCGAGGCAATGGTGGAGACCATTCCGATTTTTGCAGACTCCGACACCGGGATGTACCAGCGGCTATGGACACTTGCGGAAATCAACCTTGAAGGAGAGTCGCTGGTTGGAAGGCAAGGAACCTTTAGTTCAGCGTCCCTCGAATATGAAGATTTTCGACGTGAATGGTGTAAGCGGGAAGAAGTGGAAGACTGCCGCAACCTTGATGAATTCGAGGAGATGGACTTCGCTGCAGAGTTTACAGATAGGCAGGAGTCGCGTCTCAGAGACTGGGTTTACCCATCATGGCATCAGCCCGGGAATGAAAAGCCTGACCTGCGGGGGGCAAACCTTAAGGGAGCATTCTTAGTCGGCATTGATTTAAGTGGTGCCTCGCTCCTTGGCATTGATTTGCGCGGGGCAACGGGGCCGTGGTCCAACCTCAGTGGTTCAGACCTCAGGTTTGCTGAACTGGGTGTCGCGGACCTTAGATTCGCACAGCTAGATGGTGTCGATTTCCGGCATTCTGGCTTGATCATGACAGACATGCGGCACGCGTCTCTCGTAGGAACAAATGCAAGCGGCGCGTACATGAACCAAACCAACCTATCGTCTGCGAGCATCACGCTTTCAGATTTTTCGGGTTCATACCTAGCGGACGCTGACTTGAGCCACTCAACCGTTGTCTCAAGTGATTTTTCTGGTGCTAAGTTCTACGGAACATACTTTGATATAACTGCTTTGCATTTCAGTTTTCTCGACAACCTCATTCTGCACGAACATGCCGCCCCGTTTTTTGCTTCCAGTAAGAATGACGGAAGTGCGATAAGGAACACAGACCTTACCCATGCATCTGTCGCCCGCTACATAGATCCAGAAATAATTCCTCAGAAAACCTACGCGGAATTGCAAATGAACGTTCCTTCGTCTGACGTATCCAACGATTGGAGCAACGCTTTTCTAGACGGAAGCGTGAAAGGCAGTGAGAAGCTGTGGCGCGCTATGGGACTAGAGCAAGCACCATGCCAGTGGACTGAAGAGATCCTCTCTGACGGGGAGTTTTTTGGCAGATGGCGGGGATGGATAGAACAAACGAATTTCTCTTACCTTTACTCATGGCAGGAGATAGCCCCACCTGAGTGGCTGGAAGTAACTTCAATTGCGCCACCGGAGGGCTGCACATGGCACGAAGAAGACTTCAGCAGCGTTCCTAAGAGACTAGGCGCTTGGGAAAAGTCGCGCGGTCACCATTCCATTAGGATAGGCAGGTGATACGTACCGCAACCCAGCAGGATGTGGTCAATTTAACTCCGGCTTAACCATGTTGCGGCTGACTTACGGCTTAGTGCGAGAATCATCTCGCCACTGTCCGGCGTAAAGAGTCCCATGATGCATTTCACCTGCTGTACCTTCGTTGCCATGGTCTTCGTGCCTTGGTTCGCCGCGAGTTCGCATGCCACACAGCCGGAACAACAATCCATTTCCATAAGTGGCAAAGTCAGCGTTTTCGATGGTGACACTCTTGAAATCGGCCCCCTGCTTATTCGTCTGCACGGTGTTGATGCCCCGGAGAAGGGACAGAAATGCGCTGCAGGCGGAGGAGGCAACTGGAATAGCGGGGCCGCAGCTTCCGGGCGTTTACTGGAGCTGATTTCAAGCGGACCGCTGACCTGTGACGCCTTGGACCGCGATCCATACGGACGTGTTATTGCACGCTGCAACGCAGGCGATGGCGACATCGGAGAAATGCTGGTCCGGGAAGGTCTGGCATGGGCATTCACTGAGTACAGCGAGGACTACGCTGACCATGAAGCGGGTGTGAAAAACACAGGGATAGGCATCTGGCAGGCTGACACGCAGACAGCATCAGAGTTCAGGGAGGACAAGTGGAACCGCGCTTTGGCCACTTCCCCTGACGGGAAGTGTCCGATCAAGGGCAACATCTCACCGGGCAAAGACAAGCTGAGGATTTATCACACGCCATGGTCGCCGAACTAAGGCAATACCAAGATCAACGAGGCATCCGGTGAACGCTGGTTCTGCGATGAAGCCGAAGCCTTGGCGGCAGGGTGGAGGCGTGTAGCGGAGCGCTGACTAGGTCAAGCCTCAAGTGAGTCCTCTAAATTAGTCTCAGAGAAAGAAGCCAGATAATCGCTGAAATAACAGCCGCGAACAGTGCGAGCGCCAGAAATATGAGCAGCACAATCGGCATGACAAAAATGATAACTGCAGCGAATACTCCCCCGGCGACCGCACCTCCAATGAGTGAAAGAATAAGGGTGCCTACGTATACCTCATTCCCGCTGGTTAGGTGTGAGAATCCGAAAATCAAAGCACCTGCTATCGCGCACAAGACGATGATTACAGGTGCATATTCTTGAGTAAAGCGTTCGAAATCCATGTTTGTTGAACCTTATAGGTTACACTAGAAAAGCACTGAAATTAGACACTGAAACTGCTTTAATCAGGCCGACGACGAATACGATTGAAGTATATCAGAAGCACACCTAGGAGGATGATCAAACCTAGCAACCCGGATGCAACAACGGCCTTACCGGCTGTTGTCGAAACGTCTTCATCACTGAAGATTTTCGCGAGTGTCAGCCAGTCCCAATACACTAGGGCTATAGACGATATGCTCAACAGACCAAGAGACGTCAGGAAAAACAGCATCAGCGACTGACGCCGCTCCTGTAACAGCATTCTCCTTGAGTAAGAGGTTTGTATCAGGTCCCGTGCTTGAGTGAGTGTGTCATTCACATATTCTTTGGCGGCGCGAACCTCCCACATCTTTTCCACAGCAGAAGCATACTTGGTCAACTCCGGTTTCAGGTTGTCTTTGTACTCCTGCATACTGTGACGCCACAGCCTCAGTTCAGTCTGGTACTTTACGATAGCAGTCTCCTGCTCAATCAAACGGCTGATCGGCAGTCTTAGGTCTTTTTCCTCCAATGGTCGGAGGCAGTAATCCCGTGTGGTACGCACAGTGAACCACTCGCATTGTAACCGCGCCATCAGGCCAACAATATCCAGCGATGCGTCCAAACTTTGAGACATTGAAAGTGAAAAGCTCCAGCCTGGAACAAAACTCGGAAATGGCTGCTCATTTGTAGAGGGCAGCGACAGGCCTTCTGCTTCGAAGCATCTTGCGGCGACTTCCAAAAAAGTGGTGCTGGTTTCACCAGAAACCAATACGGTATGAGTTATGGTCTTATCCACCTGAAAATCAGTGGTTTTTACCCCAAGAAACTCGGACACATACTTGGCAGCAATGCCAACATCATCACTCGCAGTCAGCCGCTTCTCTTCTATGAATGCAATGGTTTCGTTTGCTGTCCTTAGTCCGTCGAACATCTGCACTACACAGGCATCTCCGCTATCAAACACCACAGCCAGAGAGTTCTCGCTGATTTCTTTGGTCGCGCATGCATTCCTTCTGATACGAACGAAAGCGGCTTCCATGCGTTCAGCAAACTGTGCCTGCTGTCCCTGCTCAATGGACACATACCGGTCGGTTATCGGATGGTATTTGTAGTCAACACCGTTCTGGATACTCCAGGATCCGGAAACTGTCTGAGAGGAGCTCGTGTCATTAAAGAATGAGCGCACATTGTCGGAAAAATCTGCCCACAAGCTTGGCTCAATACGCAATGGCGAAATAAGTGCAAATTTCAACTTAGGTAGCCGCCTTCTGCAGAGGCGAGGTACACCTTTGGCATCCCATGCTCGAGATAGTTGAGGGTCAGTTCAGTTCCGGAACTCACATCGGTTGTCAGCACAAGTGCACGACTGATAAGGCTGAAACTCAACAGGCCGGGTTTTGAGTGATTGATATACCCATAGAGTGTCCAAACAGGACGCAACAGGATCTCATTTTCATTGATTGCGTTCCACTCGTGTTTCAGGAGGAACTCCATGTCATCGTTGTGCGGTACCACTTGGCCGTCCAGTACAGCTAATACTTCTCCTTTCGACCGGTCCCTGGTGGTAAACAAGCCGTTGCCGTGTATGCCGCTAGCAGCGACTTTGACATCCGTAATGGTGTTCAACACGTTCGACATTCTTTCAATGGTTGGGCTTGAACCAGACGATGTCAAATGAAATTGCGCTGCAAACTGTCATCATCAACTGATCTCGTCGAGCCACACGGCTTTATGAACCTTGGTATAAAGTAGCTCGCCAATAGTTGCCTTTTTCGTCCCACTCAAAAACAGTTTGGCTTGGAGTTGTGTTGTAAGCCCTTGGGCAGGTTTTGCAGGGTGCGGCTCATTCCCATACATAGCGAAATGCTCACTTGACCCCGGAAGAGCCATCCAATATTCCCTAAGGCGCTGAGCGGGCGTCGTATACTGGCTATTACCTCAGCCTTCCAAGCTGATGAAGCGGGTTCGATTCCCGCCGCCCGCTCCAAAAATTCATCTCCTACACATATCCGACAAAGAATAATGATCGGTTCCGACAAATAGCTGACAAAAAAGGGTTTTCTGGATTTTACACTTTTGTCTTCCAAGCTGATGAAGCGGGTTCGATTCCCGCCGCCCGCTCCATGCAAACAACTTAAACGACAAGTATAGTGCCTGGCTTAAGTTGTTCCGGATCACAGTTTGCCGTGGCGCAGCGTCGGGCGCTCCAAACCTGTTCTTAATCCGTTCGATACCCGGCATTAAAGCTGTTTTCGTACCAGCCGCGATACGCGCAGGCTGGCAAGTCACAGAGCATCTGCAACACGCTCCTGCGGTCAGACGACGCTGATGACGCCCGGCGGCTTGACGCCCGTAACGCGGCCAGCCAAAAAAGGGCACGTTAACGAAGGACAGAGAATGGCCCGGCCCACACCTCCCGCGCATGGTTTGCCGGGGCAGAATGAAGAGCGCGAAAAATCGAAGCGCATCGGTGCCCTCAAGGCCCTTACACCGTTCCTTTTGCCGTACCGCTGGCTGATGGGCGCCGCGCTTGCCGCGCTTGTTGTGACAGCCATGCTGTCCCTCACACTGCCCCTGGCCGTCCGGCGGGTGGTGGATAATTTTGACACCAAAAGCGTCCGTGATCTCGATCTGTATTTCGCCGCTGCGCTGGGCATCGCAGCGCTTCTGGCGATTGGAACCGGGTTGCGCTACGCGCTGGTGACCAGGCTGGGCGAAAGGGTTGTGGCAGACATCCGCAAGGCAGTGTTCGACCGGGTTATTGGTATGAGCCCGGCATTTTATGAGAAAACGATGACCGGCGAGGTTCTGAGCCGCATCACGACCGACACAACATTGATCCTCTCTGTCATCGGGTCTTCGGTATCGATCGCCCTGCGCAATCTGCTGATTTTTGCGGGTGGCCTGGTGCTCATGCTGCTGACATCTGCGAAACTGACTGGTCTTGTTCTGCTGATTGTACCTGCGGTGATCGTGCCTATTCTTGTTCTGGGCCGGCGTCTGCGGGTTCTGAGCCGGGAAAATCAGGACTGGATTGCTGCGTCATCCGGTAACGCCTCAGAAGCGCTGGGTGCTGTGCAGACGGTCCAGGCCTTTACCCATGAGGCAGCAAGCCGTTCGCAGTTTGCCACGATGACAGAGCATTCATTTGATGCGGCCCGGCGGCGCGTTTTTACCCGGGCTGTGATGACCGTGATCGTCATTTTCCTTGTCTTCGCCGGGATCGTCGGGGTTCTGTGGATTGGCGCCCGGGATGTCCGGACAGGGGACATGACACAGGGTGCGCTGGTGCAGTTTGTCATCTATGCGGTGATGGTGGCCGGTGGCGTTGCGGCGCTGTCTGAAATCTGGGGCGAACTCCAGCGTGCGGCTGGCGCTACGGAAAGACTGGTGGAACTGCTGCAAACAGAAGACAGCGTCCGCGACAACGAAGAAACACTTGATCTTTCCCAGCCGGTGCAGGGGCGTATCGCCTTCGAGAACGTGACGTTTGCCTATCCGTCACGGCCCGGGGTGAAGGCTCTGGACGGGGTCAGCCTGGACATTGAGCCTGGAGAAACTGTCGCGTTTGTGGGGCCGTCCGGAGCGGGCAAGACAACAGTTATCCAGATGATCCTG
Source organism: Roseobacter sp. S87 (assembly GCF_055693285.1). Next base: position 373,732 of record NZ_JBVFTR010000004.1, read on the forward strand.
CGGTTTTATGATCCCGCATCGGGCCGTATTACGCTCGATGGTATGGACCTGACGGAGTTGCGGCGGGATGCGTTCCGCAAGGCCGTGGCGCTTGTGCCTCAGGACCCGGTGATCTTTGCGGCATCAGCTCGGGAAAACATCCGTTTCGGCCGACCGGATGCCACAGATGCAGAGATTGACCAGGCAGCAAAAGCAGCGGCAGCACATGATTTCATTTCCGCGCTGCCGGATGGCTATGACAGTTACCTCGGTGAACGAGGTGTCATGCTTTCGGGCGGTCAGAAACAGCGCATTGCGATTGCCCGCGCCATTCTGAGAGATGCTCCCGTGCTGTTGCTCGATGAAGCGACAAGCGCTCTGGATGCTGAGAGTGAGCGTGCTGTTCAGGCGGCCGTAGATCGTCTCAGCGCCGGTCGCACAACGCTCATTGTTGCGCATCGGCTGGCAACTGTGAAAAAGGCGGACAGGATCGTCGTTATGGACGAGGGATGCATTGTTGCGACCGGCCCTCACGACAGACTTGTGGCCGAGGGCGGTCTTTATGCCCGTCTGGCCCGCCTGCAGTTCACGGATGGTATCGCGGCGGAATAAGCCCGTCGCCCGTTTTTACGTGACGTCCCAGCGCCTCTGGCCTGCCTGCAATGGCTTGCAGAAGCCGGTTAAAACCCGCATTTTGCCCGTCAGATAACAAAAATGCCCGGACTTGGGCGCTCTGGGAGGAGAGACTGATGACTTTTGCCGGGATCACGGATCGCGATGCCATTCAGGACGAGATGCCGTGGGCGGACCGCGATCTGCCTGTGACACTTTTTGGTCAGCTGAGCCGGACGGCGGAAAAGTTTCCAAACCATAATGCGGTCAGCTATCAGATTTTTTCGGGGCCGAAAGACAAAGCGGAGACGATTTCCTGGTTGGACCTTCTTGGCAAAACGACGCAGGCTGCAAATCTCTTCCGGTCGCTGGGTGTCGGTGAAAAAGACGTCGTCGCCTATATCCTGCCCAACGCCAATGAGACCGTCTTTGCGCTGTTGGGCGGTGCCGTTGCAGGCATTGTGAACCCGATCAACCCGCTCCTTGATGCCGAGCAGATCGGTTCGATCCTGCGCGAGACGGGTGCAAAGGTTGTGGTCACGCTCCGTCCGTTCCCCAAGACGGACGTAGCGGACAAAGCGGCTGAAGCCGTGGCACTTGCGCCGGGTGTTGAAACTGTTCTTGAGGTCGATCTTCTGCGGTATCTGACACCGCCGAAGTCCTGGATCGTCCCGCTGATCCGTCCCAAGCGCACGGTGCAGAACCAGGCCAGGTACATGGACTTCATGGCCGAAATGGCAAAGCAGCCGACATCGCTGACCTTTGAGGACAAGCAGGAAGACCGTGTCGCGTGTTACTTCCATACCGGGGGTACCACGGGCATGCCAAAGGTCGCCCAGCACCGCTATTCCGGGATGATTTACAACGGCTGGCTGGGGGCGAGACTGCTCTTTTCGGCTGAAGATACGATCATCTGCCCACTGCCGCTGTTCCACGTTTTCGCCTGCCACGTTATCCTGATGGCGGCGGTCACCTCGGGGGCGCATGTGGTGTTCCCGACACCGCAGGGATACCGCGGTGAGGGCGTGATGGACAATTTCTGGAAGCTCGTCGAGCGCTGGAAAGTGTCATTTATCATCACAGTGCCCACGGCGATCTCTGCGAAAATGCAGCGTCCGATTGATGCCGATGTCAGCTCTGTCAAAACGGCGTTCTCGGGATCAGCGCCGCTGCCGCTCGAACTCTTCCGCCGCTTTGAGAAGGCCACAGGCGTGACGCTGGTGGAGGGCTATGGCCTGACTGAGGCGACCTGCCTCGTCTCCTGCAACCCCACGGATGGCGAAAAGAAGGTCGGCAGCATCGGTATTCCGCTGCCCTATTGCGACGTGCGCATTTACAAGGGCACGCCGGATGGCCCGGTTGAGGCGGAAACCGATGAAATCGGGGAAATCTGTGTGGCCAATCCTGGGGTCTACGTTGGCAATACTTATACTGAGACCGACAAGAACGCTGATCTCTATTTCGGGAACCACCTGCGGACAGGTGATCTCGGACGGGTGGATGCCGACGGCTATGTCTGGATCACCGGAAGGGCCAAGGACCTCATTATTCGCGGCGGGCACAACATTGATCCTGCGGAAATTGAAGAAGCGCTGCTGCACCACGAAGCGGTGGCATTCGCGGGCGCCATCGGCCAGCCGGATGCGCATTCCGGCGAAGTGCCCTGCGCCTTTGTGGAACTGGTTGAAGGTGCCAGTGTCAGCGAAGAAGAGCTTTTGTCCTTCTGTAAGGGACACGTGCATGAACGGGCCGCACAGCCCAAACACATGACCATTATGCCTGAGCTGCCGAAGACAGCGGTGGGCAAAATCTTCAAGCCCGAACTCCGGAAGAATGCGATCACCCGTGTTTACAATGGCGCGCTTGAAAAGGCTGGTGTGGCTGCGCGCGTGGTCTCTGTTACGGACGACAAAAAGCGGGGCCTTGTTGCACAGATTGACCCCAATGGGGCCAGCGAGGAAGCCATCGGAGCGGTGCTGGGCGATTTTGTACGGCCGTGGGAGCTCGCAAACACAGCCGTGGATGCAGCCTGATCAGGTCAGGAATGATGCAGCACGCATCGTGTCCGGGACCGGTGCGCCGAGACGCTTCAGGATCGTAGGGGCCAGCTGCAGCTGGTCCAGCACGGTGTCCTCTGCAGGCCCCTCTGCGTCACCGAAATAGTAGAGGGCTGCATCCTGCTGCAGCGGGTCCCGCCCGCCATGATGCCCGCGCGCGTCCTGGCCGTGATCTGCGGTGACCATGATTTCATATCCAGCCCTGCGCCAGCAGTGGATGAAGGGGGCCAGCATCTCATCCATCGCAAAACAGGCATCATCCATTTCCTGACATTCGTGAAAGAAACGGTGCCCCATGCTGTCCAGTGTGCAGGTGTGCAGCATGCCGTAGTCCAGCGCGTGGCGCTCGCAGAGGCGTGTCAGGGTCGCAAATAGATCGACATCTGAGGGCGTCATCTGATTGCGGAGATTGTATCCGGTCATCGTGTGAAATCTGCCGTGGCAGATGGTGTCGCTGTCCGGCTCATCGTATTCGATGTCACGCACCAGATCGAAGGGGGCGCGGTTAAAGAACTCGGACCAGAAGGAATGCGCAACCGCGCCGGTCACGCCACCTGCCGCGCGCACCTGAGAAAAGATATCGGGATGTGACAGGCGAAAGACATTGCCGTTGCCGGTGCATCCGTGCTCGGCCGGAACAACGCCGGTGTGGATCGACGCATAGCAGCTGGCTGAGATCGACGGGATCACCGAGCGGATTTTCCAGACCCGGGCTTCGCCGGTGTCGACCCAGCCTTCGAGATTTCCAAAAGCCGGCGCCAGTTCCGCCATGGCACCCCGTCCAGAATAATCAGAAGCAGTCTGTTGTTCATGGCCGCGGTCTCCCCGTTTCGGGGCCATGTGGCGCCAACTGCGCAGCCGGCGCAAGAACAAATGCGTCATGCAGGCGTCTCAGAAACGACGGACTTCAACTCTGGTGTGCCGTGGTTCGGGTCGCATACCTTGCGCAAAAAGCGCACCGGCGCACAGAGCCCCTGAGGATGCATCCTTGCAAGAGCGATTTTTCGTCTGTTGGCGATGCTGGCCCGCGCCAAATACACAGGAATGTGAGCGCCTGTTACCCATGTGCGTTTGCGATGCCGCACCTCGCGGGGGCATGGTACAGCCGGGCCAGACCGGAAAGGACGCGCCATGGGCAAACCGCGCAACAAACGCAAAGCACAGCAGAAATCGAAGCAGCAACAGACCGCACCCGTTTCCGAAAACCCGACGCGCCGTGACATGCTCCGGTTCGTTCGCAATGGGGCAGGGGTTCTGGCACTTGCCGGTGGCGGCGGGTATTTCGCCCTGGGTTCTTACCGCGCTTATGCTGCAGAGCACGACCTTGGCCGCATCGGGCAGGGCAAGCCCACCGTCGTTCAGGTGCATGATCCGCAATGCCCGACCTGCACTGCGCTGCAGAAACAGACCCGCAAGGCGCTGCGCGCGTTCGGGGAGTGCGATCTGGTTTATCTGATTGCTGATATCAAGACGCCGGATGGGCAGAGGTTTGCGGTCGAGCACGGTGTCCCGCACGTAACCCTTCTTCTGTTTGACGCTGACGGACGCCGGGTCGAAACCCTGTCCGGAATGCACAGCAGCGATCAGTTGCTGCCTGTCTTCCGCTCACACCAGGCGGTTTCCGGCTGACATCCGCACGCGCCGTTAAGGCGTTGATTTTCCGTATTTTTCGGCTGTCCCCGAAGACTGTGCCAGAATCCTGAGTTGGCATCTCGGCACATTCCCGCATAACGGGAAATCAGAGCCTCTTCAGACACAGGACATGTACTACCCTGGGTTGGTAAAGATTCTGATGGAGGTGGTGACATGAACAGGTTTTTTACAGCTTTCGCTCTTATTTTGGTGTGTGGGCATGCATCAGCAGCAACAATCACATCGTATACGGACCGCGCATTGTTCGAGGCCGCGCTGACCGGTGAGGTGGAGATCGAAGACTTCTCGTCTGTGGCAGCAGACGAGATCCTTTGCAGCGGGGTCCGCTACAGCAGGCGGGCTGACCGTCTCAGCAGAAGGGGATGGTTTCGGGCTTTATAACCTGATTGATGTTCCGGCCGTTTTTCCCGAAGTGGACCTGAACGGAACAACTGTGCTGAATTTCTTCACGCTTGACGGGGCGAATGCGTCGATATCCTTCGATGAACCGGTTTTTGCGTTTGGTGCGGATTTCTTCAATTTCAACGACGATTTCCTGCGCACGCAGATCGGCGTGCTGGGGCAACTGATCGCCCCGCCGCCATCCGATGACGATACGCCGACGTTCTTTGGAGTTCTGTCAACCGAGGCCTTCGACAGGGTGGATTTTGTCGGGCTGGCCAACGACGTTTTCGGCGTCGACAATGTGACAACTGCTGACAGTCCGTCGGTTGTGCCTATTCCCGCGTCTTTCCCGATGCTGATTGTGGGGTTGGGTGGACTGCTCCTCATTCAGCGCAGGCGGCGCTGACCCGTCGGGAGGGAGAGGAGAAGCCCCGGCGCCGCGGCGCGGGGGCTTTTTCCGGCCTTCAGTTGCCAGCGCTTTCCATTTTGCGGCTGGCGATGACCTGTTCCAGCCAGCCGAGCTTCATCTCGGGCGCCGAACTCAGCAGCAGGTCCGTATAGTTGTCAAAGGGCGGGCTCAGCACCTCTGACTTGGGCCCGTACCGGACGACTTCACCCTGGAACATCACAGCAATACTGTCCGCGATCGCACGCACTGTTGCCAGGTCATGGGTGATAAACAGATAGGCGACGTCCTCAATTTTCTGCAGGTTGAGGAGCAGTTTGAGGATGCCATCAGCCACCAGAGGGTCGAGCGCCGATGTGACCTCGTCGCAGATGATCAGTTTGGGTTTCGCGGCCAGCGCCCGCGCAATGCAGACACGTTGCTTCTGACCACCGGACAGCTCCGCAGGGTAGCGGTCCTGGAAACCGTCGCCCAGCTCGATCTCGTCCAGCAGTTCCTGGATACGCTTCTGTTTCTCAGCGCCCTTGAGGCCGAAGTAGAACTCCAGCGGCCGTCCGATGATGGTACCGACCGTCTGACGCGGGTTCATGGCCGTGTCCGCCATCTGGTAGATCATCTGCAATTCGCGCAGGTCATCGATCGGACGGGTCGGCATGTCGGGTGTCAGCGTGCGGCCATCAAACGTGATTCTGCCCGCAGAGGGCGGCAGCAGACCGGTGATCACACGAGCAAGCGTGGACTTGCCTGAGCCGGATTCGCCGACAACCGCAAGGGTCTGGCCCGGATGCAGATCGACGTTGATGTTCTTGAGAACATCAAAGTTCGTGCCTTTGTAGCGGGCGGTTATACCCTCCACCTTCAGCACCGGATCGGGCGATGGCTTTTTCTCTTCGTGCTCGATGGAGCGGACTGAGACCAGCGCTTTGGTGTAGTCTTCGCGCGGGGCGTTGATGATCTGGTCCACGGTACCGTATTCGACCATATCCCCCATGCGCAGCACCATGATATGATCGCTCACCTGGGCCACCACGGCGAGGTCATGCGTGATGTAGAGTGCAGCGACACCGGTATCGCGGATTGCTTCCTTGATTGCGGCCAGCACGTCGATCTGGGTCGTCACGTCCAGCGCAGTGGTCGGTTCGTCAAAGACCACAAGGTCCGGCTCGGGGCAGAGTGCCAGGGCCGTCATACACCGCTGTAACTGTCCGCCCGATACCTGGTGGGGGTACCGCTGACCGATGTTGTCCGGATCCGGCAGGCCCAGTTTACGAAAGAGTGTGACGGCGCGTTCCTCGGCCTCGGCCTTTGAGAACTTCCCCTGGAAAACGGCCGCTTCGGTCACCTGTTCCATGATCTTTTTGGCCGGGTTGAAAGACGCCGCTGCGGACTGGGACACATAGGTTACTTCCGCGCCGCGCAGACGGCGCACGTCGCGGATACCCGACTGCAGGATATCACGGCCGTTGACCTCGACTGTACCGCCGGTGATTTCCACTCCGCCGCGCCCGTAGGCCATGGAGGCAAGACCAATGGTTGATTTGCCCGCACCGGATTCACCGATCAGCCCAAGCACCTTACCCGGCTGCAGATCGAAATCGACGCCATGTACGATTTCGATGTCGCGGGATTTTTCGCCGGGCGGATAGATCGTGGCTCCGATCTTGAGGCCGCGGACTTTGAGAAGCGGTTCGGTCATCCCCGGCCTCCTTTCAGCGATGTGGTCCGGTTCAGGACCCAGTCCGCCACCAGGTTGATGGAAATACACAGCACCGCGATCGCAAAGGCGGGATACAGTGCTGCGGCAATGCCGTAGTTGATGCCTTCCTTGTTCTCTTTCACGATGCCGCCCCAGTCCGCCTGCGGTGGCTGCACGCCGAGCCCCAGGAAGGAAAGGGTGGAAACAAAGAGCACGGCAAAGATGAACCGCAGGCCCATCTCAGCAATCAGCGGCGACAGGGCGTTGGGCAGGATCTCGCGGAAGATGATCCAGGCGGTCTTTTCGCCGCGAAGGCGGGCGGCCTCGACGTAGTCCATCACCGTGATATCCACGGCGACGGCCCGGGCCAGACGGTACACCCGGGTACTGTCCAGAAGACCCATCAGAACGATCAGAATGGTGACCGTGGTCGGCATGACCGACAGAACGACAAGGGCAAAGATCAGCGACGGGATCGACATAATCAGATCGACAAACCGCGAGATTGCCTGGTCAATCCAGCCGCCGGAGACGGCCGCAAAGAAGCCCAGAACGGAGCCCGTGATAAAGCTCAGCGCCGTTGCGGCCGTCGCAATGAAGATCGTGGTCTGGCCGCCGTAAATCATGCGGCTGAGCAGATCGCGGCCGATGCTGTCGGTGCCCAGCATGAACCTGTCAGAGGGTGGTTCCCACACATCGCCAACCACTTCGGCAAAGCCGTAGGGGGCAATAAGCGGAGCAAAGATGGCCATGGCAAAGAACAGACCGGTGAAGAAAAGGCCGATAAGGGCTGCAAGAGGTATTCTCATTTCGGATGCCTCAGCCTTGGATTTGCAAGGATCGACACGATGTCCGCGACGAGGTTCAGGCCGATATAGACAGCCGCAAAGATCAGGCCGCAGGCCTGCACCACGGGGATGTCCCGTTTGGCCACGTGATCCACCAGGTACTGGCCCATGCCCGGATAGGCAAAGACCACCTCGACCACCACAACGCCGACAACCAGGTAGGCCAGGTTGATCATAACGACGTTCACGATGGGGGCGATCGCATTGGGAAAGGCATGTTTGCGGATGATCCTGAGCATTGGCATGCCCTTGAGTTCAGCCGTTTCGATATAGGCAGACTGCATCACGTTCAGGATCGCGGCGCGTGTCATGCGCATCATATGCGCCAGAACCACAAGGGTCAGCACCATCACAGGGATGGCGATTGCGTTGAGTTTTTGCCCCAGGCTCATGGATTCATTGATGATGGCCACTGACGAAAACCAGCCGAACTGGATCGAAATCCAGTAGATCAGAACGTAACCGATCATGAATTCGGGGATGGAGATCGTGGTCAGCGTGATGCCTGAAATCAGCTTGTCGGGCCAGCGGTCCTTGTAGCGGACGGCAAGCAGGCCGAGGAAAATCGCCAGCGGCACCGAAATGGCGGCGGCCCAGAAGGCGAGGAAAAGCGTGTTCGAAAGGCGGACGCCAAGGCTTTCGGCGATGTCGCGGCCGTTGGTCAGTGCGGTGCCGAGATCGCCCTGAAGGATCCCGCCCAGCCATGCAAAATAGCGGGTCAGCGGTGGATCATTGAGACCAAGCTCGCTGCGCAGGTTCTCCAGCGCTTCGGGTGTGGCGGACTGGCCAAGGATCTGTTGTGCAACGTCGCCGGGCAGAATGGAGGTGCCGGCGAAAATCAGAACAGAAGCAGCGATGAGCAGAATGAGGCTCAGCGCTAAGCGCTGAGCCAGAAGTTTGAGGATCGGGTGCATCTCTCAGACGGCCTTACGCGTCCGTCAGCCAGCACTTGATCGCGGCTTTGTTGTTCATGAGCGACCCGTTCGGATCTTCGAACCAGCCGCCGACGTTGTTGGCAATCGCGCCGACAAAGTCGTTAAACATCGGCAGGATCAGGCCGCCGTCGTTGCGCAGCATGACCGCCATTTTGGAGTAGATCTCCTTGCGCTTGCCCTCGTCGATTTCGGCGCGCGCGGACAGGAGCATTTCGTCAAACTCCGGCACCTTGAAGCGTGTGTCGTTCCAGTCAGCGGTGGACAGATAAGCTGTCGAGTACATCTGATCCTGTACCGGACGGCCACCCCAGTAAGAGGCACAGAACGGCTGAACATTCCACACTTCAGACCAGTAACCATCGTTGGGCTCACGCTTGATTTCCAGCGGAATGCCAGCCGCTTGTGCCGACTGCTGGAAAAGCGCTGCCGCATCGACCGCACCCGGGAAGGCACCGTCAGCGGTGCGCAGGATGATGGGCGATCCGTCGTGGCCGGACTTTTTGTAATGCTCAGCAGCTTTTGCGGCGTCGTATTCACGCTGCTCAATGCTGTCGTCAAACAGCGGGTAGCTGGCATTGATCGGGAAGTCATTGCCGATTGTGCCATAGCCGCGCAGAATTTTGTCGACCATTTCCTGACGGTTGATCGCATATTTCAGCGCAAGGCGCAGTTCATTCACGTCAAAGGGTGCCGTGTCTACGTGCATGATAAAGACGTAGTGCCCCCGGCCTGCAACAGACTGCACGCTCAGGTTCGGCGCGCGGTCCAGAAGACCCGCAACCTTGGGCTCAACGCGGTTGATCATATGCACCTGACCGGACTGCAGCGCTGCTGTACGTGCTGTGGCATCGTTCAGAACAAGCTGTTCGACCGCATCGGCGAAACCACGGTTATCTGCATCCCAGTAGTCGTCGCGGCGCTTGAAGCCGTGGCGCACGCCAGGCTCGTCAAATTCGATGGTATAGGGGCCTGTGCCGATGCCGGCACCAGGATTGTCCATGCCGCCACCGGGCTGGATCATCAGGTGGTAGTCTGCCATCAGATAGGGCAGGTCGGCGTTACCGGTCACCAGGTTTACGATGAAGTTGTCACCATCGACGCTCATGCTCTCGATGCCGCGCATGATGCCGAGAGCACCGGACTGGCTGTCTTCGTTCGAATGGCGCTGCATGGTCTTCAGCACATCATCCGGCGTCATATCCTGGCCGTTCGAGAACGGGATGCCCTTGCGGATTTTGAAGACCCATTGTTTCGCATCTGCAGAGGCCTCGACGCTTTCAGCCATCCGCATGTCCAGCTGGCCTTTTTCGTCCACGTCGACAAGCGTTTCACCCCAGCAGCGCAGGTTGTTGAGCGGTACTTCCGATGCGGTCAGCGCCGGATCCTGCGTGTTTGTGCTTTCACCACCCTGCGCGCCAAGCTTCAGCGTACCACCGCGGACCGGCCCTGCGGCCTTCGCAGCCGTGGCCAGCATCGAATTTGCGACGGCGGCTGTGACGCCCAGTGCAGCGGCGCGGCCGACAAACTCCCGGCGCGTCATCAGGCCTTTGGTCACACGTTCACTGAGGTGTTTGAGTTGATTGTCCATTGGTTTCTCCCGGTTGGAACAGCATTGGCTGCTCATTTTTTGCTTTTGCGTTATGGTTTCAGGCTTGCGCATTTCTCACGGTGTCGCAAGGCCTATCGGCGATATTTGATGAGTCCAGGGTCACAGGTGGTCCCGGGCGATCTGGTCTGAGTGATCGCGCTCGTAGATCAGTTTGTCATTCTCCCATGCTTCCAGCCGCGCCCGGAGATAGAAAGTGGTGGCATCTGACCACATCTCACAGGTGGTTTCCGTGCGCAGTCGGATGCCATCCCGCTCCATTTCTTCCGTCCAGTGGCATGTCCCCCGTGCGGACAGCGGGTCGTCCGGGTGGATGCTCCATGTTTCACGGGCGATGGCCCCGGAAATCAGACCGTGTTCATCGTCCTGCACCTTGCCGAAATCGTCGAGGATATGTAGGTGCACGTTTCCCGTTCCCATGTCTGTTTCCCGGCGTCTGCTGTTACTGGCCTCGCGCAGTGTTGTGGTGTTCCAGGGCGGGGCGGCGTCAGGAGGCGGAAACGCGCATTCCGGGCGCTTCGCGGTGCGCCGCACAGGCAGGTGCAGTGTCCCGGCGGTCAGTGTGAGCTTCGTTTTTTCCGGAGAGGGCCAGACAAGCGGCCAGTAGGCATCTGACAGCGAGACCCGGAGCCTGTGACCGGCCGGCACCCGATAGGCGATCTGGTCCAGTTTCAGTTCAACATCCACGATTTCGCCCGGCCGCATTGGTTCGGGTGATCCTGACCCGTTGCGGTGGCTCAGGTTCAGAACGCCATAGGTGATCCGCGTCACCGCTCCGTCGGGGTGCACATGCCCCAGACGGACCGCGATCTGTGCCTGTGGCTTGTCCGATGCCACCGACAGTCTGACCACTGCACTGCCAAAAACGTCCGTGTCGTGGTCCAGCGGACCGGTGTCATAGCACAGGGACCTCGTGTCATCATCCCGCTGGTCGCCGGGCATTTCGGGCCCCAGCCAGATCGCGCAGTATTCCCCGGCCTCCGCGCCGCAGTCCTGCGGCGAGTTGATTGCAGCCATCAGCCGTGCAGGACCGTCAGACAGGCCATCTCGAGTGAAATAGAGCGTCCGGTAGGGGATGTGTGCGGCGGCTCCGTCCTGCTCAGTCACCCACCGGCCTGCACGTTCGGTATACCACCGTTCGGGGCGTACGCCGTCCATCACAAATGCCCGGTAATCCGGATCGTCTTTAACGCCGGTATCCTCGCCTTTCAGCCAGTGGTCCCACCACCGCAGTGCTTCCTGCAGGAAACCGATGCGGGGTTCAGGCACGGCAAAATGCGGGTATTTGTGTACCCAGGGGCCAACGATGCCTTTGGCGTCGGGCAGGTTCTGCACGAGCTGCGGCACCGCGTTTTTGTAGGCGTCGCCCCAGCCACCGACGGCCAGCACTTTTGCTTTGATTGCGCTGTAGTCCTCGATCACCGATCCATGCCGCCAGTAGTCGTCCCGCCGCTGATGGCGCAGCCACACGGACGGCAGAAACGGTTCGTTCTCGAGGCGCTGCAGCCAGAGTTCCCGCCAGTTCTCCCGCAACGCCGGATCAGGTGCGCGGGACGAATAGGCCCACATAGTGGCCCCCCAGCCCAGGTTTTCGTTCAGCAGGCAGCCGCCTTTATAATGGATGTCGTCGGCAAACCGGTCGACGGTGGAGCACAGTGTAATGACCGCCTTCAGTGGGTCAGGTGCCAGTGCCGCCACCTGCAGCCCGTTGAACCCGCCCCAGCTGATGCCCATCATACCGACCGTGCCGATGCACCAGTCCTGAGCGGCCAGCCAGTTGATCACCTCGACCGCATCGGCCTGTTCCTGCGGGGTGTATTCGTCCTCCATCAGGCCTTCGCTGTCGCCATTGCCGCGCATATCAACGCGAATGCAGGCATACCCGCGCGCGGCAAACCACGGATGGGTCAGCGCATCGCGCGCGCAGGTCCCGTCGCGCTTGCGGTAGGGCAGATATTCAAGAATGGCAGGAACCGGGTTTGCACCGGCATCTTTCGGGCGCCAGACGCGTGCAGACAATCTGCATCCGTCTGAAAGGGTGATGCCCACATCGGGTAACTCCTCGATGTCGCGCAGGGTATTGGCAGCAGTCATGGGGCGACGGTTGCGCCGGTGACAGATTCTGTCAAGGGTCAGCGCCTGAGTGCTATGATGAGATCCATGACGTTTGTTCCGGTCGGCCCGGTGGTCAGCAGCGCATCACGTGCTGCGAGCCAGGGCCCGGCATCGGCCCGATCCAGGGCATCCTGCCCGTCTGGCGACCAGACAGCGCCATCCACGACTGCACCAGCAGCACTCGTGGGCCCGTCCGTGCCATCGGTGCCGGCCACAAGGACCTGCAGCCCCCCGGTGCCCGATATTTCGCGTGCCAGCAGCAGGCCAAGGGCCTGGTTCCGCCCGCCTTCACCGGGATTGTCCGGCAGAACAACCGTGGGCTCGCCGCCAAAGAGATGCAATCCGGGAGCCCCGTTGCTCAGCTTGTCTGCAATACGGCCCGCGACCGCGTTGACATCGTCATAAAGCGATTCTTCGTCCGTTATCAGCGGAATGCCGAGACGGGCCGCCTCAGCGGCCACGGCGGACCGCGCAATCGCATTACTGGCAACGATCTGCGGCACAAACTCAAAACCGGCACCCTCGGGCGCATCGCCGATCCCGCTGCCGATAACAGCCAGCGCGTCTCCCTCGACGTCAGAAATGGCCAGCGTCGTCACGCGCGCGCCTTTGAAATTGCTCAGCAGCGCGCCGCCTTTGACGCGGCTGAGTTTTTTGCGCGCGGCGTTCATCTCGTGAATGTCCGCGCCGGAGGCCAGCATTGCGCGCGCCCGCTCGCTGAGCCCGGCGAGATCGAGCCCATCAACCGGGTCCTCAGCCAGCGCGGAGGCGCCGCCCGACACAAGCATCAACAGATGACTGCCGGGGGCCATAGAAGACACGGTTTCACGTATCCGTCGCCCTGCCATGAGGGAGTTTTCATCAAGCACCGGGTGCGCGGCTTCGATGACGTGGGCATGGGCAGGCGCGCCGTCAGCATGATCGTATTTCGTTACGATCAGCATTGGCGTATCCGGAAAACGCGTTGCAGCAGCGCCTGCCATGGCTGTTGCGGCCTTTCCGACCGCGATAATCTGATCCGGCACCGGGCAGGGCGCGCTGTCCAGTGCCGCAGTTACGGAAACGTCGCCGCGCACCGCGCGGACACCGGCCTGAAAAAGCCTCTGTAGCAGATCGTCTTTTTGCATGCGCAGGTTTTGTCGTGATTTCCGCAGAATGGCAATGGCGCTCAGGGGTTTTCCGTGTCCAGCCAGATGGTCACGGGCCCGTCGTTTACCAGACTGACCTTCATATCGGCTCCAAAACGCCCGGTTTCGGTTGCGATGCCCAGATCGCGCAGATGATGTGCAAAGGCCAGATAAAGCTCTTCAGCTTCCGGGGGGCGCGCGGCACCCGAAAACCCGGGTCTGTTGCCGCGTGATGTATCCGCGGCCAGCGTGAACTGGCTCACCACAAGTGCTGATCCGCCGGTCTGGACCACTGAGAGGTTCATGCGACCGTCGTCATCGTGGAAAATCCGCAGCTTTGATACTTTGGCCGCCAGCGCACGCGCCGTCTCATCGGTGTCCCCGGGCATGGCGCAGACAAGGATAAGCAGACCGGGCCCGGAACGGCCCACAGTCTCGCCGCCTGTCGCCACGCTGGCTTCGCTGATGCGTTGCAGCAGCACTCTCATGTCCGCCAGTCCACGATGTCGTCGACGGTTGCACGGTCGGTGCGGAAACTGTTGGCGGGATGGTCCGTGTCGGCATAACCGAAGGATATGGCACAGAGCACCAGCCGGTCGTCTCCAAGGTCAAAGTACCTGCGCACAAATGCTGAATAGAAAGCGATTGCGGCCTGGGGGATCGTGTCCACGCCGCAGGCCGTTGCCGCGAGCGAGAAGGCTGTGACAAACCCGCCTGTATCCATGGCTCCGTAGGGCCCCAGTGCACGGGGGCTGGAGATGATCGCCACATGCGGTGCGTCAAACAGCGCGAAATTGCGCATCATCTGCTTTGCTGAAGCAGCACGGTCGCCTTTTTCAACACCAACCGCCTCATAGAGCTGCCAGCCACAGGTGCGCCGCCGGTCGCCATATACGCCCGGATACCCTTCGGGTGCGGCCAGATCCGGTGCGGGTGTGCCCGCAGCCACCTCTGCCTGAAGCGCCGTGCGAAACATTTCCGTCGCGGCACCCGAGGTGATCGTTACCTGCCAGGGCTGGGCATTGCACCAGGAGGGGACCCGCCGGGCGGCGTCGATGATGCGTTCGATGTCGCTGCGCGGAACCTCGTCGGCGCGGAAGGCCCGGCAGGAGTATCTGTCGTCAAGCAAGCCGGTCAGTGCATCAAATCTTGTCATTGGTTCATCGCATAAAAATAGGCAGCCCCAGCCGCGAGAATGGCGACACCAATCACAGCGAGCGCGATTTTCACGGCAGACCAGGGACGTTCGCCCTGGACCCGACCCGTCCGCCCGTTCACGACAAAGCGGTAGGTCTGGCCGCGGTATTTGTAGGCGGCGAGCCAGACGGGCAGAAGGATGTGTTTGAAGGTCACATCGCTGACCCGCGTGTCCACGCTGTGGATGCGCTGGCGGTCACCGCCGATGTCAAACCGAATGTCCCGTGCAATGGTTGCATCCATCTGTTCGCGGGCCTCGCGGAAACCGTCCTCCAATGATACCGCGTAGCCTTCGGCGCGGAATCCGGCGAGATACTCGGGCGTGTAAGGCTCAAGTGCTGCCAGATCCCAGGGGGCCAGGCCATCGGTGAATTTCTTTGGCAGGCTGCGTGAGGCAAGCACCAACACGTCATCAAAAAAGCGCGCAACGCGGCCCGAGGCAGACCGCCACCGCACGCGCGCGACGCGCACCTGCGAGGTCTTGCCGTTGCGGGTCACAGTGCGGGTTTCGTAATAAAATGTTCCACGTTCGCCAGTGTACCGGGACTTCGTATCCGCATCGAACGTCCAGTAGGGCACATAAATACCCTGCATGTGCCGCCCTTTGCGTGCGTAAGCCTGCAGGCCGCCCGGCGCAAACCACAGACCGCCCAGCCAGTCGCTCATGGCGCTGTGTGCTGCCGCCTCATCAAAGGCAAAGGGCAGAACCGCGCGGGGTTTGATATGCCTGTGGGTGCCCGTGTCAGCAACGACCGGCGTGGCGCAGAAGGGGCATTCTGTTGCATGAACCGCAGGGTCGAATTCCACCTCCGCCGCACAGTTGGGGCATTTGGAAACCCGGGTTTCCTCCATATCTGTTTTTGGCAATGAATCCCCGAGAGCCGCGCGGAAGTCGAGCTCGCGGATGCTGGCCGCGGCCCATGGACCATGGTCCATTGCTTCGGTGTTGCCGCAGTGATCGCAGCGCATCTGTCCGTGCGCCGGATCAAATCTCAGATCGGCCCCGCAGGTGTCACAGGGGAAGTGATGCTCAGCCGCCGGCGCAGGCGGCGGACTCTCGGTCGTCGCGTCGCTCACAGCCATCCTCTCGGTAACATGCGGCGCAGCGCGCCGTCACCCAGCGCGGTGGTCCGCCAGAGATTGAAAATGCCATGCAGCAGACCTGCACCAAGCAGTCCGACCAAAAGATCGCGCGGGCCCGGTCCGGGCAGAGAAAAACCCAGTTGCGGGGTCAGAACGGACAGGCTGCAGACCCCAAGCAGCAGATACATCCCCCGGTTGGCCCACGGATGCGCCCGGCGCAGCGCACCGCTCAGAACGGGGCCGGGGCCATTCATCAGCCCGCACGCCAGCGCCAGCATGCACATTGCCAACCCTGCCAGACCGAACAGCCAGGAGAGCACCGCGTGCGTCGAGCCCGCCGCGAGCAAAAGCAGCAGCAAAATCAGAACCGTCCAGTGCAGCCCTATGGTGGCGGGACGCCTCATTGCGCGTCAGCCCGCCGGTGGCGGCGGCGGTGGCGGCAGCACTGTGAACAGCTGGGCCAGTTCTGTGACCTCGCCCGCGGCCAGCCAGCCGTCCTGCCCAGGCGTCCAGACCAGTGTTTCGCGGGTCAGCGCGCCATCGGTTGCCATGCGTCCCAGTGCAGCCTTGGAGTAGGGTCCCTTGGTCTGACCATTTTCGGCGATGTGCCACACATGCTCCACCGGTGGCGGCGGGGGCGGCACGGCGGCTGGTGTCGCAGCACGAGCGCCCCATGGCCCCTGTTGCTGCGCGGCTGCTTGGCCGATCTGCATGCCCAGACCCGCGCCCAGACCCGCCTGGATCGCGGCAGCGCCCGCACCGTCGCGCCCAAGCGCCTCTGCGGCCTGGAACTGCATGTATTCGTTCAGATTGCCGATCACGCCCATAGAGGAGCGCTTGTCCATCACTTCTTCAACTGCGGGCGGCAGAGATATGTTTTCGATGTATAATTCTGGCATCGACAGTCCGTATTCGGCCAGTTGAGCTTCGATTTCGCGTCCTACCAGCTGGCCGAGTTCGCGCGTATTCGCCGCCATATCCATGACCGGAATACCGGCGCGCGCCAGAGTGCGCGAGAATTCCTGCACGATGATGTTGCGGATCTGAAAACTGATCTCGTCCATCGTGAATTCACCATCCGTTCCAACGATTTCCACGAGGAACTTCGCGGGATCCGACACTTTGATCGAGTAGGTTCCGAAGGCACGCAGCCGCACGGGGCCAAACTCGGGATCGCGGCAGATCACCGGATTCTTTGTACCCCATTTCAGATCGTTGAACCGGGTGGTGTTGACGAAATAAATCTCGGACTTGAAAGGGCTGCGGAAACCATGGTCCCAGTGCTGCAGC
Source organism: Roseobacter sp. S87 (assembly GCF_055693285.1). The sequence goes on from NZ_JBVFTR010000004.1 coordinate 390,720, forward strand.
GTCGTCATGACCGGCATATTGTTTGTCTCGAGCATGTAGAGACCGGGTGTGAAGACATCGGCCAACTGGCCTTCGTGCACAAACACCGCTGCCTGTCCTTCGCGGACTGTCAGCTTCGCGCCGTATTTAATCTCATGTCCTTCGCGCTCAAACCGCCAGACCATGGTGTCCCGCGTGTTATCTGTCCAGTGGATGACATCAATAAATTCGCCGGAAAGAAAATCAAAAATTCCCATTTACTCAGTCCTTTGCGTGTTCTTTCTCATGTGTTGCATGAGGTTATTCAGAGTGGCCCGCTGATCAGTTCACGCGCCATAATCCGTGTCATGGGTGCTGCTTCATCGGCCGTCATCCCGGGGCTGAGACGGTCATCGTAAAGCATCCGCAGCAGCAGTTCGTCGTGCCTGGTGAGCAGCGCAAATTCGTCGTCATCGTTAAAGATTGACGGGCGCGCATCGCGGCTGTCGTTTGCCAGACCCAGTCCCTGGGCCAGTTCCTCATGGATGCAGCTCTGGCGGAGAAGCCCGGGGTTTTCCGCGCGGATCAGGGCCACGGCAGCTGTGTAGGTATTTGCACCGGCACCTGCGGCATAGGCTGCGACAGCGCAATAAGTGTCGCGGTTCAGATTGCGGAGTGCGTCGAGGCTCTGGGCCGAGATGCCGGGTATTTCAGCCGCGGCCTGGTTCAGTGCCATGTCACGGTCGTCCTCGGATGCGACGATGACCACGAAGTTCGGGCGGCCGAAAAAGCTGATCGGGTGGCCGGTGATCCCGGAAAGCCGCCGGGCATATTCGCGGATGGTTTCCGTGTCTCCGCGCGCCTGTGAGGGGGGCAGGCCGGGGCCGGTGATCACTTTCATACGCACCGGCGCATCCCAGCGCCGCAACGGACTTTCACCGCCGCGACCCTGCAGCGCACGGGCGTATTCGTTGAAAAACACGATCTGCTCAAAGTTCCGCGCCAGCATATCCGCCGTAAACGGTGTGTCCGGTCCTCCGCCGTCGGTGCGCAACAGGCCCTGGTTCAGCTGTGCGGTCTGAACCTGGCCAAAATAGCTGCGCAACGCCGCGCTTTCCTCGGAGGTCGGTCTGATATCAACCGGTGCACTCTGTGTCGGGCGGGGCTTCGGTGTGGCACTGGTCGCCAGTGGCATGTCACATGCCGTCAGCGCCAGCAATGCCAGCGCCGCAGCGGTCTTTCTGAACTTGCCAGCCGGCATTCCCGGTCAGCCCGGCACAGCGGTGCCGGCGTTATCGCCAGTGCCGTCACCCCGCGCTTTGGCAGCGGCTAGGGTATCACGCAGGCGGGTTTCCATCTCCTGCAACTCCGTCTCGGCCGCGGCACGGCGTGCCTTGCCCTCGTCGGCAATCTGCAGGCTTTCTTCGATGGTACCGATCAGATCGGCGTTAGCCTGTTTAACGGCTTCGATGTCAAAGACACCGCGCTCCATTTCCTCGCGGATCACCTTGTTGCTTTCGCGCAGGTTCTTTGCGTTTGCCGTGAGCAGTTCGTTCGTCAGGTCATTTGCGTCCCGTACTGCGGCAGCGGCCTCGGCAGAACGCTGAATGGTGACGGCCTGTGCCAGCTGGGTTTCCCAGAGCGGCACAGTATTGACCAGGGTCGAATTGATCTTGGTGACCAGCGATTTATCATTTTCCTGCACCAGCCGGATAGAGGGCAGGGACTGCATGGTGACCTGACGGGTCAGCCTGAGATCGTGAACCCGGCGCTCCAGGTCATCGCGGGCGGCACGCAGGTCGCGCAGTTCCTGTGCAACCATCACCTGATCAGCTTCCGCAGCGGCCTCGACTTCGGCGGCTTTGGCCGGGATGGTCTTTTCGTCGAGATCGCTCAGTTTTTCTTCACCAGCGGCGATATAGAGCGCCAGTTCATCATAGAACTGCAATGTTTTGTCATAGAGCAGATCAAGTGATTTGATATCCTTCAGCAGCGTGTGTTCGTGCTTGAGAAGGTCATCGGTGATGCGGTCAATCTGATCCTGAACCTGTTCAAAGCGGGCCGTAAACTGTGCAAACGGCGCGGCCTTGCCCAACAGTTTTTCCCAGAAAGTGGTCTTGCGGCGCACATCCAGTTCGGAGACCGAAAAACCACGGATCGTGGAGACAATGTTCCGCAGGCTGTCACCGGCAGGGCCAACATCCTTGTTGCGCACACCTCCCAGCATGGCCTGGCTGATTTCCTGCAGCTCAACCTGTGCGCGGCTGCCGAAAGACACAATCGAGTTGGTGTCCGTCATGTCGATCTCGGCCATGCGCTTGCTGATTTCGGCGCCGACAGGCGCATCGGCGTCGGCCAGTGGCACGATCGCTGTCGCTTCGGCTGGTTCAGGCAGCACAACAGCTGTTACTTCTTCCACCTCGGCCAGTACGGCCTCGGCTTTTTGACGTATCTTATCGGACATTCCGGTTCCTCTCTTGTGCGGGCTGCGTCATTCGGTGCGCACACCTTCGCGTTTCAGTCGGTCCCGCAGGACCTCGATCTCGACCGTCAGATCGGTCTGGTCGTCCAGCAGCAGCGTTTCAGTGCGTGCTGCAAAGTTCTTTTCCATGTCATCCAGAAGGACGAGATAGTCTGTTTTGGCACCGGTGTCCCTGGACCGTGCATAAATGTCTGCAAACTTCGCCGAGGCGTCGCGCGCACCCATCAGATAAACGCCCAGATATTTGCGGGCCGCGGTCAGATCCCGCGGGTCATCCTCGACCGTTGCAATCAATGTGCGTGCGGCGGCCTGAAACTGTTCCATACGTGCGCTGACCTCACGGTCATTCGCGCGGCGCAGAGCGTCAGACATCGCGCGCAGGTGGTCTTCGGCTTCGTCGACCACGCGGGCCACTCGGTCCTGCTGGAACGTGTCGATGCCTTCCATGCCCTTGTCACTGAGCGGATCCGTGCCGAAAGCAGCAAGATGCAACCCGGCCACAACCACGCCAAAGAGAACAGCCGCGGCAATACCTGCGCCGTGGCTGAAGGCCCCCATGGCGATGCCGGCACCTGCGAGCAGCGCGGCCAGTATCTTGCGGGGCAGGGCCGGACGGCGCGCTACTTTGCGGGCGTGCCGGGCAGCCTCTGCCTGCAGGCCACCGCGCAGGAGCCATGCGCCAAGGCTGAGAATGCCCGCGCCGGCAACGCCCGTCGCGAGGCCAAGTGCACCATTGAAAATCGCGGTGAACAGCAACACAACAGCGGGCAGAAACATTAGATTTGCACGCGCCCCGACAGGATCCACACGCGCGCTGGTGTAGGCACCGGGCCCTGCGCCCGCGTTGTCCGGTTTGCCATTCGGGCTGTATTTTCCGCCGAAACGCTGCGCCATAAATCAGAGCCCGGACAAAAGCCCGGATGCGACACCCAGCATCACAAGCAAAAGCGCCACATAGGCTGTTTTCTGAAATGTTGTGGGCGTCATGGCTCTCCCTCGTCCCGGACACTCTGCGAATATATGCGCACATTTACAACCGCGCCAGTTTTCTGTCCCGCTCAGACGCTCAGACTGTGCTGTCAGAGCGTGCGGCGCCCGACGTTCATGCTATGGTCTGAATGTGGCGGCCCGGCGCATCCGGTGGCAGGGGAAAGGGGAGCTGTTTTTCACCGGGACCCGCCGCAGGTTATTTCCGTTTGTCAGGTGTTGTTTTCCGGCGTGCGGCGCGGCGAACGGCAGGGCGGCCGGATCCTTTTCCGCGTGCGGGCATCTGCACTTTGTTGCGCTCATCGGCGGCATCAAGGCCCAGCTGATCCCGCACGACCTTGCGCCTGACTTCCTCAACCTCGCCCTGCTTCAGTTCGCCCAGCTGGAACGGGCCATAGCTGATACGGATGAGCCGGTTCACGGTCAGCCCGATTTCCGTCATGGCGCGCCGGATTTCGCGGTTGCGCCCTTCACGCAGCCCGACGGTGAGCCAGGCATTGGCCCCCTGTTGTCGGTCCAGCGAAACTGCCATGGGCTGGAATGTCTCACCCTCTGCGGTGATCCCTTTGCGCAATGGCTCGAAGGTTTCTTCGGTCGGGCGTCCGTTCACGCGAACTCTGTAACGGCGCAGCCAGCCGGTCGATGGCAGCTCCAGACGCCGTTTCACACCGCCATCGTTTGTCAGAAGCAGCAGACCTTCGGAATTCAGGTCAAGCCGTCCGATGCTCATGACGCGCGGCATGTCTTCGGGCATTCTGTCGTAGATGGTGTCGCGCCCCTTTTCGTCGCTGTCCGTGCTGACCAGGCCGACAGGTTTGTGGTAGAGCCAGATCCGCGGCGGATCAGGTTCGCCAACCTCCTTGCCGTCAACAGCGATTTTGTCGCTGGTGGTGACGTTCAGGGCAGGCGAGGAGATTATCCTGCCATTGACGGAAACGCGTCCGGCTTCGATCATGCGCTCGGCTTCGCGGCGGCTGGCGATGCCGGCGCGGCTCAGAACCTTGGCGATGCGGTCGCCTTCTGGTGTTTCGTCAGTGCTCATGCCGGCGGCATATCCTGTTTGCAGGTCTTGCGAAAGAGAGGCCTTTGAGGGCATCACCATCAGATGGGCTTTACGTCACATATGGAACAGGCGCTGTCAGAGGCGCGGGCCGCGGCGAAACGCGATGAGGTCCCTGTGGGGGCCGTTGTGGTCGACCCGCAGGGCCGCGTTGTCGCTGCTGCAGGAAACCGCACGCGAGAGCTTAACGATCCAACGGCCCACGCTGAGGTTCTGGCCATCCGCGCCGCCTGCGCGGCTGCCGGGTCAGAACGGCTGCCGGGCCATGATCTCTATGTAACGCTGGAACCCTGTCCCATGTGCGCTGCGGCAATTTCTGCCGCGCGGATCGGCCGGTTGTATTACGGGGCGGATGATCCGAAATCAGGCGGCCTGGCCCATGGCGCGCGGGTGTTCGCACATCCGCAGTGTCATCACGTGCCTGAGGTTTTTGACGGTATCGCCGCTGAAGAGGCCGAGGTCATGCTGCGGGCCTTTTTCCGGTTCCGCCGCTGACGAAACCGGCGCATGGATCAAAGGCTGATCGGCTTCATGACTTCCGGCTCGATTACATCGACGCCGGGCAGACCCGCAGCCAGATCGTCGGCAGACTGTTCCAGAATGTCGAACGTCCGGTAGTGGCAGGGGATGACTGTTTTGAAGTCAAAATACTTCTTCGCAGCCCATGCAGCCCCTTTCATATCCATCGTGAAATGGCCGCCCGCGCTCAGAATACCGACATCCGGCTGGTAGTATTCGGCGATCCAGGCCATGTCCGCCATGATGCCGGTATCGCCGGAGATATACAGCGTGTGTCCATCGGATTCGATGATGTAACCGCACTCCCGGCCGACAGGCGCACCATTTGCACCGGGCAGTGAGGTCGAATGCATCGCTGGCACCATACTGACCGCCACATTGCCCAGCATGACCCTGCCGCTCATGTTGAAACCGATGGTGCTGAGACCTTCTGTTTCTTCGAAATGCCCCATCAGGTCATAGATACCGACGGCGGGTGCGGACAGCGATCTGGAAAGCGACACCAGATCCGCTGTGTGATCAAAGTGGCCGTGGGTGATCAGGATATGGGTCGCACCCGAGGTGGCCGCCTCGTGCTGATCCTCGGTCAGCATCGGGTTTCCTGTCAGCCAGGGGTCGACGAGCAGAACCTGATCCCCGGTTTCGATCCGAAAACTGCCATGTCCCATCCAGATGATATCCATTGAACCTCTCCGCCGTTGATTTAGGTGGCACAGTAACCGGGAAATCGCCGCAGAAAAGGCTCCTTTGGTATAATTCAACGCGCAAAAGGATTAAATTTGGAACTGACCCGCCAGATCGACGCTTACTGCGAGCGCATGGACCCGGGCTACTGGGCTGAACCGGTGAATGCGGTCACCAATCTTGCCTTTATCATCGCCGCCATCGTGCTCTGGCACCGGACGGCCGGTGACGGCATGGCCCGCGCGCTCTGTGTAGTCGTGTTCTGCATCGGGCTCGGCAGCTATCTGTTTCACACGCACGCGCAGGTCTGGTCAGCGATCGCCGATGTCGTTCCGATAGGTGCTTTCATTCTGCTGTATCTCTACGCCATCAACCGCGACGGCTGGGGGCTGCGGGGCTGGCGGGCGCTTGTTCTGACGGCGCTCTTTATTCCCTATGCCGCGCTGACTGTGCCCTTGTTTGGCCTGATCCCTGGGTTTGGGTCATCGGCAGGTTACGCTCCGGTGCCGCTGCTCATTCTGATCTATGCTTTTCTGCTGCGCAGACGTGCGCCTGTGCTGGCGCGGGGTATGGCCATCGGAGCGGGTATTTTGATTGTGTCACTGACGTTCCGCACCTTCGATATTCCGCTGTGCGATGCCCTGCCGCTGGGAACGCATTTTGCCTGGCATCTCCTCAATGGTCTGATGCTGGGCTGGATGATCGCGGTTTACCACGCGCACAGGCTTGGCAACAGCGCGGGCGCGCGGTAAACGGCGGCAAGAGCAAAGAGGATCACCGAATGTCGATTGACGAGAGCACCGCTGCGCGTGTGGCCAAACTGGCCCGCATCCGGGTTGAACCCGAAGCGCTGCCGGCACTGGCCGGGGAATTCAACACCATTCTGGGCTTTATTGAGCAGCTGAGCGAAGTCGATGTCGAAGGTGTGGAGCCGATGACCTCCGTCACGCCACAACGGCTCAAGCGTCGGGTGGATGAGGTGCAGGACGGCAACCAGCAGGAAAAAGTCCTGTCCAATGCGCCGGATGCGCGCGAGGGCTTCTTTGCAGTGCCGAAGGTGGTTGAATAATGACGAAGCTTAATGAACTGGGCCTTGCAGAGGCACGCGATGCGCTGCGCGCGGGCGAGACCACGTCGCGGGAGCTGACCGAAGCCTGCCTGACGGCGATTGATCAGGCGGATGTCCTGAACGCCTTCGTGCACAAGACACCGGAACTCGCGCTGGACCGCGCCGCTGCTGCCGACGCACGGATCGCGCAGGGCGACGCGCCCGCGATGTGCGGGTTGCCCATCGGCATCAAAGACCTGTTCTGCACAAAGGGTGTGGCCAGCCAGGCGGGCTCACGCATACTCGAAGGCTTCCTGCCCGAATATGAAAGCACGGTCAGCCAGAACCTCGCGGATGCGGGTGCGGTGATGCTGGGTAAGCTGAATATGGACGAATTCGCGATGGGCTCGTCCAACGAAACCTCTGTTTATGGTGATGCGGTCAATCCGTGGCGCCGGGGCAACGATGACACGCAGCTGACACCGGGCGGGTCGTCCGGTGGGTCGGCTGCCGCGGTGGCAGCTGATCTCTGCCTTGCGGCAACAGGCACGGATACCGGCGGATCAATCCGTCAGCCCGCTGCGTTTACCGGCACCGTCGGAATCAAACCGACCTATGGCCGGTGTTCGCGCTGGGGCATCGTTGCCTTTGCGTCCTCGCTGGATCAGGCGGGTCCGATGACGAAATCCGTGCGCGATGCTGCGATCATGCTCGAAGCGATGTGTGGTCATGATCCGAAGGACAGCACATCCGCGGATCTGCCCGTGCCGGACTTTGAAGCGGCACTCACAGGCGATGTCCGTGGCAAAAAGATCGGCATCCCCAAGGAATACCGCATGGATGGCATGCCCGATGAGATTGAGGCCCTCTGGCAGGAAGGCATCGCAATGATGAAGGATGCGGGGGCTGAGATCGTGGATATCTCGCTGCCACATACAAAATACGCGCTGCCCGCGTACTACGTCATTGCGCCGGCTGAGGCGTCGTCGAACCTCGCCCGCTATGACGGCGTGCGCTATGGCCACCGTGCGCGGCTGGAACAGGGCGATGGCATCACGGAGATGTATGAAAAAACCCGCGCCGAAGGCTTCGGGCCGGAAGTGCAGCGGCGTGTGATGATCGGCACCTATGTGCTGTCTGCCGGTTTTTATGATGCCTATTACAACCGGGCCCGGCGGGTCCGGACACTAATCAAGCGTGACTTTGAGCAGGTGTTTGCCGAAGGTATTGACGCGATCCTGACACCGGCGACACCCTCATCTGCCTTTGGCCTCGGTGAAATGACCGATGCTGATCCCGTGGCGATGTATCTCAATGACGTCTTTACCGTGACCGTAAACCTCGCCGGTCTGCCCGGCGTTGCAGTGCCGACAGGTCTCGACCATCAGGGTCTGCCGCTCGGGCTGCAACTGATCGGGCAGCCCTGGGCAGAAGCCGACCTTCTGTCGGCAGCCTGGCGCCTGGAGCAGTCCGCGGGCTTTGTGGCAAAGCCGGGAAAATGGTGGTAGCCTGAGGCAAATCAAAATCCCGGCAGGCTCATTCATGCGTTTTCGTTTTGTCTTTGCTCCATTCCTGATGGCGGGGGTCGCGGCCTGCGCGCCTCAGATCCCTGACAGTGCCCGGGGCGTCGGTTTCGGCACCTCGTTCGAGGAACAGCAGGCGCGCGATGCGGCCCTGCAGAACAGCCAGTTCCGGGTGCCGGAAACGGTCCGCGCGCCCGTCGGAGGCACCGGCGCCCCGCCGCCCGTAACGGGTGTCAGCCCGGTTCCGGGCTCTGCCGAAGCCACCGCCGCAGAAACCACGCGCGTCCTGAATCAGACACGCACCGGTCCCGCACCGGACAGCGCCGCGCTGAACTCCGGTATTGAACCAGTGCAGGCCAGCCCGTCAAATCCGGCGCCGGTGGTGGTGAACAATCCGGGTATTTCAGACGAGAATGACTTTGAAGCAGTCGCAGGCCGCCAGACGATTGAAAGTGATGCTGCGCGCATCGAACGCAACCGGGCTCAGTATCAGGTTGTGCAGCCTCAGGCGCTGCCGGAACGCAGCGGTGACAGCCAGCCCAATGTCGTGGCCTTTGCACTGCAGACATCGCACCCGGTCGGCGCACGCGTCTATGCGCGCGCAGGCCTGAACGGGGCGGCACGCGCTGAACGGAACTGTGCAAAATACGCGTCACCTGATCTTGCTCAGATTGAATTTCTGGAGCGGGGCGGCCCCGCACGTGACCGTCTGGGGCTGGATCCGGATGGTGATGGGTATGCCTGCGCCTGGGATCCGACGCCCTTCCGCAAGGCATCTCAGGGCTGAAGCGGCCGTGCTGCACCGCCCGTCTCCGAACTTTGGGCCGCGAAAAAACGGCCTTCTTCCGGAGATTGTTGTCATTCACTACACCGCGATGGAAAGCGCCGAAGCGGCGATTGCCCGCCTGAGCGATCCGGCAGCGGAAGTGTCTGCACATTACATCATCGACAGGCAGGGCGCCGTGACCCGTCTCGTGGACGAAGAACACCGTGCCTGGCACGCGGGCGCAGGCGCGTGGCGTGGGCTGGAGGATATCAACTCCCGCTCGATCGGTATTGAGCTGGATAATACCGGTGCACATCCGTTCCCGGAACCGCAGATGGCGGCGCTCGAGAACCTCCTGAGGGACATTGTGCAACGCTGGGAAATTTTACCGACAAACGTGATCGGACATTCCGACATGGCCCCAGGCCGCAAAACAGACCCCGGGCCGCGCTTTGACTGGGCGCGGCTGCAGATGCGTGGCCTCGCTGCCTCGCCTGATTTTCAACCTGTTACAGAGCTTTTTCGTGACGGGTTCGATCCAGCAGAATGTACAGAACTCCTGGCGGAAATCGGGTACACTGCCGACGGGCCCCTGTCTGCCAAGCTGCAGTCTTTCCGCGACCGGTTCCTGCCTGCATCGGGAGGGCCTCCGAACGGTGCGGACCGCTTGGTGATGTTGTCTTACCTCAATGACTTCGGTGCCGCGTGACAGATGCCTTAGTGCAGTCGCCTCTGCATTTCTGAATATGCCCATTGACTGGGCTGTCAATTGCGCGCAAGACGCGCAACGCGTGGAAGGCCGGATGGCCGCGGCACCGGTCAAACGGTGTCGAGGAAAGTCCGGACTCCGAAAAGCAGCGGTGCCGGGTAACGCCCGGGCGGGGAGCGGCGGGGAAACCTTCCGGGAACCCGACGGAAAGCGCCACAGAAAACAGACCGCCAGATGCAGGGTCGGGCAACCGAAACCGGCACCTGGTCAGGGTGAAACGGTGGGGTAAGAGCCCACCGCGTGCCTGGCAACGGGTGCGGCATGGCAAGCCCCACCGGGAGCAATGCCAAATAGGGATCGCGTGTCCGGGTGACCGGACGGGGCCGCTTTTGCCCCCGCAGATCCGGGTTGGCAGCTATAGCTGTCCGGGCAACCGGGCAGTCAGAGGAATGGTCATCGATCCGGGGTTCGCCCCCGGGGAACAGAATCCGGCTTACAGGCCTTCCACGCACCTGAAAATCAGAAGGATCAAGTCATGGAGCTTAAAGGGAAAACAGCAGTTGTCACGGGTGGCAGCGACGGGATCGGCCGACATATCTGTCTGAAGCTGGCGGCGGCCGGTTGCGGTGTCGCGGCGCTCGGGCGGAACACTGAACGGCTTGAAGCTGTAGAGGCTGAGATGACTGCGGCCGGTGCGCCGAAAGCTGCGGGAATTGTTTGTGACATGACGGACCCTGCCGCGATTGCTGCTGTCGCCACCGAGATTCCACAGCGTGTCGGTGCGCCTGATATTCTGGTGAACAACGCGGGCATCTGGCACAAAACCGGGCCGTTGGACACGATTACCGAAGATATGCTTGAGGCGACGATCCGCACGAACCTGACGGGCACAATCCAGCTCACACGGGCATTGTTGCCCGGTTTGCGTACCCGTGGCGAGGCGGCTGTTCTGAATGTCATCTCGAAGTCGGGTGTCGTGGCGCAGGCCGGACAGTCGGTCTACACGGCGACCAAATACGGGATGCGCGGATTTACGGACGTTCTGAAAACAGACGAAGCGGAAACCGGTGTGCGTGTTGCGGGCCTGTATCAGTCCGGGACCAACACCGGCATGTTTGCCAAGGCAGGCGAGGACGTTCCGAACCATATTTTCACCGAACCCGATGACCTCGCGGACGTCGTGGTGTTCATGCTGTCACGGCCTGCGAAGCTGTGGATGCATGAAGTGCGCGTCGAGCTTTGAGGGTGAAGCGGTGATTTCAACGCGCCGCTTTTTTCACCACAAGCCCGCCCAGAGCGCTTAATTTTGAGGCGTTTTCAGAATTGGCGCATAAACGGGCACCATGTGTGGTTTCTGCTGTTTTATTCGGCAGGTCTTTGTTCCACCCACAGCGCAATTCTGACGTGGGGAGGAAAGAATCATGGTTGGTGCGGATACCGCCTGGATCATCGTGGCAACGGCGCTTGTGCTGTTTATGACGCTGCCGGGACTGGCGCTGTTTTATGGCGGGCTTGTGCGGGCGCGCAACGTGCTGAGTGTTTTCATGCAGTGCTTCTCGATTGCCTGTCTGATGAGCATTCTCTGGCTGGCGCTTGGCTACTCAATTGCCTTTGGCGACGGGAACGCCTGGTGGGGCGGTCTGGGCAAGGCCTTTCTGAACGGCGTTGATGCCGAGACGGTATCGGGCACTATCCCGGAAGTACTCTTTTTCGCCTTTCAGATGACTTTCGCTATCATCACACCGGCGCTCATCGTTGGTGCCTATGTTGAACGTATCGGATACGCCTTTGTCATGGCGTTTTCCGGCCTGTGGATGCTGATCTGCTATGCACCGGTCGCGCACTGGATCTGGGGCGGGGGACTGCTGGCCGGCGCTGAATGGTCCCTGTTTGCCGATGGCGTAAACGACTTTGCCGGTGGTATTGTCGTGCACCAGACAGCAGGTATCGCAGCCCTTGTGCTGGCCGCTATGCTCGGGCCGCGGAGCAACAAGAACGTACCGCCCCATAACCCGGGCATGGTGATGATCGGGGCTGCCATGCTGTGGGTCGGCTGGTTTGGCTTTAATGGCGGATCGCAGCTTGCAGCGGACGGGGGCGCCGCCATGGCGCTGACCGTGACCCACATCTCTGCGGCGACGGCGTCGCTGACATGGGCAGGCTGGGAAAAGTTCCGCTACGGCAAGGCGTCGCTGGTTGGCATGGTCACCGGTACAATCGCTGGTCTCGCCTCCATCACACCGGCCTCGGGCTCAGTCAGTCCCGTTGAGGCACTTCTGATCGGGGCCGTCGCGGGCATTATGTGTCAGGAACTCTGCGGGGTCGTGAAAAACGTGCTGAACATCGATGACACGCTGGACGTTTTTGCGGTGCACGGTGTGGGCGGCATGTTCGGCATCATAATGCTGGCGGTATTCGGTCATGCATCCTGGACGGCGCAGCTGGGCGGTCTGGCGGTGGTCGGTGTCTGGACGCTTGTCACGACCGTTGTGATCATCCTGGTGGTGCGGGCTGTCGTGCCGCTGCGGGTGTCGGATGAAGAGGAAACGACCGGTCTGGATCTCAGCGCCCATGGCGAACGCGCCTATGATATGTCGTCTTAAACGGCGCAAATGAAACGAGGTAAAAGCCCGGGGCGCAACATGCTCCGGGCTTTTGCCGGAAGCATACATGAAATGAACGCCAGGCCCGGCTTTTGCGGTTGACTCAGGCCCGCATCCGGGTAAAAGCCGGGCTTCAGGATTTCACGCCGCCCCTCACCGGAGCAGGGCAGCAGCAGGAGACAAACCATGGCCAAGCCAACCACGATCAAGATTCGTCTGAACTCCTCGGCGGGGACAGGCCATTTCTACGTCACAAAGAAAAACGCGCGGACGATGACCGAAAAGATGGTCGTGCGTAAATACGACCCCGTCGCGCGCAAGCACGTCGAATACAAAGAAGGCAAGATCAAGTAAGATCGCCTGATACCGGACGACCGAAAGGCCGCGCTTTATGCGCGGCTTTTTCCGTTACGGCGACGGGTCAGAAAGGCTTTTCCGCAGGATTGCCGCTCAGATCGGTGTAGCGCCTTGTGTCCGTTGTCCTGTCGTAGTGCAGCACGCGTTTTAAGTCGGGGTAAGTAACACGGTCCTGCGGAAGCCGCGTGCCGATCACCAGGTAGCGCACAGGCTCTGGTGACAGGTTGCGCAGGCAATGGGCCGTGTCATCGCCTGCAGGCCAGCAGGCGGCGTCTCCGGGGCGCAGCACGTGCTCTTTGCCATTCTCCCTCAGGGTGACCTCACCTTCGAGGATATAAACCATCTCATCCTCGCTGGCATGCCAGTGATCATATGAGGAGGCGGCACCCGGCGCGAGTTCTTCGACAAAAGCACCAAACTGGGTCAGCCCGCCGGTATCACTCAGCAACTCGGCTTTGTACTGGCCCAGAGCATCGTCCGGGGGACCGATATCTGTCTTTGCCGTTCCTGCAGGAATACGTGTCATGGATTTGCATTCTTCCATTGAAAAAGCCGGGCACTTTCGTACCCGGCTTTTGAATTCAGTTCACTGTGGCGCTGCTTATTCGCGGTTGCCGAACAGTTGCAGCAGCATCATGAACATGTTGATGAAGTTCAGGTACAGGCTCAGAGCGCCCATAATGCCCGACTTCTGCAGCCATTCCTGGTCGCCGTGGTGCGCGTGCGCCAGGTACGTGTTCTTGATGTTCTGAGTGTCATACGCGGTCAGACCGGCGAAGATCAGAACACCCAGCGCGGAAACCGCAAACATGATCGCCGGCGAGCCGAGGAAGATGTTGACGATTGATGCCACCACAAGGCCGATAACGCCCATGATCAGGAAGCTGCCCCAGCCGGAAATGTCTTTCTTGGTAGTGTAGCCCCAGAGCGACAAGCCGGCGAAAGCGATGGAGGTGATCAGGAATATCTGAGCGATCGACATGCCGGTGAAAGCAACAAAGATCCACGAGATGGACAGGCCCATAACGCCTGCGAAGGCGTAGAAAAACAGCTGCGCTGCGGCGGCCGAGAACTTGTTGATCATAGCGCCGAACATGAACACCATGCCCAGCGGCGCGAACATCACGATCCAGCCCAGAATATTGGGTTGCAGCGTGATCGGGTCACGGAACACGGCCATCAGCGCGGGTGCCGTGCCAACGGCCCAAGCAACAGCAAAAGTGATCAGCATGCCTACGGACATTGTCGCGTAGACTTTGTTCATATGGGCGCGCAGTCCCTCATCAATCTGGGCGGCGCGGGATCCGGCCGCTGACCGGATTGTATTCACGTCAGCCATCTAAAGACCTCCAGTTAAAACATCTGGCGCGTCAGACCTTCTGCGCGCTCTCGCGACAAATATCGGTGGCGAAGGTGTCTATTTCAAGGCTTTTCGGTCGGGAATGCGCGGGTTTGCCCCGATTTGGTGAATAAGAGGTTAATGTGCCCCGGAATCCCCACTTTTCAGCGGGTTTTCCAGCTGTCCGGAACGTCCCAGATGGTCAGCGACGCTTCGTGCCGGGCGTCGTCGGGAGAGATTCCGACATCCGCGAGGCCAGCGGCATCGAGTTTCGCCAGCGCGCGGCGCGTACGCCAGAGGCTGAGGCGTGACTTCAGAGAGGTACGGCGGGGGCCATGCGACGCCGGGCGAGTGATTGTATCTGTAAAAAACATCGGACTTTCCTTTCCGTTCTGTGATGTTTTTGCCGATCATGATCAGCGATGTTGATTTATATGATTTGTTGTGGTTCATTTGGAAAGTGAATGTTTGTTGGGATAAACATCAGGGAAATTGATATGAGAAATCTGGATATAACGACCCTGCGCTCTTTTGTGGCTGTTGCTGATGCCGGAGGTGTCACGCGGGCCGCCGGTTTTCTGCATCTCACGCAGTCTGCTGTTTCCATGCAGCTGAAGCGGCTGGAGGAACTGCTGGGGCTTGAGTTGCTGGACCGGTCGGGACGGACCATCGCGCTGACAGCGTCCGGAGAACAGCTGCTGGTTTATGCGCGACGTATGATTGCGCTGAACGATGAGGTGATCAGCCGACTGACGGATCAGGCTTATGAGGGAGAAATCGTTCTGGGTGTTCCGCACGACATTGTGTACCCGGCGATCCCGCAGGTGCTGAAACAGTTCCATGCGGCTTTCCCCAGGGTCAAAGTTCAGCTTGTGTCCTCCTATACCCTCGCGCTGAAACAACAGTTCGGCAGGGGGGAGTGCGACATGATCCTGACGACAGAAACGGACACCGAGCCGGGTGCTGAGACCCTCTGCAGCAAGCCGCTGCGCTGGGTCGGGGCGCCGGGTGGTGCGGCGTGGCGGCAACGACCACTGAAGCTGGCTTTTGGCAGGTTATGCACCTTCCGTCCACGCGTCGTAGAGGCGCTAGATACCGCCGATATTCCCTGGGACGTGATTGTCGAGACCGAAAGCGACAGGACCATCGAGGCGACGGTGAGCGCCGATCTGGCGATCCATACGATGATCGAGGGGACCGAGCCACCCCACTTGGAAAGGATAGAGCATGGAGGTGCATTGGCGGAATTGCCGGTTCAGCTGATAAACCTGCACGGTGCCCAGACGGGCAAAGGGCTGGTGCACGACAGCCTTGCGGATTTGCTGCGCAGGGCGTTTTCCGGCACTGAAGCACCGCGCCTCAGGTCAGTCGCCGGGTGATGCTGCAGCTGCAATGGATTCGCAAAAACCGTTTATCTTCCGTTTATTGACGTAACGTCACGAAAGAGAAGGTGGGAAATCCGGGGGTGCCAGAGCGAAAGCTGGTGTGCAGAAATGCAGATGTGCTGCCATATTTTCGCACACGACGTTAACCTTCATTTCAGTTTGTCTTAAGGCTGCCTACAACCCTTAAGTGTGCCGCCAAAAACGAAAAATCCGAATACTTGCACCCAACTACAAGGGGCCACAGGTGTTTTTGAGACAATTCGGTTCATAACTCCGGGCATTTCAATCTCTGAAATCCCGCAGCCCGGAATCTGCGCGCCTGTCCGGACACGTCATTTTTATTGATCTGTGTGTCAATTTCCATATTATTTCGGCTGTAATCAGTTTGTGGCGTTCGATGTCACGGTTCATGACTTCATCGCCTCGCGCCCGGAGGTAACCGGGCTGAATTAAGGAAATACAAATGGCGCACTTAGTGGATGTCCATGTAGGGAAGAAAATTCGGCAAAGACGCTGGCTCGTCGGCATGACACAGCAGAAACTGGCCGAAGCCGTTGGGATCAAATTCCAGCAGATCCAGAAATACGAGACCGGGGCCAACCGTGTCAGCGCATCCCGGCTCTGGGATATAGCCGACGCTCTGGAAGTGGATGTCGCCTTTTTCTTTGAGGGGCTGAAATCTGACGGCGCCGAAGAAACGCAGGCGGATGCAATCCCGGCTGATATGATGGGCGACAAGGAAGCAATGGACCTCGTGAGGTCTTATTACGCGATCCCTGAAAATCAGCGCCGGCGCCTGTTCGAACTGGCACGTGTGCTGAGCGACGTCGCCTGACCGGAATTTGCGGCGGCCTGGCTCTTGCATGGGCGCTGCACAACTGGCACGTCTTTCAGAATGACTGACAATGCCCGACACAGCTGCGACCTGAGCAGCATTACCAATATTGCTAACGAAATGGCCGATGCTGCACGCGCGGCCATTTTGCCGTTTTTCCGCAATGCTGGCACGCTGACCGACAACAAACTGGACGACGGCTTTGATCCCGTCACAGAAGCTGACCGGGCAGCTGAGCTGGCCATGCGCGACGTCCTCGCCAGACACCGTCCCGACGACGGCATTCTGGGCGAAGAGTTCGGAGCGCTTTCCGGGAAAACCGGACTGACCTGGGTCCTGGACCCGATTGACGGCACCCGAGGTTTTATCAGCGGCACGCCCACATGGGGCGTTCTGATCGCGGTTGCTGACAGTGCCGGTCCGTTCTTCGGCATGATCGACCAGCCGTATATCGGCGAACGTTTCTGCGGCAGTGACGCGGGCGCCTTCTGTGACGGCCCGCTGGGGCGCCGCGATCTGCGCACCAGAAAGGATGTCTCTCTGGCGCAGGCCACTGTGTTCACGACGTTCCCGGAAGTCGGGTCAAAGGAAGAGGGGGCGGGCTTTCATGCAGTCGCCTCGGGTGCGAAGCTGACCCGGTATGGCATGGATTGTTACGCGTATGCTCTGGTCGCTGCCGGGCACGCCGATCTGGTGATTGAGGCTGGGCTGCAGCCTTACGACATTCAGGCACCGATCGCAGTGGTCCAGGCGGCAGGCGGAATAGTGACAGACTGGCAGGGCGGTCCGGCACATATGGGCGGCCGCGCCATCGCAGCGGCCAACCCGCATCTTCACGCAGAAGCGCTGAAAATACTGGCGAAGGTACCTGCGTGAAAGAACTTCTGATCCGGGGCGCCGACCATCTTCTGACGATGGATGATCAGCGTCGTGAGCTTACTGGCGCTGATGTTCTGATCCGCGGTGGAACCGTTGCCGGGGTTGGGTCTGACCTTCAGTCAGATGCGCCAGTTCTGGATGCGACCGGCTGTGTCGTGACCCCCGGCCTCGTGAACACCCATCATCATCTCTACCAGAGCCTGACGCGCGCCGTGCCCGGCGGCCAGGATGCATTGCTCTTTGGCTGGCTGCAGACGCTGTACCCTATCTGGGCCAGGTTCACGCCAGAGCATTTTTTCACGTCGGCCGAGGTCGGTCTTTGTGAGCTGGCACTGTCCGGCTGCACACTCAGCAGCGACCACCTTTACCTTTATCCCAATGGCGCGCGTCTGGAGGATACGATCCACGCCGCAGCAGAGGTGGGCCTGCGGTTTCATCCGACCAGGGGCGCGATGAGCATTGGCGTGTCGCGGGGCGGGTTGCCGCCGGATGATCTGGTCGAACGCGAAGCCGACATTCTTGAGGACTGCATTCGTGTCATCGATGCGTTCCACGATCCTGCCGACGGGTCGATGTGCCGCGTTGGGGTTGCGCCCTGTTCGCCGTTCTCTGTCAGCCGCGATCTCATGCGGGACGCAGCAGTTCTTGCGCGGGACAAAGGCGTCATGATGCACACGCATCTTGCGGAAAATGACGAGGATATCGCATATTCGCTGGAAACCTTCGGATGCCGGCCGGGGCAATATGCCGAAGAGCTGGGCTGGGTCGGACCGGATGTCTGGCATGCTCATTGTGTTAAGCTGGACGCGTCAGAACAGGCGCTTTTTGCCCGGACCAAAACCGGTGTTGCGCATTGCCCGTGTTCAAACTGCCGGCTTGGCAGCGGGATCGCACCTGTCCGGGCCATGCGGGATGCCGGCGTTCCGGTCGGGCTGGGTGTTGATGGCTCGGCAAGTAATGATGCTGGCAACCTGGTTGCTGAGGCCCGGCAGGCGATGCTGCTGCAACGGGTGGCGTCCGGTGCTGATGCGATGAGCGCGCGCGAAGCGCTGGAAATTGCGACGCGGGGCGGCGCTGAGGTCCTGGGACGCTCTGACTGCGGGCGCATAGAACCCGGCGCACGGGCGGACATAGCAATCTGGGATGTGTCTGGCATTGAAGCCGCAGGGAGCTGGGATCCCGCTGCTCTGCTGCTGGCAGGGCCGGTGACGGTGCGGGACCTTTTGGTTGAGGGCAGGGTGATCGTACGCGACGGCCAGGTACAGACCCTCGACATGGCCGGACTGATAGCGCGTCAGAACAGGCTGGCGGCCGATCTGCGGGAGACCCTCTGATGCGCGTTGCTGTTCTCGCGGCAATTTGCGCCGGCTGCGCGGGAAATGCGCTCGCTGACTCCGCAGCACTTGATGCCCTGAATGCCTTCCGCACAGACAATGGCCGCAGCACGCTGCAGTATTCGGTCATGCTGGAACAGGCGGCGCGTGCACATGCACAGGATATGGCAGAGGAGAATTTCTTCTCCCACACCGGCAGCGACGGATCGGCTGTCGCGGATCGCGTTGCGCGCGCAGGCTATGGGTGGTGTGTCGTGGCGGAAAATATCGCCAAAGGTCAGGAGAACCTGACCGAAGTCATGGCGGCCTGGGCCGGCTCAGAGGGTCATCGCCGCAACATGCTGTCCCGGGAAGTCGCCGATTTCGCGCTGGTGCAGGATGAAGGGAATATCTGGGTGATGGTGCTGGCCAGTTCCGGCTGCTGACACACCTAACGGGCGATCCGCTCTCCATTGATCCAGACATCCGCTACGGCGCGGTCGTCCCCCATCATGATGGTTGGAAACACAGCTTCCCAGATGTCTGTGGCGCGCGCGTGTCTCTGTGCAATGGCGGGGGTGGAGGCAAGATTGAGAATGGTCAGATCCGCTGCATTCCCGGGCCTCAGACGCCCGATCTCATCACCCATGTGCAGGCTGTCCGCAGACCCTGCTGTGGCCAGCCAGAGAAGCTGTGCGGCGTGCAGCGCTGTGCCCCGGAGTTGCGCTATTTCATAGGCTGCAGCCATGGTGCGCAGCATTGAAAAGGACGAACCACCTCCTGTGTCAGTCGCCAGTCCCAGCCTGATATCGTGCGCGGCCAGGCCTGCCACATCCATCAGGCCGGAACCAATGAAAGTATTGGACGTCGGGCAATGCACCAGTGCGGCCCCGGTCTCAGCAAGGCGGTCTTTCTCGCGGTCGGTCAGATAGATAGCGTGGCCGAAAACGCCCCTTTTGCCCAGCAACCCATGAGCTTCATAGGTGTCCAGGTAATCCCGCGCGCCCGGAAACAGCTCAGCCACCCAGGCGACCTCGTCCGGTTGCTCCGACAGATGCGTCTGCATCAGGCAATCGGGGTGTTCCGCCCACAAAGCGCCCATCGCCTGCAGTTGTTCCGGCGTTGAAGTGGGCGAGAAACGCGGGGTGATGGCGTACTGCAGCCGGTCGCGGCCGTGCCACCGTTCCAGCAGTGCTTTGCTGTCATCATATGCGGATTGTGGGGTATCTTTCAGACCGTCTGGCGCATTCCGGTCCATGCAGGTCTTGCCCGCCACAACGGCCATGTTGCGGGCCTGTGCTGCGTCAAAGAAGGCATCAACGCTGGCCGGATGGATCGTTGTGTAGGAACAGACAGTTGTGGTGCCATGCGCGGTGATCAGGTCGAGATAGCGCGCGGCTGTTTCGCGGGCAAAACCCGCATCGGCAAAACGCATTTCCTCTGGGAAGGTGTAGCTGTTCAGCCAGTCGATCAGCTGTTTGCCCCAGCTGGCGATCATGGCGGTCTGCGGGTAGTGCGCATGGGCATCCACAAACCCCGGGCAGATCAGTTTGCCGCTGTAATCGACAGGATTTGCGCGGGGATGCGCCGCGCGCAGTTCATCTGGATTGCCGACAGCCGAAATCCGCCCGTTTTCGGTCAGAACCGCCCCGGACGTGTTGATCCGCACCGCGTCCTGCCAGGGGGACGTCATTGGATTTCCGGATGTCTCGAACGTCGCGCCGGTCAGAAGAAACTGTGTGCTCATGCAGCGATACTAGGCAGTTCGCAGCACCGCCACAACGGGGTGCGCGCGACCATTGTATCCCGCCGGTGCCGCCCTTATGGTCCGCACATGCAAGCAAGAGGGTCGTGATGTCGGATCAGACAGATCAGATTGAACCGGAGGCAGAAGACGACGCTTATCTGCTGGGGCCCCGGGCCATTGCTTCGATCCTCTATGCGGTTGATATCGAAGACCGGGACAAGCTCACCGAGCTGATGGAGCCGTTGCATGCGGCGGATATTGCGGACCTTCTGGAACAGATCAATGCGTTTGAGCGCACACGGCTGATCCGCCTCTATGACCGTGAGTTTGACGGTGAAATCCTGTCTGAACTTGATGAGGGCCTCCGCGAGGAGGTCATCGGTGTTCTGACCCCGCAGGTGCTGAACCAGGCCGTGCGCGAGATGGACAGCGACGATGTGGTCGATCTGGTAGAAGACCTTGAGGACGATCAGCAGGAAGCCATTCTTGACGCGCTGGAAGACTCGGACCGGGCCGCCGTTGAGCAGGCACTGAGTTACCCGGAGTATTCCGCCGGGCGGCTGATGCAGCGCGAGGTCGTCATGGCCCCGGAGCACTGGACCGTCGGCGAAGCGATTGATTATCTGCGCGCCACACCCGAAGACGATCTGCCCGCACAGTTTTATCACATGGTAATTGTTGACCCGCGCCTGCATCCGGTCGGCAATGTCACGCTTGGTAAGATCATGCGGTCCAAACGGGAAACCCGTCTGATGGATCTGCGCGAAGAGACGTTTCAGGTCATTCCTGTGATGCAGGACGAGATCCGACGTGGCCTATGCCTTTAACCAGTACCACCTGATCTCCGCCCCGGTTGTTGATGACGAGGATCGTCTGATTGGGGTGATCACAATTGACGACGCCATGGTAGTTCTGGACGAGGAACACGAGGAAGACATCCTGCGCCTTGCAGGCGTCGGCGAAGGCTCATTGTCGGACAGGGTTCTTGAGACAACAAAACAGCGCCTGCCCTGGCTGGCGGTCAATCTGGTGACAGCCATCGCGGCGTCGATGGTCATTGCTCAGTTTGAGGTGGCTCTGGCTCAGATTGTGGCGCTGGCCGTGCTGATGCCGATTGTCGCCTCGATGGGTGGCAATGCCGGTACGCAATCGCTGACCGTCGCGGTGCGCGCGATTGCCACCAAAGACCTCACAGGGGCTAACGTCTGGCGGGTGATCCGGCGCGAGGTTCTGGTGGGTCTTGTGAACGGGACGATTTTTGCCGTGGTGATGGGCATCGTGGGCTTTATCTGGTTCGGCTCGCCTGCGCTGGGATATGTCATCGCGGCTGCGATGGTCATCAACCTTGTGGTGGCCGGGCTTGCAGGCACAGTCATACCCGTGATCCTCGAACGCGTCGGGGTCGATCCGGCGCTGGCGTCAGGTGCCTTTGTGACCACCGTGACGGATGTCGTTGGTTTCTTCGCCTTTCTGGGTCTCGCCGTTCTGGTGCTGCTGTGAGCGGTAATCTGAAGGAGGTAAAAGCCGCGGCCCGCAAGGAAGGGTTCGCCCGCCGCAAAATAGCGCATGCCGCTGACACCGGGGCCGGTGCGGGGCATCTGTCCTCTTTTCTGGCGGGGCACCGGGGTGTTCCGGTGTCCGGCTATATGCCGATCCGGACCGAAATCAGCCCGCTGCCCGCGATGGACGAAGCCGCCGCGCACGGCCCTGTTGGCGTGCCGGTGATCACCGGGGCAGGGGAGCCGCTGCGGTTTGCCCGGTGGGAGCCCGATGCAGCAATGACCGAAGGTGCGTTTGGTGCGTTGATCCCGGCCGATCCGCTGTTTTTTGAGCCGGAGATCGTGATCGTCCCGCTCGTGGCGTTCGATGGCTCAGGCGGGCGCCTGGGCTATGGTGGCGGCTTTTATGACCGGACGCTGGAGATGCTGCGGGCCCGCCGTGCAACACTGGCCATTGGTTTTGCCTACGCCGCACAGCAGGCCGCTGGCCTGCCGCTGGAGCCGACCGACCAGCCGCTGGACCTGATCATCACCGAGGAAGGGATCACGGATTTTCGCTGATCAGCTGCCTTCAAACCGGGTGAACGCGTCTTTCCACTCCGGGTGCCAGCGCGACAGGGCCGGACGGTTTTCCGCGATATCCCCTGCAGCCCAGAGCACCCGCCGGGCATCTTTTGCTTCTGTGACATCGTTGTCCGGACAGAGGATATAAAAATCTCCCTGTGCGACGCGGTCGAACAGATAGTCTACGCATTCGGTGCTGGTCCAGGCGGCGGGTGGTTTTTCCGGCATGAAAGCCGCGATCATCCCGGTATAGGTGAAACCCGGCACGAACAGATGCGCGCTCACCTGGCTCGCTTCCTCGCGCAACTCATGTGCCAGCTGTTCGGTCAGAACTTTGACCGCTGCCTTGCTGACGTTGTAGGCCGGGTTTCCGGGAGGCGTGGTGATGCCCTGCTTGGAGCCGGTGTTGATCACCGCAGCGGCGCGTCCGGCGTCCTTCATGCGCGGCACAAAAGCCTGTACGCCGTTCAGAACGCCATAAAAATTCACGTCGAGAATTTGCCGCCAGACATCCGGTTCAGTCGTTGTGCCTGTCGGCCGCGCTATGCCCGCATTGTTCATCAGCACCGCGACCGGACCAGAGGCAAAAGCGTGGTCTGCAAGCTTGTGCATGGCTGCGGTGTCCGCGACATCGACCACAGCGGTCTGCACACTGGCCCCGCCTGCCTTCAGGCCGGAAGCCGCCTTTTCCAGCGCGTTTGCATCACGGTCTGCAAGCAACAGGTCAAATCCCCGGCCGGAAAGCAGCTCTGCCGCCGCCAGACCCACACCGCTTGCACCACCGGTAATGACCGCAAGGCCGCCGCTTTTCTCAGTCTCTGTCCATGTCATGTCGGGTCCTTATCGTTGTGTGCGCCAGTCCGGATGGTGGGCGCGGGTTCTGAGGCAACCACGTTGGCACAGCACAGCCATACGTTGCAACAGACAGCCCCGCGGCCGCTGCCCAGGCTGTCGGTGCGGGCAAAAAATGTTGTTGTGGCTCTTGCTCTGCACCTCAGGCCGCCATAGGGCTGATCGTTATGAAGATCCTGTTTCTCGGCGATGTTATGGGGCGGGCCGGACGGCGCGCTGTCACAGAGAACCTGTCACGCCTCAGGGCGGACTGGAAACTGGACTTTGTTGTCATCAATGCGGAAAATTCCACGTCCGGTATGGGGCTGTCCGGTGCGCATGCGAAGACTTTGCTGGATGCCGGGGCGGATTGCCTGACGCTCGGTGATCACGCCTTTGATCAGAAGGACATGCTGCAGTTCATAGAGCAGGAACCGCGCATCATCCGCCCGCTGAATTTTTCAAAGGCGGCGCCGGGTAAGGGGGCCGCGCTCTTCACAACCAAAACCGGCCGCAAGGTGCTGGTGGCTCAGGCGCTGGGCCAGGTATTTATGAAGCGCCCCTTCGGTGATCCTTTTTCTGCGCTGGAGCCGGTTCTAAAAACCCACCCGCGCGGGGGCATGGCGCAGGCGGTTATTGTGGATTTCCACTGCGAGGCCACGTCTGAAAAAATGGCGATGGGGCATTTCTGCGACGGGCGGGCCAGCCTCGTGGCAGGGACGCACACGCATGTACCGACGGCGGATGCGATGGTTCTGCCGCGCGGCACGGGGTATATCACGGATGCGGGCATGTGCGGTGACTACCACTCCGTGATCGGAATGGAGAAAACAGAACCTCTGCGGCGGTTCCTGACGGGAATGCCAAAGGAACGTTTCACACCGGCCAATGGCGAAGCCACGCTGTCGGGCGTCTATGTTGAAACGGACGACCGGACCGGGGCAGCGACGCGTATTGCAATGGTGCGCAATGGAGGATTGCTGGAACCTTCGGGGCCATGACGCACCTGACACGCCGTGAAATCCTGTTCCTGACCGGTATGCTGGTGATCATGGGGGCGGGTTGGGGCATGACACTGCCGCTGACCAAAATCGCCGTATCGACCGGATACAAACACTTTGGCCTGATCTTCTGGCAACTTGCGATCGGCGCCGCGCTGATGGCGGTAATCGGCCTGCTGCGCGGTACGAGCCTTCCGCGTGCGCGCCCGCAGATCGGCATCTGCCTGATGGTGCTTGTCGTGGGCACTGTCGTGCCGAATTCGACGTCGTTTCAGGCAGCGGTGCATCTGCCGGCAGGGGTTTTGTCGCTGCTGCTCTCGATGGTACCGATGTGGGCCTTTCCGATTGCTCTGGCACTGGGACTGGACCGGTTTTCCGGGCGTCGTTTCCTTGGCCTGCTGTGTGGTCTGGGTGGCGTGCTTCTGATTGCGCTGCCAGGAGCCGAGGCGCTGAACCTGCCGGTCTTCTGGGTGATAATCGCGCTGGTCAGCAGCCTCTGCTACGGCCTCGAAGGCAATCTGGTGGCACGCACAGGCACGGCAGGGATGGAACCATTTCAAGTGCTCTATGGTGCCTCGCTGATGGGGGCCGTTCTGATGCTGCCGGTGGCGGTGCTGTCCGGACAATGGATTTCTCCGGCAGCGGCTCTGACCACGGAAGGTCAGGCGCATATCCTGGCGTCCGCCATCCATGTTATGGTTTATGTAGGCTACGTGTGGCTCGTGGGCCGCGCTGGGTCCGTGTTTGCCGTCCAGGTCAGCTACCTTGTGACCGGTTTTGGCGTTCTGTGGGCCCGGCTTATCCTGGGGGAGGCCTATGCGCCCGGAATCTGGGCAGCTATGGCGCTGATGTTTGCGGGGATGTACCTGGTGCAGCCGCGCCCCCGACAGGCGCTTGCCGGAACCTGAGCAATCGGCCAGAGTGCTGCAGATGCCACAATGAACAGGACAGGCGCTCCGTGATTTCGCTGTTCGACTTTTCCCAGACAACCAGCGCACTGCTCACACTTCTTGTTGTTGCGGTCATGTTCACGCTGTTTGTGCGGGAGACCTTCCCAACCGAAGTGGTGGCCATTGCCGGTGCTGCGCTGATGCTGGCGCTCGGTGTTCTGCCCTATGACAACGCGCTGGCTGTGCTGAGCAACCCGGCGCCCTGGACAATTGCGGCGATGTTCATCGTGATGGGCGCGCTGGTCCGCACCGGCGCTCTGGATGTACTGACGCGTCTGGCAGAGAAATATGCACGCACGCATCCCCGTTCCGCTGTTGCGGGCGTCATCCTGTCCGTCATGGGCGCGTCTGCGATTATGAACAACACACCCGTAGTGGTCGTCATGATCCCTGTCGTGGTCCAGCTCAGCAAGACCCTGGGGACACGGGCCTCTAAGCTGCTGATCCCACTGTCCTATGCTGCGATCATGGGCGGTTCGCTGACCCTGATCGGGACGTCAACAAACCTGCTGGTCGATGGTGTGGCACGTGGTGAGGGGCTCGCGGCCTTTACGATTTTTGAGATTATGCCCGTGGGCCTTGTCGTTTGCCTGTGGGGGCTCTTTTATCTCAGCGTGATCGCGCCGCGTCTTTTACCGGATCGGGACAGCATGGCCAGTCTGCTGTCTGATCCGTCGCAGAAGAAGTTTTTCACCGAAGCCGTGATACCGCCCGACAGTAACCTGATCGGTGAGGCAGTGCTGGACGTCGCGCTTTTCAAACGGGATGGTGTGCGGCTGGTTGACGTGATCCGGGGCGATGCCTCCCTGCGTCGTGCGCTGCAGGGCGTGACGCTTCAGACGGGTGACCGGGTGGTTCTGCGGACACGGATGACCGAACTGCTGGGCCTTCAGAACAACCGTGAACTGCGGCTGGTGGATCAGGTATCTTCGGTCGAAACCACAACGGTTGAGGTTCTCATCACGCCAGGCTGCCGGATGATCGGCCGGATGCTGGGGGCGCTGCGTCTGCGCCGCCGCTACGGTGTCTATACGCTCGCGGTCCACCGGAGAAACCAGAATATCGGCCGTCAGCTGGATGATCTGGTGGTACGTGTCGGCGATACGCTGCTGCTTGAGGGCGCGCCGGAAGACATAAGCCGCCTCGCTGCGGATATGGATATGGTTGATGTGGCGCAGCCCTCGGAGCGTGCGTATCGCCGAAGTCATGCTCCTATCGCCATCGCCGTGCTTGTGGGAATTGTGGGGCTGGCCGCACTGAATGTGGCTCCGATCCTGCTGCTAGCGGTGCTGGCGGTGGCTCTCGTGCTGGTCAGCGGATGTATTGATGCGGACGAAGCCTTTTCCTTCGTCGACGGGCGGCTCCTGGCGCTGATTTTCTCGATGCTGGCGGTTGGCGCGGCGCTTCAGCATTCGGGGGCCGTGGCGCTGATCGTGGACGCGGTGTCCCCGGTTCTGGCGACCCTGCCACCGGGCGCTGTCCTGCTGGCAGTCTTTGTGATGACCTCCACGCTGACAGAACTGGTATCAAACAATGCGGTGGCGGTGATCATGACGCCGCTCGCCATCGGGCTTGCGATCGCGCTGGGACTTGATCCGCGGCCCCTGGTTGTGACCGTTATGATTGCGGCGTCCTGTGCCTTTGCGACACCGATCGGGTATCAGACGAACACGCTGGTTTATGGTCCCGGTGGATACCGGTTCACCGATTTCATCCGTGTGGGGCTGCCCCTTAATCTGTCAACGGCTGTCCTGGTGTCACTGACAATTCCGCTAATCTGGCCGCTCTGACGGTGCCGTGATGATGGGGGGCGCACCACAGACTGTGGTCATGCCGTCCTCATCGACATAAGACCAGCGCGATACAACAAGGTGGTAAGTGCCTGTTTCCCAGCCCCATTCGTCCCTTTGTACGCGGCGGCGCCATGCGCCTTCGGCGCGGATTGGCCAGCGAATGCGGTCTGTGTCCGTTTCCTGGATACCTTCGGCTTTCGCCGCGGAGCGGGCGCGCGACAGCATGGTTTTGAGACGACGTTCAATCGGAGCAGCATCCCGGGCACGGCGCCCGGCAAAGAATACGTCGACATCGTACTTCGAATTCACAAACCCGCGAATGATCAGATCACCGCGGTCATTCCGGCGCATCTGGGGCACAAGTTCCACCACCAGACTGCTGATGGCATTCTGGAACAGGCCAGCATCCTCGGACGCTGGGGTGACTTCATGCGCTGGCCTTCGGTTTTGGTGCATTTCCGACCCGGGTTCTGAACACTCAGCGCCCGACCCCGCGCAGGCGCGCGTTGGCAGAGCTCCGAGAGTTACCAGTAGCATTGACCCGTTAATGAATTCTTTTTTGAGCCGTCAAAACGATTGCATCACACCCGTGCATCACGCCGACCCCGGCTGTCCGCTTTGACCGCGGTGGCTGACCAGTGCTGAACCCTGCCTCCGGTCGGGCGGGTGTGCTTGTGGCCCCTGTGTTGTCAGAGCGGCCAGAACACCAGAATTGCCGGTACTGAAACCGCCACCACGAGGATTTCCAGCGGGAGCCCCATGCGCCAGTAGTCGCCAAACCGGTAGCCGCCAGGTCCGAGGATAAGCGTGTTGTTTTTGTGCCCGATGGGGGTGAGGAACGCGCTGGAGGCCGCAACGGCCACGGCCATCAGGAACGGGTCAGGCGAGACATCAAGCGACAGCGCCATCTGGATGCCGACGGGTGCCGCGACGATGGTCGTTGCGGTGTTGTTTAGCACATCTGACAATGTCATTGTCACGATCATCAGCACCGTCAGCACGGCCCAGGGCGGCAGCCCTTCTGTCCAGCCCACGAGTGCCCCCGCAATGAGCTCAGTTCCACCGGATGTTTCCAGTGCAGCACCCAGCGGGATCATCGATCCCAGCAGAACCACTACGGGCCAGTTGATGTGATCGTACAGTTCAGCCAGTGGAACGATCCGGGCGAGGACATAGGCCACCACCACCAGGCCAAGCGCAATCGGCAGGTATATCAGCCCGGTGCTCGCAGCAAGCACAGCACCTGCAAAGAGACCGATGGCGAGCCAGACCTTGCGGTTTTCCGTGACCGCAAGTCCCCGGTCAGCCAGGGGCAGCACCCCAAGCCATTCTGCCACGTCGCTACCGGTGTCACGCGGCACAAGCAGCAGGAGGATGTCGCCCGTCCGGATCTGTGTACGACGCAGGTTCTGGGTCAGCCTTTTGCCCTGACGCGATATGCCCAGCAGCACGGTGCGCTGGCGCCAGGCCAGACCGATGGCCTGAACCGTTTTGCCGCGGATCCGCGCGTCCTCCGGCACGGCCACTTCCAGGATTTCAACGCCGTCACCATCTGCGCGCAGCAGTTCCTCGCGCCGGGCGTCGGCCACTGCCAGGTCCAGACTGGTCCGGAATTCATCCAGCGCACTGGCGGTTGCCTCGATCACCAGCGCGTCGCCAGCCCGGATGATTGTATTCCGGGCCTGCCCGTATCGGCGCTTGCCATCACGGATCAGGCCAATCACCGCCACATCGGCCTTGTCTGCGGCGTCTGAAAGCTCCGCGACCCTCTTACCGATCTGTTTATTGCCTTCGGGTACAGTCAGCTCAGAGATATATTGAGATATATCAGCTGGTTCCGCTGAACTGTTGCTGCCCTGCGGGATCAGGCGCCAGCCAATCAGGGACACGAAAATAAGCCCGGCCACAGCCGCCGCTCCGCCGACCGGAGCAAAGTCAAACATCGCAAACGGTTCGCCCAGCGAGTCGCCGCGGATTGATGCGATGATGATGTTGGGCGGGGTCCCGATGAGCGTCGCCATGCCGCCCAGGATTGTCGCAAAAGACAGCGGCATGAGGCTGAGGCCCGGGGCCCGGTTTGCTTTGCGGGCCGTCTGGATATCGACCGGCATCAGGAGTGCCAGGGCCGCAACATTGTTCATAAAGGCCGACAGGACCCCGCCGACAGCTCCCATCAGCGCGATATGCGCACCAAGGCTGCGCGAGGCATCGACGAGCGTGCGCGTGATCAGGAACACTGCGCCCGATCGCACGAGGCCGGCTGAGACCACCAGCACAAGCGCCACGACGATAGTGGCCGGATGCCCGAAACCGGCGAAAGCCTCGCTGGTCGGAACCACCCCGAGAACCACAGCCGTCATAAGGGCTGCGAAGGCGACGATATCATACCGGAAACGGCCCCACAGAAGCAGTCCGAAGACCGCGCCGAAAAGGGCGAACAGGATGATCTGATCCGTTGTCATGACAGGTGTTCCGGAAGGTTTGGGATGTCAGTCTTTCGCAGGAATTTCTGTGCCATACATCAGCAGACAGTTGTCCGGATCCCTGACGTGGAATTCCCGCTGGTTATAGGGCTGATCAAATGGCGCGCGGACACGGTCCGCACCGAGGCTGTCGAGCCGGGGTCGCAGCGCGTCATAGACGTCGTTGACGTCGTCACAGTCCAGATAAACCATCTGCGCGCCGATCTCGCAGTCAGGGGCCACTTCGAGCAACCTCAGCGCGCCGCCGGGGCAACGTACAAAGGCGTAGTTTTCCTGCTGAAACCCGCAGGTGAAGCCGAGAATGTCACAGTAAAAATTCAGGGCACCATCCAGATCATGGGTCATAACGAAGGGCGTTATCTGATGAATGCCGGCCATATGACAGATTAGCACGAAAACCCCGGGCCGGGAAACGGAATTGGCCCGTGCCGCGTGGTATTGCTCCTCCGGCGGCTCCTGGACTATATGGAGCGGGACCGGAAAACAGCGATGGAATGATCAATGGCAGGCCACTCAAAATGGGCAAACATCCAGCACCGCAAGGGCCGTCAGGACAAGGTGCGTGCGAAGCTTTTCTCCAAGCTTTCCAAAGAGATTACCGTTGCCGCCAAGATGGGCGACCCCGACCCTGACAAAAACCCGCGTCTTCGGCTGGCCGTCAAGGAAGCGAAGTCACAGTCCATGCCCAAGGACAACATCGAGCGCGCGATCAACAAGGCGACCGGTGGTGACGGAGAGGATTACGAAGAAATCCGCTATGAGGGCTACGGCCCGAACGGCGTTGCCGTGATTGTTGAAGCAATGACCGACAACCGTAACCGCACCGCATCCACCGTCCGGTCTACTTTTACCAAGAACGGCGGGAACCTCGGAGAAACCGGCTCGGTTGGCTTTATGTTCGACCGCAAGGGTGAGGTGTCCTATCCGGCAGATGCCGGTGACGCGGACACTGTCATGATGGCGGCTATCGAGGCCGGTGCCGAGGATGTCGAAAGCTCGGACGAAGGGCACGTAATCTGGTGTGCTGACACGGACCTGAACGACGTTGCCACAGCACTTGAGGCGGATCTCGGCGAAAGCGAAAGCACCAAACTGGTCTGGAAGCCGACGACAACGACCGAGATGGATCTCGACGGCATGCAGAAGCTTATGCGGCTGATCGAAGCGTTGGAGGATGATGACGACGTACAGCGCGTGACCACGAACTTTGAGGCCACGGACGAGGTCATGGAGCAGCTCTGACCGCTCGGGTGCTTTGGATATCACATCAAAAAAGCCGCCTGGAAATCCGGGCGGCTTTTTTTGAAGGCGAATGGCAGTAGCCTCAGCGGGTGTGTTCACATCCGGCGCTGAAAGAGAAGAAGGCCCGGGCTGTCTGAAAAAACCTGCGGGCGGTTCTTCGCAGGCCGGGCCCGCACGGTTCAGACGCTTCATCAGGTGCTTCAGGTCCGTCAGCTTTTTGCGCGCACCGCGCCCGCCAGCCTGGCTCTGGACCGAGAGAATTTTCTTTTGTGTATGCAGAGCAGACTCGATCAGTTCGATGTCCTTGGCAGTAAGGTCGATATTACGCAGGTTTTCCAACATGGCCGAGCATCCTTTTTACACTTCCCATCATATGGGGATTAAAAAGGTATACGCCAATCAGGCATGTTCAGATTTCTGTGAATAAAATTTTAGCAATAACAGTCATGTGATGATTTATTGCAGTCTGGCTGCCGCTGCGTCACGAATTGCGCTGTTCAGCGGCTGCAGTGCGGGCTTCATCAGGCGGCTGACCTGCCAGAAAAGGGGCACGTCGAGCGGGGCATCAGGTGCCAGCGCTACCAAGTCGCCGCTGGCCAGATGCGAGCAGACCAGGTCCTCAGGGTTCATGCCCCATCCTATTCCGGCCAGTGCCGCGTCGATAAAGGCTTGTGTCGACGCCATTCGGTGGGTCGGCGGCGAGAGCCGCTCGCCGGTCATCTGAGTGATCCAGCGATGCTGCAGACGGTCCTTTGCTGAAAAGGCCAGCACCGGTGCCGCGCTCAGCGTACCGGTGGTCAGTCCGTCAGGAAACCAGCGTCTCACAAAATCAGGGCTGGCCGTCGCAATATAGCGCAAGGCGCCAAGCGCGGTGGAATCGCAGCCCGGGACAGGGCCGGGATGACCGGACACGGCTGCACTCACGTCTCCACGGCGGAGCCAGTCTGCGGCGTGATCCTGATCATCGATGACCAGATCCCACAGTACGCCGTCGACCCTCGAAAGAGCCGGAACCAGCCACGTTGCAAGGCTGTCCGCATTGACTGCAAGCCGGACAACGGGTTGCTCCGTCCCGGCTTTCCCGGGGCTCAGCTGTGAGATGACCCGGGCCTGCAGCAGCGCCACGTCTTCGGCGTGACGCACAAGCCGTGCCCCGGCCCCGGTCGCCGTACAGGGCTGTCCGCGGATGATCAGCGCGGTGCCGGCCTGTTCCTCAAGCGCTTTGATGCGCTGGGATACAGCCGAAGGCGTCACGCCGAGAGTTGCAGCGGCCAGATCAAAACTGCCGTGTCTGACAATGGCGGCGAGCGCAGAAAGATGAGCAGGATCGAATTGCATTAGCGTTTCTAATTTGAGTTAAGTCAGTTTAATTTGATTTACCCTCGTGCCGCAACCTATTCAGAGGCAACTGATCTGGGACCTGCCATGCTTTCAAATTTTCTGCCCGGCTATTTTCTGAGCCTTTCGCTGATTGTTGCCATTGGTGCGCAGAACGCCTTCGTCCTGCGCCAGGGCCTGCGGCGGTCCCACGTATTCTGGGTTTGTCTGACCTGTGGCGTTTCCGATGCGCTGCTGATCACTGCGGGCGTGGCGGGTTTCGGGACCCTCGCCACCAGAGTGCCGTGGTTCGAGCCGCTGATGCGCTTTGGCGGTGCTGCATTTCTCATCTGGTATGGCTGGAGGAACGCCGTTTCTGCATGGCGCGGCGGGCAGACACTCGACACTGGCCCGGGTCAGACTGTGCAGCCGCTGGGCCGCACGTTGTTCACGCTCCTCGCGCTGACCTGGCTCAATCCGCATGTCTATCTTGATACTGTCGTATTGCTGGGATCGATTTCTGCACAATACGACGACCGTTTGCTGTTCGGGGCCGGAGCAGTTGTGGGCAGCATCTCGTTCTTTTTCGCGCTGGGGTATGGGGCGCGGATGCTGGCGCCTCTTTTTGCCCGTCCGCGCAGCTGGCAGGTTCTTGACGGGCTGATCGCGGCCACCATGTGGGCTATTGCTGCGGGGTTGCTTCTTTCATGACCCCTTGCGGTTGTGCGTCAAACCTTGTCTGTCTGGCGCATGGTCACGCAAACACCCCAGCGTCCGGTCACCGGCATCTTCTGGATGCTCGTGACAGGGCTTTGTTTTATCGCAGTTACGGCACTTGTGAAGTATATCGGCCCAAGGCTGCCCCCGGTCGAGATGGCTTTTCTGCGGTATCTGCTCGGCCTGGTGTTTCTGTTGCCGGCGATCGGCGCCCTGCGTGACGCAAGGCTCTCGCCGCGTCAGTGGCGTCTTTTCACGCTGCGCGGCGTGATGCACGGGTTGGGGGTCATGCTGTGGTTTTATGCCATGGTACGCATTCCGATCGCGGATGTGACGGCGATGAATTACCTCGCCCCTGTCTATGTTACGATCGGTGCTGCCCTGTTCCTGGGCGAACGGCTGGCATTCCGGCGCATCGCGGCCGTGGCTGCGGCACTGATCGGAGCCCTGATTATTCTGCGGCCCGGATTTCGGGAAGTCAGCACAGGTCACCTTGCGATGCTGGGCGCAGCACTTGCATTCGGCGGATCCTATCTGTCGGCCAAGGTGATGGCGGATGAGGTCAAACCGTCCGTGGTTGTGGCAATGCTGTCGATATTTGTGACTATCGTGCTGGCTCCCTTTGCGCTGATGGAATGGGTGACGCCAACGTTCATGGATCTTGTACTGCTCTTTGCTGTGGCGTGTTTTGCCGTTGGCGGGCACTACACAATGACCCTCGCGTTTGCCGCAGCACCACTGACTGTAACGCAGCCGGTAACCTTCACCCAGCTGGTCTGGGCCGTGCTGTTGGGAGCGCTGGTATTCGACGAATCCGTCGATGTCTGGGTGGTCACCGGCGGTATCGTCATTCTCGCATCCGTTGTCTTTATTACGTGGCGGGAGGCCGCTGTAAAACGTCAGGGAACGACACCTGTGGTGAATGCCACCAAGGTTTGATTTTTATTGATTGACGAGTCAATCAAAAAACCTGTAACGCCGGAATACAGTCTCCCGGGGGAACAGTTATGCCGAAAACCGGAATGGAACCGATACGCCGCACAGCGCTTGTCGAGGCAACGATTGCCGAGATCGGCGCGCGCGGCTCACTTGATGTCACCGTCGGGCAGATTGCCCGCCGCGCGGGCATGTCGACCGCCCTCGCGCACCATTATTTCGGTGGTAAGGACCAGATTTTTCTTGCGGCCATGCAGCAGATCCTGCGTGATTTCGGCGCAGAAGTACGACGTGCGCTGAAAGCTGCGGAAACGCCGCATGCGCGGGCCGTCGCGCTGATTGATGCCAGTTTTGCGCCATCGTGTTTTGCACCGGCAACCATCAGCGCATGGATGACGCTCTATGCGCAGGCGCAGACAAACCCGGAAACACTGCGTTTGCTGCGGCTGTACCAGGCGCGTCTCAGGTCCAATCTGATCCACGCACTCCGACCGCTGAGCGCCCAGCCGGAAGCCCACGCAGAACTCATCGGCGCCCTGATTGACGGGCTGTATCTGCGCGCGGCCCTGTCGCGCTCAAGCAGTGCGGCGGCCGCACGTGATGCCGCCCGCGCAGCGCTGGAAACTCTGATCGGGAGCGGAAAATGACCAGACCCAACATACTCATTCTCATGGTTGACCAGCTCAACGGTACTCTGTTTCCGGACGGGCCTGCGGAATGGCTGCATGCGCCGAACCTCAAAAAACTCGCAGCTAGGTCGACCCGGTTTCGCAATGCCTATACCGCCAGTCCGCTTTGCGCGCCGGGCCGGGCAGCGTTTATGTCGGGGCAACTGCCGTCTGCAACCGGCGTTTACGACAACGCCGCGGAGTTCTGCTCCTCGATCCCGACTTATGCGCACCATCTGCGCCGTGCGGGCTATCAGACCTGCCTGAGCGGTAAGATGCATTTTGTGGGTCCGGATCAGCTGCATGGTTTCGAAGAGCGTCTGACGACAGATATCTACCCTGCTGACTTCGGCTGGACCCCGGATTACCGCAAACCCGGCGAACGCATCGACTGGTGGTACCACAATATGGGGTCGGTCACGGGGGCAGGTGTCGCCGAAATTTCCAATCAGATGGAATATGATGACGAGGTCGCCTTTAATGCGACGCGCAAACTTTATGACCTGTCGCGCGGCGCGGACGCCCGGCCCTGGTGCCTGACGGTCAGTTTCACCCATCCGCATGATCCCTATGTGGCGCGCAAAAAATACTGGGATCTCTATGAGGACTGCGCGCATCTGGAGCCGCATGTTCCGGCTTTGCCCTACGACGAACAGGACAACCATTCAAAGCGGATCTTTGACGCCAATGACTGGCGCAGTTTTGACATCACGCACGAGGACATCCGCCGGTCACGCCAAGCCTATTTCGCGAACATCAGCTATCTGGATGACAAGGTCGGCGAGATTCTGCAGACGCTGGAAGACACGCGTCAGGAGGCAATCATTCTCTTTGTGTCTGATCACGGGGATATGCTGGGGGAACGTGGCCTCTGGTTCAAAATGTCCTTTTATGAAGGTTCCTCGCGTGTTCCTCTGATGATCTCGGCGCCGCAGATGGCACCCGGCCTGCAGACCACGCCGGTGTCCAACATTGATGTCTGCCCGACGCTCTGTGATCTGGCGGGCGTGTCGATGGATGAGGTGATGGACTGGACCACAGGTGTCTCGCTGGTGCCGATGGGGCAGGGGGTGGAGCGCACTGAACCTGTCGCCATGGAGTACGCGGCCGAGGCGTCTTATGCGCCGATGGTGTCGCTGCGGTATGGCCGCTGGAAATACAACCGCTGTGCGCTGGATCCGGATCAGCTTTTTGATCTGGAGGCAGACCCGCATGAACTGACAAACCTCGCGGATGCGCCTGAACATCAGGGCACGCTGCGGAGCCTGCGCGCCAAATCCGA
The DNA here is from genome assembly GCF_055693285.1 of Roseobacter sp. S87. Next base: position 426,197 of record NZ_JBVFTR010000004.1, read on the forward strand.
AGCCCGCTGGGACCTCGACGCGTATGACGCGGATGTGCGCAAAAGCCAGGCCCGCCGGTGGGTGGTGTATGAGGCGCTGCGCGAAGGGGGTATTACCCCTGGGACTACCAGCCGCTGCGCGATGCCTCAGAGCAATACATGCGAAACCACATGGACCTGAATGTGCTCGAAGAGAACAAGCGGTTCCCGCGCGGCGAATGATTTTCACAGCAACAAACGGTCACGCAGACGGCTGACGTGATCCGAAGGCGCGCTGACGCGCACACGATTGGCCTGGCGCCTGCGGCGCGGCAAAGACGGAACGACGGAATGACGATGGAAGCGGATTTTGTAATTGTTGGTGCCGGCAGTGCCGGCTGTGCGATGGCGTACCGGCTGAGCGAGGCGGGCGCATCGGTGATCGTGATCGAGTTTGGCGGGACCGATATGGGGCCGTTCATCCAGATGCCGGCGGCTCTGTCTTATCCGATGAACATGAAGCGCTATGACTGGGGGTACACGTCCGAGCCGGAGCCGCATCTTGGCGGGCGTCGCCTCGCCTGCCCGCGGGGCAAGGTGGTTGGTGGGTCGTCCAGTATCAATGGCATGGTTTATGTCCGCGGGCACGCGATGGACTTTGATCACTGGGCCGAAGAAGGCGCTGACGGATGGTCCTATGCGGACGTGCTGCCCTATTACCGCCGGATGGAAACCTGGCACGATGGCGGGCACGGGGGCGACGCAGCGTGGCGCGGCACGGACGGACCGCTGCATGTCACCCGAGGGCCGCGCCGCAATCCGCTGTTTCAGGCCTTTGTCGAGGCGGGGTCTCAGGCGGGGTATCAGGTCACCGGTGATTACAATGGCCGGCAACAGGAAGGCTTCGGGCCGATGGAGCAGACGGTCTGGAACGGACGCCGCTGGTCTGCGGCGAATGCGTATCTGCATCCTGCACTTAAACGACCGAACTGTACGCTGGTGCGGGGTCTTGCCGAGAAAGTCGAGATCAGCGAGGGGCGCGCCACCGGTGTGCGCATTCGGCGGGGCGCGCAGTCTGAGGTCATCCGCGCCCGGCGTGAGGTCGTGCTGGCCGCATCCTCGATCAATTCGCCCAAACTCCTCATGCTGTCAGGGATCGGCCCGGCACAGCATCTGGCAGAACACGGTATCTCTGTTGTCGCGGATCGGGCGGGCGTGGGGCAGAACCTGCAGGACCACCTGGAGATGTACATCCAGATGGCCGCAAGCCAGCCGATCACGCTGTATAAGCACTGGAACCTGGTCTCCAAGGCCGCAATCGGGGCGCAGTGGCTTTTCACCAGGACGGGCCTCGGCGCATCCAACCAGTTTGAAAGTGCCGCGTTCATCCGCTCGCGGGCCGGCATTCCGTACCCTGATATCCAATACCACTTTTTGCCGATGGCGGTGCGGTATGATGGTCAGGCAGCCGCCGAAGGTCACGGGTTTCAGGCACACACCGGGCCGATGCGTTCGCCATCACGCGGCGCGGTCACTCTGCGGTCAGCAGACCCGGAGGAAGCGCCGCGGATATTCTTTAACTACATGTCGACCGACCAGGACTGGGAAGATTTCCGCCGCTGTATCCGCCTGACCCGGGAGATTTTTGCCCAAGACGCTTTCCGGCCGTTTGTGAAACACGAAATCCAGCCCGGTTCAGCCGCACAGACTGATGACGAACTGGATGATGTGATCCGCGAGCACGCAGAGAGTGCCTATCACCCCTGTGGCACCTGCCGTATGGGGCAACGCGACGACCCGCGGTCGGTGGTCGACCCGCAGGCGCGCGTGATCGGTGTTGACGGGCTTCGGGTGGCGGACAGCAGCATCTTCCCGCGGATCACAAACGGCAACCTTAACGCACCCTCCATCATGACCGGCGAAAAGGTGTCTGACCTGCTGCTTGGCCGTGACCCGCTTGCCCGGGCGAATGATGTCCCGTGGGTGCATCCGGAGTGGCAAACCGAACAACGCTGACAGCCCCAAAGCTGCGCTGCGTTAACCGGTCCCAGCGAAGAGAGTTGAGACAATGGCTCTCTGCGCCCATATTGAAGCCGTGGGTAGAGTGGTTTTTCTTATGCTCGCAACCGTTCTGGCGGTTGCGGCGAGCAGTGCATTTGCATTGGCTGGTGTGACCGGGGAGGTGCGCGTCATTGATGGCGACACGCTCGATGTTGGTGACACACGCGTGCGCCTGCATGGCATTGATGCGCCGGAACAGGACCAGACCTGCAAAACCGAACAGGGCCAGCGCTGGAACTGTGGCGCCTGGGTCAGCGACACGGTGCGGGACCGTTATGCCGGCGAAATGGCTGACTGTGAGGAAACAGACCGCGACCGCTATGGCCGTGTTGTCGCTGTTTGTTTTGTTGATGGTACGGATATTGGTGAAGCGCTTGTACGTGACGGGCTCGCCTTCGCTTTCAGGCGCTATTCCATGGATTATGACCTGGCGGAGAAGAGCGCAGCAGTGCGGGATGCAGGGCTGCATGCCAGCCGCGTACAGTCACCGTCGCAGTTCCGCGAAACGCGCGCCGTGGGGCGTATCCCGCCGGACCGCAAATGCCGGATCAAAGGGAATATATCAGCTTCCGGCGTCCGTATTTTCCACGTGCCGGGCCAGCAGCATTATGAACGTACCGGGATCAGGGCGGAACGCGGCGAACGCTGGTTCTGTTCTGCGGATGATGCCATCCGTGCGGGCTGGCGCGCCGCGCGCCGCTGAGCTTGTTGCTACCCTACTCGGTAAGGCAGGACACCGCGCTGGTTGGGATCAACAATCAGCTGACGCTCCAGCGGCGGAACGGCCCGCTGGTGGCAATTTGTCCGTTCGCAGATCCGGCAGGAAATGCCGATCGGTTCGAACGCAGCGTCGCGGCCTGTGTCCATACCATCCGCATAGACCAGCGCGTCCGCATGCCGGACCTCGCACCCCAGCGCGATCGCGTATCGCCGGACCGGCGCGCCGAAACGGCCGGCGTGCTTTGAAACATCGCGTGCGAGGCTGATGTAGCGTACACCGTCGGGCGTTTCCGCAAGCTGACGCAGAAACTGACCTGGCAGTTCGAAGGCACGGTGCACATTCCAGAGCGGGCAGGCCCCGCCAAACCGGGCGAACTGCAGCCGCGTTGCAGAATGCCGTTTGGTGATTGTGCCCGCCTGATCCACCCTGACAAAAAAGAACGGAATGCCCTTGGCGCCCGGGCGCTGCAGGGTGGAAAGACGATGTGCTACCTGCTCGACTGAAGCTCCGAAGTGTCCGGCGAGCACTTCCAGGTCGTGACGACACTCCCGCGCGACACGCTGAAACGCGCCGTAGGGCATCAGGGCGGCACCCGCAAAGTAATTCGCGAGACCAATCTTGGCGATAGCCCGCGCTTCGCGTGTGTGGAATTTCGCCAGATCAAGGGTCGCCTCGAGAAGTGCGTCCTGTTTGACCAGCGCAACCTGCAGCAACAGCTGGAAGGTCTGACTTTCCGGCGGGGCCCGGCGCGACAGCGTCAGGATACCGGTTTCCTCGTCAAAGGAACGGAGCTGATCGGTATCGGCAAACTCCACGGTAACGCCGCTGTTGCCGAGCGTCGCAACGGCAGCGACCCGAATGCTGCGGTGATGGCCCTCTTTGCCGCTGAAGTTCTCGGCGGCGCGATCAACGGCATCAATGTAGTTGTCACAGTAGTGGAAAAAGTCGCGGACTTCTTCCCAGGGGCTTGGTGTGGCGCGGGCATCTTCGCGGCCCAGAGCTTCGTCCAGCGAAGCCAGCCTTTCCTGCATCTGGCGGTAACTGCGGTGCAGCTCCAGAAAGGCGTGGGCAAATCCCGGCGCATTCGATGCAGCCAGCCGCAGATCTGCCAGCGGCGGGGGCGCATCAGCAAACAGAGGGTCAGCCACGGCTTCGCGCATATCACTGACCAGGCGCTCGCTGTCCCCTTCGCTGAGTTCGGTGACGTCCAGCCCGAATTCCTGCGCCAGCGAAAGGACAACCGTCGTGGACACCGGCCGGTTGTTGTTTTCCATCTGGTTGAGATAGGGCAGCGACACTCCAAGCCGCGCAGCAAAGTCTTTTTGGGTGTGTCCGATGCGGGTCCGGACTTCGCGCAGCTTTGCGCCGGCATAGAGTTTCTGGGTGGCCATTCTGGCGGCTTTCCGTTTCAGAGTTTGCAGCTTTGCAGATTCGCCCACGCTAGCTTTGCAAACCCACTCGGGCAAGGTCGCGCAACATGGTTAATGATGCACTAACGCCCGAGCCGTCAGGCAGCGTTTCCCAGTCTTTTTTCCCGGGCATAGACAGCAAGAATGGAGGCCACCGCGGCCAGAGCAGTACCACACATAATATACAGCAGCGGCATCGCGCCGGTTTCCGGACCCAGAAGGGCGCCGGCCAGCGCGCTCAGCGCGGCCCCGCCGCCAATCATGATCGCGCCGCCAAGTCCCGATGCGGTGCCCGCCAGATGAGGTCGGACAGACAGCATGCCAGCGGTTGCATTCGGAATAACCAGCCCGTTGCCGAGGCCAACAAATGTCATAAGGCCAAAGAAGCTCAGCGGGGTGCCCTGGCCTGCCAGAAAGATGGACATCGACAGCAGGGTTCCGGTTGCGTTGATCAGGCATCCAACGAGTACGAGACGGTTGAGCCCCACTTTCTGTGCGAGCATCCCGGTGAACATGTTGCCGAAGAAATAGCCGATTGCCGGGGCTCCAAAGAAGACGCCGACCCAGAAAGGTGAGAGCCCGAAGACAACGGATCCGACAAAAGGCCCCCCGCCCAGATAGGCGAAAAAGGCACCGGAGCAGAAACCGGCCGCAAGGGAATACCCCCAGAAGCGGGGCGACATGAGCAGTTCGGGGTATTCTGCAAACTGCTGCAAAAGAGTTTTACCGCTAGCCTGAGCTGTTTCACCCTGGTCCGCCCAGGCGAGCCAGAGGGTCAGGGCACCCAACAGAAAAAGCGCCCAGAAGTTGGCCTTCCAGCCAAACAGCTCATCCAGAACGCCGCCAAGCATCGGGCTAATCATGGGCACGATCGCCATACCCATCGTCACATAGCCGATCATCGATGCCGCGCGGTCCTGGTCGAACATATCGCGCACAGCGGCGCGGCTCAGAACCATTGATGTTGCTACCACCGCCTGACACATGCGGAAAAACAGGAACGTCTCGACAGTCGGGGCGAATATGCAGCCCAGCGTCGCCAGCAAAAAGATGCCCAGACCTGCAAGGATCACAGGGCGTCTGCCAAACTTGTCGGATACAGGGCCGATAAAGATCTGCAAAACGCCGCTGATCCCAAGATACAGAGCGACAGACAACTGCATGACGCTGTAATCTGTCTGAAAATGCTCTGTCATTTTCGGAAGGCTTGGCAGAAACATATTCATGACAATCGCGGACATCCCTGCAAGAAGGATCAGTGTCGCGATATGTGGAGGGGTCGTCCGGTCAAGAAACCGGATCACAGGCTCTTTCTGCATCCAGGAAACGTAGGCATCACAATTGATGTTGTCCACGCATACCAGCCTTGCGCTTAATGCATATTTGCTGATTTGCGATTTGCATCATGCATGATGGAAAGACTTTGCAAATTTGCGAGATTCCGCTTCGGTTGTCCCTCTGCCTTGTTTACAGTGCCGCCAGTCACAGCAGGGGACAGGCAATGAAAGACATTCTGGGTCAACTCGAAGAGCGCCGCGAGGCAGCACGTCTTGGTGGCGGGCAAAAACGCATAGACGCGCAGCATGGGCGCGGCAAGCTGACTGCGCGCGAACGTGTGGAACTGCTGCTCGACGAAGGCAGCTTTGAAGAATTCGACATGTTTGTCACGCACCGCTGCACAGAGTTTGGCATGGAAAACCAGAAGCCGGCAGGTGACGGTGTGGTCGCTGGCTGGGGCACGATCAATGGCCGGCTCGTGTATGTGTTCAGTCAGGACTTTACGGTTCTGGGGGGCTCTGTGTCGGAAACGCATGCCCGGAAAATCTGCAAAATCATGGATATGGCCGTGCAGAACGGCGCGCCGATCATCGGGATCAACGACTCCGGCGGTGCGCGCATCCAGGAGGGCGTGGATTCCCTTGCCGGATATGGTGAGGTGTTCCAGCGCAATATCACGGCCTCCGGCGTTGTGCCGCAGATCAGCGTCATCATGGGGCCGTGCGCCGGCGGTGCCGTGTACTCTCCTGCCATGACCGACTTTATCTTTATGGTCAAAGACAGCTCTTACATGTTTGTGACGGGTCCTGACGTGGTGAAGACTGTCACCAATGAGCAGGTCACAGCTGAAGAACTTGGCGGCGCGGGAACGCATACGAAAAAGTCTTCTGTCGCGGATGCGGCGTTTGAAAACGATGTGGAAGCCCTGGCCGAAGTACGCAGACTGGTCGATTTCCTGCCGTCCAATAACCGTGAAAAACCGCCCGTCCGGCCGTTTTTCGACGCACCGGATCGCATTGAGCCATCGCTGGATACGCTTGTGCCGGACAATCCGAATACGCCTTACGATATGAAAGAGCTGATCCTGAAGCTCGCGGATGAAGGCGATTTTTATGAAATTCAGGAGGAGTTCGCCAGAAACATTGTCACCGGGTTCATCCGTCTTGAGGGGCGCACCGTCGGTGTTGTGGCGAACCAGCCTATGGTTCTGGCGGGCTGCCTCGACATTGACAGCTCGCGCAAGGCTGCCCGCTTTGTCCGTTTCTGTGACGCCTTTGAAATCCCGATCCTGACATTGATTGATGTGCCGGGCTTCCTGCCGGGTACGAGCCAGGAATATGGTGGCGTTATCAAGCACGGCGCCAAACTGCTCTATGCCTACGGTGAAGCAACGGTGCCGATGGTCACGGTTATTACGCGCAAAGCCTACGGCGGTGCATATGTTGTGATGTCGTCCAAGCACCTTCGGTCTGACTTCAATTATGCGTGGCCGACAGCCGAAATCGCGGTGATGGGCGCCAAGGGCGCAACCGAGATCATTCACCGTGCGGATCTGGGGGATGCGGACAAAATTGCAAAACACACCGCCGATTATGAAGAGCGGTTTGCAAACCCGTTTGTCGCTGCAGAACGCGGCTTTGTGGATGAGGTGATCATGCCGCGCACAACACGCAAACGGATTGCGCGGGCCTTTGCGTCGCTGCGGAATAAGCAGACGCAGCTTCCTTGGAAAAAACACGACAATATTCCGCTGTGACCGAGTTCCACAACATATCGGATGCGCCCGAGCATGTGGCTCCTTTTTCACACGCGGTGGAAGCGGATGGCTGGGTCATTCTGACAGGCCAGATGCCAACGGTTCCGGGGGCGCCGGATGCCCCCCTTGCCGAAGGCGTCGCTGCACAGACGCGCCAGGTGATGGAAAACCTCGAAACCGTGTTGAAAGGCCTTGGCCTTGATCTCAGCGACGTTGTTCAGTGTCGCTGTTTTCTGACTGAATTCGAACGGGATTATGCTGCATTCAATGAATGCTACCGCAGCTTCTTCCCGGCTGACCGCCTGCCTGCGCGTACAACAGTGGGTGTCACGGCGCTGGCTGTGGGCGCTCTGGTCGAGATCGACTGTGTCGCACGACGGAGACAGGCATGACGCGGTTGTGGAAAAACCAGGCCTTTACGATTGCGCATGCTGACAACGGGCAGTTCGAAGGCGCCGGCCTGCGCCCGTTTTTTGAATACCGCGACCTTGGTATCAGCAAGGCAACCGCGGGCGCTTACGGCGCGCATGTGATCCGCGCGGTACCTGGCATGGAAAGCCCGGCCGCCTGGCACAGTCATGACCTTGATTTTCAGATGGTTTACGTGACCCGTGGGTGGGTTGTCTTTGAATATGAAAACAGTGGTGAACAGGTGCTGCGCGAAGGCTCCTGCGTTCTTCAGCCGCCAGGCATCCGGCACCGTGAGGTCCGCCATTCTGACGATCTCGAGCTGATTGAGATAACCTCTCCGGCGGAATTCGACACCAAAGATGAGGCAGCTCCGTGAGCCTGTCGCGTCCACAGATGCCGGAAACCGGTCAGCATGCGTCCGGTGTTTCGGAAAGGTTGCCGTCCGGCCAGACCGCAGAGCTTTTCGAGGTGCTGACGGATCAGGTTGGTGATGATGCGTGGCTGCGGTTTCGGTTTCTTGCGCCGTCTATTTCGCGGGAGCATGGAACTGTCAGTTTTGCCGAAGCAGAGGCAGATTTCGAACATCTGTGCACGAATATAGCGCTGCCCTACATGGCCCACCATCAGCTGAAAACAGACGTTGTCTCGATCGCGCTGCTGGATCAGCCGGCCCCGTTTGGCGCGACGGATGAAAGTGTGACCCAGTTTGTGGACGCGTTTCGCGTATCAACCGGAGCGTGTGTCTGGGAGGACCCTTGGTGATATATCTGATGAACCAGAAACGGATGGCGTCGTCGGGAGAGCTTGAGTCTTTCCGGCCACATTTCCGCCGGTTTGTTCGCGCTGCATATCATTTGCCGGCGCGTTGCAGTATCGTGTCGGGTGGGCGTATGGGACATGCGCCCGGCAGTAAAAGCTGGCCCGACTTTATTGTAATGCGGGCACAGCGCAGCAACACATACAGGAGACAGAGATGTCGAAGAGCATCAGAATACTGGCAGTTCTCTGCGCAGCAGCCTTCGTGGCCGCATGTGCACAGGAGCAGGAAGAGGAATTCGTCGTGGTGGACCCTGAGCCCATCTCGACCGAGCCGACATACACCGGCAAATACAAGTAAACAGATCACAGGCCAGGCCTGGGGGCCTGTGCCTGACCCGGTTTCGGCGGATGGGGTGCTATGATGCTGAAACACAGGGGCTTTCCCGGCCGGCTGGCGGGTACAGATTATCAGTTCACCCTCAGACGTTTTAATCCGCGCGGCGTAACGCGGCTGGTGGCCCGTGAACGCTTCCGTGACCGGAAGCCGGCGGACCGGCGGGCAGATGCTGCCTTTTTTCAGGCGCTCTGGGAGCATTTCGGAGACGCGCCGTTCGAGCGCGGTAATCTGGATGCGGGCCGGTTGTCCTGGCTTTTCGGGCGCGAAGTTATTCCTGCGGAGGACCCATTTGATCCCGAGAGTTACGAGGCGCTGCTGGTGATCGATCCAGCCGTTGCGCGCGTGAGTTTCCCCGAAGCATTTGACGGAGGATCGGCATGATTTTGCCAACCGGTTCGGTCAATGGGCGGGACATGGCTCATTCCGTAAGGCGCGGACTGAGTGCCTTGAGCGATTCAACCACTGCGCGTACTGGTGGTCTATCGGCCGCAAGCGAGTATCCCCGCAGCGCGGCTGTGTACAAACTTCGTACCCCTTCCCCTGGCGGACAGTGCGGCGCTAAGCGCCCTATACTGTCCGCCTTTTTCACGCGGGGGCCAGGGTATCACAATCCCGTGTTGCGGGAACCCGAGCAGCGCTCCGGCGTTTATCTGTCGGAGCGAGAGATAAAAGGAGCACAATCATGCCCATCAGAGCGTTCATTCTTTCCATTGCGGCCTGCGCGTCGCTTGCAGCCTGTGGTCAGAGCCTGGGCGACCAGGCAATCGGCGGTGGCGCAATCGGCGCAGGTGCGGCGGTTATCGCCGGCCACAGCGCGCTGCAGGGTGCGGCCATCGGTGCCGCAGGCAATATCGCTTACTGCCAGCTCAACCCGGGCAAGTGTTACTGATCCTTCGGCAACGCTGAAAACGTATTCTGACAGGCCGCGCGTGTCCGACACGTGCGGCTTTTTCGTGCCTGAAACTCAGGCCCGGACCAACTTCTCTGCACAATCGAAAAGGGACATCTGATGTTCAAAAAGATCCTGATTGCCAACCGGGGTGAAATCGCCTGTCGTGTTATCAAATCTGCCCGCAAGATGGGTATCACCACGGTTGCGGTCTATTCAGACGCCGACAAACAGGCGCTGCATGTGCAGATGGCAGACGAGGCGGTCCATATCGGCCCGCCGCCTGCCAATCAGTCCTACATCGTGATCGACAAGGTGATGCAGGCCATTAAAGACAGCGGTGCTGAGGCAGTGCATCCCGGTTACGGTTTCCTGTCTGAGAACGCGAAATTTGCCGAAGCGCTTGAGGCCGCAGGAGTTGCTTTCGTCGGGCCGCCCAAGGGTGCAATTGAAAAGATGGGTGACAAGATCACCTCGAAAAAGATCGCTCAGGACGCAGGTGTTTCAACAGTTCCGGGATATATGGGGCTGATTGAGGACGCGGAAGAGGCAGTGAAAATCTCCGGCGAGATCGGCTATCCGGTGATGCTCAAGGCCTCCGCCGGTGGTGGCGGCAAGGGTATGCGGATCGCCTGGAACGACGACGAGGCCCGCGAAGGGTTTCAGTCTTCCAAAAACGAGGCAGCAAACTCTTTTGGCGATGACCGGATTTTCATCGAGAAATTCGTCACGCAACCGCGCCATATCGAAATCCAGGTGCTGTGCGACGCGCATGGCAATGGCATCTATCTCGGCGAGCGGGAATGCTCGATCCAGCGCCGGAACCAGAAGGTGGTCGAAGAAGCGCCGAGCCCCTTCCTCGATGAAGCAACGCGCAAAGCGATGGGTGAGCAGGCGGTCGCGCTCGCACAGGCTGTGGGCTACACCAGCGCGGGAACGGTCGAATTCATAGTTGATGGCGACAAGAATTTCTACTTCCTTGAGATGAACACCCGCCTTCAGGTGGAGCACCCGGTGACCGAACTGATCACCGGCGTTGACCTGGTGGAACAGATGATCCGCGTGGCCAATGGCGAAAAGCTCTCGATCACTCAGGATGATGTGACCCTGACTGGCTGGGCGATTGAAAACCGCCTTTACGCCGAAGACCCCTATCGCGGGTTTCTGCCGTCCATCGGCAGGCTGACGCGCTACCGTCCGCCGGCCGAAGTTGCCGCCGGACCGCTGCTGGAGCAGGGCACATGGCAGGGGGATGCGCCTGCGGGCGATATGGCCGTGCGCAATGATACCGGTGTCTACGAAGGCGGCGAGATCAGCATGTACTATGACCCGATGATCGCCAAGCTCTGCACCTGGGCACCAACGCGTGCGGATGCGATCGAAAAGATGCGTGTGGCGCTCGACAGCTTCGAGGTTGAGGGGATTGGTCACAACCTGCCGTTTTTGTCAGCCGTGATGGATCACCCGAAATTCGTGTCAGGCGATATGACAACGGCGTTTATTGCGGAGGAGTACCCTGACGGCTTTGAGGGTGTCGATCTGGCGGAGAATGAGCTGCGCCGTATCGCGGCAGCCTGTGCCGCAATGCACCGTGTGGCAGAGGTGCGCCGGGCGCGCGTTTCGGGTCGCATGGATAATCATGAGCGCAAGGTCGGGGATGACTGGAACGTGCGCCTCAGTGGGCAGGCCTTTGACGTGGTGATCGACGCGCAGGCCGATGGATCCACGGTTCGTTTCGATGATGGCAGTGAACTGCGCGTATCCGGCGACTGGACGCCCGGCGATCAGCTGGCCGAGATGACAGTGGACGACCGTCCGCTGGTGCTGAAGGTGGGCAAGATCAGTGGCGGCTTCCGTGTCCGGACCAGAGGGGCCGAGATGAAGGTACATGTCCGCACCCCGCGTCAGGCCGAGCTGGCCCGCCGGATGCCGGAAAAAGTGCCGCCCGATACGTCCAAAATGCTGCTCTGCCCGATGCCGGGGCTGGTTGTGACCGTGAATGTTGCCGTCGGTGACGAGGTGCAGGAAGGTCAGGCGCTGTGCACGATCGAGGCCATGAAGATGGAGAATATCCTGCGTGCTGAGCGCAAGGGCGTTGTGTCAAAGGTCAATGCCGGTGCCGGAGACAGCCTTGCAGTGGACGACGTCATCATGGAGTTCGAATAAACCTGAGATGACGGAGATATGCCGCATATCCCCATGCGTGCCCGCCCGGGAAGAAGGTCAGCGGATCTCTTCCTTGCGGGCACGGATTTCACGCTGCCGCATGGGCATTTTGTCGATGCTGCGCGAGATTTCCCGGACGTCCCAGGGGAAGGGTTTGCGCAGTTTGACACCGCCGTCCTTGCCGAGGATTGCCAGCATAAATCCGCGTGGCCGGAGTTTCCGTCGGATATCTGACAGAACACCTGGGTTTGTATCCGTAATCACAACGACATCGCGTTCGCGCAGTGCATCCTCGCGGGCGCGCAGCAGCTCAAGCTGTTCCACAAAAGCAGGATCGTTTTCGGAATCCGCAAAAACGACAACGGGCCGGTTTTTCCACCTAAATTGGCTCAAATTGACTTCATCCATTGTGAAAAATAGCGGATTCCCGGGGGTTTCCCCGTTCGCCGAAAGTGGACCCGAAATGGCGAAAACGCCAATGAGAACAAGGGGTAGTAGTACTTTCATCATGCCTCCTGCTGCTCTCTATATAATCCTGCCTGCGCGCGATGCGATGGGCAAGGGCAGCAATTTCGCCATTAAATCTGCTGCAAGGGTTTATCGGGTATGAACGCGTGCGTGACTACATACCCGCCGTTTCGCGCGGCCCTTGCACAGCTGGCAAAAACGATCATGGACGTAACTCTGCATATTGGTGCGCACCGCACCGCGGCTACCGGTTTTCAGGACTATCTGCGCCGGCACCGAACCGACCTGGAAACCCGGGGCATCGCTTTCTGGGGGCCGGGCAGCACACGGCGCGGGTTATTTTCCGGGTTACTTCCGTCGGCAAAGGGAACGGTTTCTGCAGCGCGGCAGGAACGGGCCGCGGGCCGGATCCGGTTGCGGCTGGATCAGACCCGGCGTACCGGCACCAGCCATCTGATCATCAGCGATCAGAATATGATGGGCAGCCTTGGGAATAATATGCGCGAGCGCGCGCTCTACCCGGCTGTCGGCGAGCAGATTGCACGGTTCGCCGGTGCTTTTGATGGCCGGATTTCCGCAGTCATGCTTTCGGTGCGCAGCCTTGATCTCTGGTGGTGTTCTGCGCTGGCGGCGGGTGTAAGCCGGGGGCACCCACTGCCCGAAGCAGCAGACATAAAGACCATCGCAACCTCAGAACGCGGATGGCGCGATGTGATCGCGGATGTTGCCTGCGCATTGCCTGGTGTGCCGCTGCGGGTTCTGCCGTTTGAGCAGTTTGCAGGGCGACCCGATGCATTGTTCGCCTGTGGCGCGGAAGCGGATGCACCGCGCGAGACGTCCCGCCAGTGGCTCAGCCGGGCGCCCGCGCTGCCGGAACTGCGGCGGGCGTTGCCACCAGGCAGGGGACAGCTGCCCTTTGGCATGGGGCGCTGGAACCCTTTTGACAACGAACAACATGCGGCACTTCGCGAGCTTTATGCAGATGATATTATGTGGCTGACCGCCGGTGCGGATGGTCTGGCCACGCTGACAGAGGACGACACCCGGACAAGAGTTGCGCAAACGCAGCCAGCCGGGCAGAGGATGGAAGGACAGACAGATGAGCACGAAAAAGGACGACTGGCGCGCCCTGGCTGAGGCAGAACTGCGGGGCCGGCCTGTTGAGGACCTGACCTGGCAGACCCTTGAGGGTATCGGGGTGCAGCCGGTCTATACCGAAGACGATATCAAAGGGCTTGGTCATCTCGGCGGCATCCCGGGTGAGGCGCCTTATACGCGCGGCGTCAAGGCAACGATGTATGCCGGGCGTCCCTGGACCATCCGCCAGTACGCGGGGTTTTCCACCGCGGAGGAAAGCAATGCTTTCTACCGCCAGGCTCTGGCCAATGGCCAGCAGGGGGTTTCGGTGGCTTTCGATCTTGCCACGCATCGTGGATACGACAGTGACCATGAACGCGTTATCGGGGATGTGGGCAAGGCCGGGGTCGCGATTGACAGCATTGAGGACATGAAAATCCTCTTTGATGGGATCCCGCTCGACAAGGTGTCTGTGTCTATGACCATGAACGGCGCGGTGATCCCGATCCTCGCGAATTTCATTGTCGCCGGTGAAGAGCAGGGGCACGATCGCGCGGTCCTGTCGGGCACCATTCAGAATGACATCCTGAAGGAATTCATGGTGCGGAACACATATGTCTATCCGCCTGAGCCATCCATGCGGATCATCGCGGATATCATCGAATACACCTCCAGCGAGATGCCGAAATTCAATTCCATTTCGATCTCCGGATATCACATGCAGGAAGCCGGCGCGAACCTCGTCCAGGAGCTGGCCTTCACCCTTGCGGACGGGCGGGAATACGTGCGCGCGGCGATTGACCGGGGCATGGATGTGGACAAATTTGCGGGCCGCCTGAGCTTTTTCTTTGCCATCGGCATGAACTTTTTCATGGAGGCGGCCAAACTGCGCGCAGCGCGGCTGCTGTGGTCGCGCATCATGTCTGAGTTCAATCCGAAAAACCCAAAGTCCTCGATGCTGCGCACCCACTGCCAGACATCCGGCGTGTCCCTGCAGGAACAGGACCCCTACAACAACGTGGTGCGCACGGCCTATGAGGCCATGAGTGCGGTGCTGGGCGGGACCCAGTCACTGCACACCAATGCGCTGGATGAGGCGATTGCGCTGCCCACAGAGTTTTCCAGCCGGATCGCGCGCAACACACAGTTGATTCTGCAGGAAGAAACCGGTGTGACCAATGTGGTCGATCCGCTTGCGGGCTCTTACTACGTGGAAAAACTGACAGCTGATCTTGCAGATGCGGCGTGGAAACTGATCGAAGAAGTCGAAGAGATGGGCGGCATGACCAAAGCCGTGGCTTCCGGCATGCCCAAGCTGCGCATTGAAGAGGCCGCCGCCACGCGGCAGGCCAACATTGACCGCGGCACCGAAGTGATCGTGGGCGTCAACAAATACCGGCGCGACAAGGAAGACCCGATCGACATTCTGGACATCGACAATGCGGCCGTCCGTCAGAGCCAGATCGCCCGCCTGGAGAAAGTGCGCGGGACGCGGGATGCAGCCGCCTGTGACGCGGCGCTTGCGGAACTGGGACGGCGTGCATCTGAAGGTGGGAACCTTCTCGAAGCGGCGGTTGAAGCCGCCCGTGCGCGCGCCACAGTAGGAGAAATCAGCATGGCAATGGAAAAAGTTTTCGGGCGTCACCGGGCAGAAGTCAAAACCCTGGCAGGTGTTTATGGCGCGGCCTATGAGGGCGACGAGGGTTTCGCGGCCATCCAGAAATCGGTTGAGGATTTCGCCGAAGAAGAGGGTCGCAGACCCCGCATGCTGGTGGTCAAGATGGGTCAGGACGGGCATGACCGGGGCGCAAAGGTCATCGCAACGGCCTTTGCTGACATCGGGTTCGACGTGGACGTCGGCCCGCTGTTTCAGACACCAGAGGAGGCCGCTCAGGACGCCGTTGACAATGATGTGCATGTGATCGGCATCAGCAGTCAGGCGGCGGGCCACAAAACCCTCGCACCACAGCTGGTCAAAGCGCTCGAAGCGGCCGGTGCAGGCGACATTCTGGTCATCTGCGGTGGTGTGATCCCGCAACAGGATTATCAGTTCCTCTATGATGCCGGCGTAAAGGCGATCTTTGGACCAGGTACGAATATACCGGAGGCCGCACAGGACATCCTGCGGCTGATCCGGGATGCCCGATCCTGAGAGGTCGCGGCCGTGCTGCTGGATCATCTCGCTGTTTCGGGTGCCACACTCGCCGAAGCCACAGCGCATGTGGAAGACGCGCTTGACGTCAGGATGCAGCTTGGCGGTGAGCATGAAGTGTTCCACACCCACAACACGCTGCTGGGTCTGGAAGATGGTCTTTATCTTGAGGCGATTGCCGTCAACCCGGATGCGCCCGATCCGGACCGCCCCCGGTGGTTTGATCTGGACCGTTTCTCCGGCCCCGCGCGTCTGACCAACTGGATCTGCCGCAGCGATGATCTTACCGGTGAACTGGCCGCTGTTCGGATGGATCTTGGGGCACCTGTTGCGCTGCAAAGAGGTGATCTGCGCTGGAGCATGGCAGTGCCGGCCAGTGGACGGCTGCCCTTTGACAACTGTGCGCCTGCGTTGATCCAGTGGCAGACAAAGGTGCATCCGGCAGAGAAACTGGCACCAGCCGGCGTGCGCCTGAAACGTCTGACCATCCGACACCCGGATGCTGATGATCTGGGCGGGGCGCTGAGGGATCATCTGCAGGATGACAGGATTGCTTTTGAAGCCGGAGAGGCGGGGCTGCACGCGGCCTTCGGAACTCCGCATGGCGAAAGGATGCTGGGGTCATGATCAGGCCGGCAGTGCCTGACGACGCGCCCGATATTGCACGGCTTTGGAATCATATGATCCGGGAAACGCTCAGCACTTTTACCACGCAGGAAAAGAGCGTGGAGGAGATCACAGATATGTGCCACGCGCGCCAGGATGCGTTTTTTGTGGCGGAAACAGATAGGTCTTTCGCCGGGTTTGCGACCTTTGCGCCGTTCCGGTCCGGCCCGGGTTATGCTGCGACTGCCGAACACACCATCCTTGTGACACCCGAAGCCGAAGGGACGGGTACAGCCGCGCGACTGCTGGCAAGCGCTGAGACCGCAGCAGGCCGGCAGGGCATTCATGTGATGGTGGCGGGTATCAGCGGCACCAACCTGCGCGCAATCGCATTTCATGCGCGGGAAGGGTACGCGGAAGTTGCGCGGATGCCGGAAGTCGGGCGCAAAAACGGTGAATGGCTGGACCTTGTGCTGATGCAGAAAAACCTCTCCGCGTCACGTTGACGGCCTGACATACCCCCGCGCGCGGGATAAGGTGCCGGGCATGTCGATCTGGTCCCGCATCACTGACGCGCTTTCAGCACTGACGGCCGGAGAAGGTCTGTCAGCCGTTTTCGACCGCCTGCGCAGTCCACCTGAGAGATCGGTTGCTTTTGCCATCGCTGTCATTGCCCTTGGCGCCAAAATGGCGAAGGCGGACGGGCATGTAACGCGCGACGAGGTAACGGCGTTCCGGGAAGTGTTTCACATCGCCTCACGCGACGAACAGGGTGCCGCGCGGGTGTTCAATCTCGCCCGTCAGGACGTGGCGGGATATGAGGATTATGCTGAACGGATCAGCGTCATGTTCAGCGCACAACCCGACACCCTGCGCGATCTTCTGGAAGGGCTGTTTCACATTGCGATGGCCGATGGATTCTATCATCCCAACGAAAATGCCTTTCTGGAGCGGGTGACGGAAATTTTCGGACTGCCCGAAGCTGAGTTTAATGCGCTGCGCATGCGCTTTGTGCCTGACGCACCGCTTGATCCCTACACTGTGCTCGGGGTGGAACCCGGAACGCCCAAAGATGAAATCCGCCGCGCCTGGCGGCGGCTTGTCCGGGAAAACCATCCCGATGCGATGATTGCGCGGGGGGTACCGGAAGAGGCGGTGCAACTGGCGCAGAAGCGCATGGCTGACATCAACCTGGCCTGGGAAGAAATCGAAGGTCGCGCCTGATGCGCATTGCCACCTACAACGTCGAATGGTTCAACAATCTCTTTGACGATCAGAACAGGCTTGTGCCGGATGGCGAATGGTCTGCGCGGTATCGTGTGACGCGCCGGGCGCAGGCGGACGCGCTGGGGGTCGTTTTCCGGGCAATGGACGCGGATGCGGTGATGATTATCGAAGCACCGGATACCGGCGGCGGCCGCAATGCAGTTGAAGCGCTTGAAGACTTTGCCGCGCATTACAGTTTGCGGACCACCGAGGCGCTGACGGGTTTCGCCAACGACACGCGTCAGGAAATTGCGTTGCTTTACGACCCCGGCGCGCTGCGGGTCCGGCATGCACCGCGTGCGGGCACGGCGGACGTGCCGCGTTTTGATGGGAATTTTGCGATTGATCTCGATGTCGATGCGACACAGGACATCGTGCAGTTTTCCAAACCACCGCTGGAGCTCGACATCACCACGGCGTCCGGCACGGTGTGTCATCTGATCGGCGCCCATCTGAAATCCAAAGCTCCGCACGGCGCCAGAAACGACGCTGATGTCATGCGGATGGCGATTGCCAACCGGCGCAAACAGCTGGCCCAGGCAATCTGGCTGCGCGCGCGCGTGGATCAGGTTCTGGAGGGCGATACGCCGCTCATGGTGATGGGCGATCTCAATGACGGCCCGGGGCTGGATGAGTTCGAGGGGCTCTTCGGCCGCTCGTCTGTCGAGATCGTGCTGGGTCAGGATGGGCAGCTGCCGCTTTTCGATCCACATGCGGCACAGGCGCTGTCCCGCCGGTTTGGTGCGCGCCCGACAACCTCAAGGTTCTGGATTAAAAAGGAAAAACGCTACCTTCAGGCATTGCTGGACTACATTATGGTGTCGCCCGGTCTGCGCTCCCGGGACCTGGTCTGGCGCATCTGGCACCCGCTGGATGATCCGGAATGCTGGAGTGACCCCGCACTGCGGGAAGCACTGGTAACGGCTTCTGATCATTTCCCCGTCACGATCGATCTGGACATCTGACATCGGAGAATCGCAGCAGATACTGTATGCTTGCGTCATGAAACTTTCGTTTTGCACATTCCTTGCTGCGGTTTTGCTGACCTCGCCCCTGGCCGCGCAGGAGCAGGAACCACCGTCACTGATGGAGCGGGGGATCCAGCAGTTTCTGGAAGGTCTGTTGCTGGAGGCGGAGCCCGCGCTCGAAGGTATGGCGGACTTTGTTGAGCAGATGGGCCCGGCACTTGCTGAGCTGATGCAGCAGATCGGTGACTGGTCGGCTTATGAGCCGCCGGAAATTCTGGACAATGGAGACATCATCATCCGCCGCAAACCGTCAGCGCCTGATCCGGCAGACCCGGAAGCGGATGAAACCATGCCGCCCGCGATTGACCTTTAACGCTTTCGTTTGATTTCGACCGATGCCTGCAGCGAGGCTGCCAGCGACATCAGGCGGGCTTCGGCCACTTCACCGAAGAGCGGCACCATATCCCTGGTCAGCCGCAGCTCCAGCAGGCGTTTTTTCGGGTACCATTTGAGCGTCCCGCGTTCGGCGTCCTGGGTCATCCAGAGCATCGCGCCGAAACGCATGGCTTTGCCCAGAATTTCGGCATCAAGCCGGGTCTTTTCATCAATCAGTTCGTAGAGGTTTTCAAACCGGGTGCCTTCACGTTTGTTCGAGTACCGGTGCAGCAGGGCAAGCCCGAGGAAAACGCGTTCGGAGTGCTTCAGCCCCCCAAGGTTGGCCCGGGTCGCATTGTCAAAACAGGTTTCTGCCCGGTAGTCGGGGTGTGCACGCCAGCTCACATCATGCAGCAGACAGGCTGCTTTGATGAGGCGTCGGCGGGGTTCGGGGACCTTTCGGAACAGCGGGTGAATAAACGCATAGAGCAGTTTGCCGAAGCCGGGCATCCGGGCATCCTTGGCCTCGGCGAACCTGCAGGCTTCGATCAGCGGGTCCCGGTCGCGCAGACGCTGAGGCATCTGTTCATAAAGCATACCTTCGCGGATCCCGTAGCTGGAGATCGCAATGTCCTTGGGGCTGAACACCCGGACAAGGCGCTTGAGAACTTCCGCTGCAAGCGGGACAAGGCTCATCCGCGCCGAAGAGATGCCGCAGGCGGCACGCAACTCCGACAGATCAGCAGCCTGGATGTATTTCACGGTGGCCGTCACGCTGCGCGCCGTCATCCGGTATTCGTGAAGCACGTGCAGCGGATAGCCCCGGCGTTGCATGTCGATCCGGGCGATGGCCCGCCAGGAGCCGCCCACCAGAAACAGACGGTCGCGCTGATCACCCATGACATCGCGCATCGTTTCAAGCGTTTCGCGGATATGCCTGTCGCGGCCCTTTTTGCCGCCCGGCACATCGCGCAGCTTCAGGGGGCCGAGCGAGGATGTCATCCGCTTGCCAACGCGCCCGCCACTGATCTCGGCCAGCTCCATCGAAGAGCCACCAATGTCGCATACCAGACCATAAGAGCCAGGCCAGCCAAGCAGAACGCCCTGAGCGGAGAGGCGCGCTTCTTCGTCGCCATCAATCACCCAGATACGCAGTCCGGTTTCGCGTTTTACCTCATCGCAGAAATCCTGCCCGTCGCTGGCATCGCGCACCGCAGCTGTGGCCACGACCGTCAGGGTGGGCAGGCCCATGCCCTGCGCAAGATGCTGAAAACGACGCAGCGCGTTCAGGGCACGAACGCGGCCCTGCGGGTTCAGAATGCCTGATTCTGACAAGCCGGCACCCAGCGCACACATGATTTTTTCGTTGTAAAAATAGGCAGGTGATCTGGCCGCACCGTCAAAGACAACCAGCCGGACCGAGTTTGATCCCACATCCACCACGCCCACTCGTGACAGCGCTCGTGCACTGGGATCCTCGAAAAGAGGGCGTCCAAACAGCCCGGCATCCGGGTCTGACGCGTCCTGCGCGACGGGGGCGGGTTTGTCCGGGTGCTGATTCATAAGATGTCCGCAGCTGTGCCGCCACCCTGTGCAAAATCGTGCGGCGGGTCAATGCGGCAGGGGGCAGCATGGTAAAAAGCTGTCAGTCTTCAGTGTGGGTGAGTTTGGGCACATCCGAAGCGCCGGCCGATCCGCGCCCTGAGAGGGATGGATTTTCCATAAAGAAGCGGTGGCAGTTGAAAGCAAATATGCCTTCGGGCAGGGGCGGTCTCACAAAGGTGCCATCGGGGTTCATGACCCAGCTCTGGGCCACGTCTGCAAGGTTCGCGGCCATGATCTGGCCCACGATCTGCGCTTTGACAGTGGCGTTGTCGATTTCGACCAGCGTTTCAACACGCCGGTTGAGATTGCGGCCCATCCAGTCCGCTGATGAGATGAACACGCGGGCCTTTTTGTGGGGCAGGCCCGCACCGTTTCCAAAGCAGACAATGCGGGAATGTTCCAGAAACCGGCCGACGATAGATTTGACACGAATATTGTCGCTCAGGCCACGGATACCCGGACGCAGGCCGCAGATCCCCCGTATTACGAGACTGATTTTCACGCCCGCCTGGCTGGCGGCATAGAGCGCGTCGATCACTTCACTGTCGATGAGCGAATTCATCTTGGCCCAGATCACAGCCGGTTTGCCGGCGCGCGCGTGCCCGGCTTCGGCCTCAATCAGTTCCAGAAGCCTTGTTTTTAGGGACATCGGCGAGATCGCGAGGTTGTCCAGTTTCTCCGGCTGCGCGTAACCCGACAGATAGTTGAAGACCTTTGTCGCATCGCGCCCGAGGCGCGCATCGCAGGTGAAAAAGGACAGATCGGTGTAAACGCGTGCCGTGATCGGGTGATAATTGCCCGTCCCGTAGTGCGTGTAGGTGACCAGCTGATTGCCTTCGCGGCGGACAACGGTTGAGATTTTGGCATGTGTCTTGAGGTCCAGGAACCCGTAAACCACATGCGCGCCTGCGCGTTCCAGGCGGCGGGACTGGCGGATATTCGCGGCCTCGTCAAAGCGGGCCTTTAGTTCCACAAGAGCGGTGACTGATTTTCCTTCTTCGGCAGCTTCACAGAGCGCTTCAACAATCGGACTGTCCCGCGAGGTCCGGTACAGCGTCTGTTTGATTGCCACGACCTTCGGATCACGCGCTGCCTGCTGCAGAAAGCGGACGACCATATCAAAGGTCTCATAAGGGTGATGCAGCAGCATGTCCTTGTTGCGGATCGCGGCCAGCATGTCGCCGTCAAAATCAGTGACCCTTTCCGGCACCCGGGGCGTAAAGCTGGGCCAGAGCAGGTCCGGGCGGCTGTCGAGCACCAGTTCGCTGAGGTCCGCAGAGCCGATCATCCCATCAATTTCGATGACTTCCTCGGTGCCCACGCCGAGCTCTTCCATGATGACCGATTTGAGCTTTTCCGGTGCGCCCGCCGAGTGTGTCAGCCGCACGACCTCGCCACGCCGGCGGCGTTTCAGGGCAACCTCAAATTCCCGAACCAGATCTTCGGCTTCTTCCTCAACCTCAAGGTCGCTGTCGCGCAGCACACGGAATTCGAAATGCGCCTTCAGGCGGTATCCTGGGAAAAGCCCCTGCACGTTCATCACAAGCAGTTCTTCGAGCGGCAGGAAACGGTTGTTTCCGTCCGGCGCCGGCAGGGCAATGAACCGGTCAATCTGTGCCGGGATCGGCAGCAGGGCCTGGAGCGGTCGTTTGTCGGATTTCCGTTCCAGCTGCAGCGCCAGGGCATAGCCGGTGTTGGGGATGAATGGGAAGGGATGCGCCGGGTCAATCGCCAGCGGCGACAGAACCGCAAAAACCTGGGTCAGGAACACCTCTTCGAGGTAGGTCCGGTCGGCCTCAGTCAGATCACCGCTGCGCAGTACAGAGATGTTCCTTGCTTCCATCTCCGCCAGAAGCTTCAGCAGAACTTTCTGCTGTGTCTCCATCAGGCTGCGGGCGTTCTGATCGATGAGGACAAGCTGTTCGGCTGGCGTCAGGCCGTCTGAGCCGGGCGTGGTGTTTCCGGCATGTGCCAGCTCGCGCAGACCGGCGACACGCACGGTATAAAATTCGTCGAGGTTGTTGGCAGAGATCGACAGGAACCGAAGACGTTCCAGCAGTGGTACGCGCGGGTTTTCGGCCTCTTCGACAACGCGCCAGTTGAAACCCAGCCAGCTCAGTTCACGGTTAAAGAACCGCGCGGGCCCATCCGGATCAAGATCAGGAAAAGCTGCGGGCTCGGGAAAGTCAGCGGACAGGAAATCGGCGTGGGTCATACAGTCTGTGTGCGAAAAGTGTGTAACGTCACAGTGACAGGTTTCAGTCTGAGGGACCACCTTTGTCGAGTAACGTTGCTGCAAGACTGCGCGAAATGGCGCGTTTACGGGCGAGCGAGGCGGCGTCCAGGGCCGCGACAATATCGCGGGCGCTGGCAAATGACCGGTCGATGCGGCGTACAAGATAGGCAATCAGATCAGGTTTCGGGGTGAGTTGCCGATCCGAAAAGAGTTTGGCCAGAACCGCCGCCAGCAGCGCATCATCCGGTGGTTCCAGCATGGCCGTTGGCGTGCCGGTCAGCCGGCTGGCGAGGTCCGGCAGCGCGATACCCCAGTGCGCTGGCGCGCCCTGACCGGTGAGGAGCAGTGCATTCCCTTCGGCCAGAACCATGTTGTGCAGGTGAAAAAGTGCTGTCTGCGCGGCCGGATCGCCCGCGATACTGTGCACATCCTCGACTGCCACGTGACCCGCTGCAAGAGCCGGGACATCGGCGTTTTCCAGACCGGACGCATCGATAACCTGCGCGCCTGACAGACCCACCCAGACCTGCGTCAGGTGCGTTTTGCCCGCGCCTTCGGGGCCGGACAGCAACAGCTTGCGGCCGGACCACGACTGCCATCTTTCAATCATTGCAATAGCGACTGCGTTCGAGGGGGCGACCAGAAAATCCGCGCGTCCCAGCGCCGGCACACCGGGCAGGTCAAATCCGAGCTGTTCGGCCATGTCAGCTGTCGTCCCGTCCTGCGCGGCCACGGTACAACATGGAATTCTGGTATTGTTCCACGCCGAAACGGGTGATGACCCCCAGCGCTGCGGCCACGGGAACCGCAACCAGCATGCCCACAAAGCCGAAAAGCGCGCCAAAGACCGAAAGGGCAAAGATCAGCCAGACCGGATGCAGGCCAACCGAGCTGCCCACCAGTTTCGGGGTCAGCACGTTGCCTTCGATCACCTGACCGATAACGAAAATTCCGCCAACCAGCCCGATGCTGACCCAGTCGCCCCAGAACTGGAACAGCGCAAGGCCAATGGCCAGGGCGCCGCCAATCAGCGCACCGAGGTAGGGGATGAAGGTCACCAGCCCTGCCACAAAGCCTACGACCAGTCCGAACTGCAGCCCGACAAGCATCAGCGCCACGGCGTAATAGGTGCCAAGGATAAGACAAACTGTGCCCATTCCGCGGATGAAGGCGGCCAGCGTATTGTCGATATCGCTGGCCAGGCGGCGGATGACCGGGGCGTGATCGCGCGGCAGCAGCTGGTCGATGCGCGCCACCATGCGGTCCCAGTCGAGCAGCAGGTACACAGAAACGACCGGCACCACCACGAGCAGGACGACGATGTTCAGCAGAGAGGCGGCTGAGGTCAGCGCTGTTTCCAGCAATTGCGCGCCGCGGCTTTCGATGGTCGCTCCGAGGCTGTTGATCGACTGCCGCACCGTGGAGCCTTCGTCCAGCAGGGTCGGAAAGCGCTCCGTCAGCCAGGTCGTCAGCGTGCGGGCAAACTCCGGGGCAACCTCAAAGAGCTGCAGCGCCTGGCTGACCAGGGTCGGGATGATGAGCAGGGCCATCACCACAAACGCCAGAACACCGGCGATGGTGATGACCGCTGTTGCGGCCACCCGGCTGAGGCCAATGCGTTCTAGGCGGTCAGCGACCGGATCGAGAAAATACGCAATCGCGCCGCCCAGCACAAAGGGCAGCAGCACGTGGCCCAGATACCAGAGCAGGATGAAAAACACCGCTGCGGCAGCGCTCCACCATAACACCTGTTCTCTTGCGGGCAGGGCCATTCCAGTCTCCGGTCTGTACAAAGCTCCACATTGCCCAACCACGCCGGTACTTCAAGAGCAGGGCGCGAAAAACCGCTGGCATCCACGCAGATTGCCTGATTGCGGGGCCGTGCTGATTGGCATAGTCAGGGGCAGAGAAAAACTGACCAGAGGACCCGGTTCCATGCGCCTGACCCGCTACTTTCTGCCCGTACTGCGCGAAAACCCTGCTGAGGCGCAGATCGTCAGCCATCGCCTGATGCTGCGTGCCGGCATGATCAAACAGAATGCTGCGGGTATCTATTCGTGGCTGCCGCTGGGGTTCCGGGTTCTGCGCCGCATCGAGAACATCGTGCACGAAGAACAGCAGCGCGCGGGCCACATCCCGATGCTGATGCCGACGCTGCAGCCTGCCGATCTGTGGCGCGAGAGCGGGCGCTATGACGCATACGGCCCTGAAATGCTGCGCATCCGTGACCGCCAGGACCGTGACATGCTCTATGGTCCCACCAATGAGGAGATGATCACCGACATCTTCCGCAGCCACGTGGGCAGCTACAAGGACCTGCCCCTCACGCTCTACCACATTCAGTGGAAGTTCCGCGACGAGATGCGCCCGCGTTTTGGCGTGATGCGGGGCCGCGAATTCTTCATGAAGGACGGGTACAACTTTGACCTGACCAAAGAAGATGCGCTGCACGCCTACAACCGCCATCTGGTCAGCTATCTGCGCACCTATGAGCGGATGGGCCTGCAGGCAATCCCGATGCGCGCGGACAGTGGCCCCATCGGCGGGGACGACACGCATGAGTTCCTTGTGCTGGCCGAGACGGGTGAAAGTGAGGTCTTCTACGACAGCGCTGTGACCGATCTGACGTTCGGCGACCGTGCGATTGACTATGATGATGTGGCGCAATGCGCGGCGATCATGGAAGAGTTCACCACGAAATATGCGCGCACTGACGAGACACACGACGAAGCGCTGTTCAATGCGATCCCCGAAGAGCGCCGCCGCACCGCGCGGGGTATTGAGGTCGGCCAGATCTTCTATTTCGGCACCAAATATTCCGAAGCCATGGGGGCCACGGTGCAGGGGCCGGACGGCAAACCCACGCCGGTGCACATGGGCAGCCACGGTATCGGCGTCAGCCGCCTGCTGGGCGCGATCATTGAGGCGAGCCATGACGACAAAGGCATCATCTGGCCCGAAGGTGTCACACCGTTCCATTGCGGGATCGTGAACCTGAAGCAGGGTGATGCAGAAGCGGATGCCGCCTGTGATGCGCTTTATGCCTCGCTGAAAGCGCTGGGCCTTGACCCGCTTTATGACGACCGGGACGAGCGGGCAGGCGGCAAATTCGCGACGATGGATCTGATTGGTCTGCCGTGGCGGATCACGGTCGGTCCCCGCGGCCTGAAGAACGGTGTGGTCGAACTGACCAGCCGCCGTACCGGCGAGAGCGAAGAGCTGCCGCCCGAAGAGGCCGTGAAAAAGGTGGCCGCCATCTACTACAGTGGCGCGAAAGAACCCGGCGAGCACGTGGAGATGATGGCGCAGCGCGCCTTTCACACCTACATCTGACCTTTGCGCCAGCCGGCGGGGTCTGGTATGATCCCGCCGATGCCTCCTGAGGGAGAGCAGGAGCAGGGTATGATCCTTCGCGCAGCCATTTTTGCGGTCAGCCTCAGCGGAGCGCTGGGTGCCGCGCAGTTTCCCGCGTTTTCTCAGCAGTACCTGCAGCGTCTTGGTGGCGCTGTCGATGCGCTGGAACAGGTGGTCGCTGATTTTGATGCGTCGGCGGTTGCACTGGGTCTTTCCCGGGAAGAGGCGCTTGCACAGATGAGCGGTTCTGCCTTCGTGGAAGCGCGGCGCGCGGATATGCAGCGTACATTTGAGCGGCATGCGGTGCTGCGCGCAGACCTCACAGTACTGAGCGGTCATGGCCCCTTTATGCGCGCCTACCACGCGGCCCGGCTGACCGATGGCGAAGTGGCGCGGGGGCGTGGTCTGCATTCCGACCGTCACTGCCGCTGACACCGGCAACAGGCATTTTTGCGCTGACGGGTTTTTTCGTCACCTGGCTCGCGCTGCGCGGCATGCTGTGGCTGCTGCCGGCCAGCAGACGGCATCCGGCCCCAAAGCCTGCTTGACGCTCCGGGGTCAAAGCCCCACGTTGCGCGACAACACGCCCTGCAGGACAGCCCATGGCCCGACGTACCGCCCCCTTTGCCGCCTTTGAATGGATGATCGCCTGGCGATACCTCCGCGCGCGCCGCGCTGAGGGCGGTGTCAGCACCATGACCTGGATCAGCCTTATCGGCATTACGCTCGCCGTCTTTGCGCTGATCGCGACGCTGGCAGTGCGGTCGGGGTTCCGGGCCGAGTTTGTGGGCACCATACTCGGTGCGAACGCCCATGTGACCGTGTATTCGCTGGGCGAGGTCACATCAGCCGGGCGGATTGACCGGACGATCCGCGAGTACGACGCGCTGGCCGACCGCCTGCGCGACGTACCGGGTGTCACCCGCGCTGCCCCGCTGATCCGGGCGCAGGTCATGGGTGCCGGGCAGGGCAGTAATGCCGGCATCGACCTCTATGGCATCAGCGGCGATGATCTTCGAACGCTGCCGGGCATTGCGGATGCCGAAGCGTCGCTGGGCGATATCAATGCCTTTGAAGACGGGATCGCGCTGGCTTCCGGACTGGCGCGTGAACTGGGCGTGGGGATCGGCGACCGTGTGAGGCTGATCTCGCCTGACGGGGTCAAAACCGCCTTCGGCACGTCGCCGCGCATCAACGCCTATGACGTCACCTACATCTTCTCGGCCGGGCGGTACGACATCGACCGTGTACGCGCGTATCTGCCGTTTGAGGAAGCTCAGATCTTTTTCAATCGCGAGGGGCTGGCGGATGAAATTGAAGTGATGGTTGAAGACCCGGAGAATGTGGCTGCCCTGTCGCCGTCTCTGCTGGAGGCCGCCGGTGTCCGCGCGCAGGTCTGGACCTGGCGGGACGCCTCGGGCGGATTTCTGCGCGCGCTGGAGGTCGAGGACAACGTGATGTTCATCATCCTGTCGATCCTCGTGCTGATCGCCGCCATGAACATCGTCTCCGGTCTCATTATGCTGGTGAAGAACAAGGGCCGCGACATTGGCATCCTGCGCACCATCGGGCTGACAGAAGGCTCGGTTATGCGCATCTTCTTTATCTGCGGGGCGGCAACAGGTGTGCTGGGCACGCTGATGGGTGTCATTCTGGGGTCCCTTTTCGCGATATACATTGATCCGATTTTCTCGTTTGTGAACGTGATGATGGGCGGCGGGGTCTGGGATCCGTCGATCCGGGGCATCTATGCACTGCCTGCGGAACTGCACCTCTCTGATGTGCTTTCAGCGGTTGCACTCTCCCTTGGACTGTCGTTTGTGGTGACGCTCTTTCCGGCGCGGCGCGCGGCCCGTCTGAACCCGGTTGAGGCGCTGCGTTATGAGTGATCCGGTGCTTGATCTGCAGGGGGTCACCAAGGCCTACAACGCCGGTAAACCGGGTGAAGTGACAGTGCTGCGCGGCGTTGATCTGAGCGTGCAGCGCGGAGAGGTGGTGGCTCTCGTCGCGCCATCCGGTGCCGGGAAATCCACGCTCCTGCATATCGCCGGGCTGCTGGACACACCGGATGCAGGCCATGTCCGCATCGCGGGCGAGGAGATGACCGGGCGCGGTGATGCGCGGCGTACGGCGGTGCGCCGGGCAGATGTTGGTTTTATCTACCAGTTTCATCATCTGCTGCCCGAATTCACCGCGCAGGAAAACATCGTCCTGCCGCAGCTTGCCAATGGCGTGGGTCAGGCGGCTGCCGGGGATCGTGCTCTTACCCTGCTGGAAACTGTCGGTGTTGCCGGGCGGGCCACGCACCGGCCTGCCGCCCTGTCGGGGGGCGAACAGCAGCGGGTGGCCTTTTGCCGGGCACTGGCCAACGGCCCCGCATTGTTGCTTGCAGACGAACCAACGGGCAACCTGGACCCCGCCACATCCGATCAGGTGTTTGACGCCCTTATGACACTGGTGCGGGACACGGGGCTTGCTGCTGTGATTGCGACACACAATCTGGACCTGGCCGCACGCATGGACCGGCAGATCAGACTGGAAAATGGACTGCTTGTCTGAGGTCCCGGTGCTTGACGTTTCCGCAGGCTTGCGCTCAATCTGCGCACCTGTGGGAGAAAGACAATGCCATCAGTTGACGTCGCCAGAATTGAGGAAGTGACAGCCGAGGCGCTGCGGCGCCATGGTGCCGAGCCCTTTGCCGCCGCAGAGGTCGCCCGCGCCGTAGCCGCGGCCGAAGCGCATGGTAACCGGATCTGCGGGCTCTACTATGTGGAAAGCTACTGTCTGCAGCTGCAGACCGGTCGCGTGGACGGCGCCGCAGTACCGGTGGTGACAGCGCCCAGGCCCGCTGCCATTCACGTCGACGCTGCCTATGGATTTGCCCAGCCGGCTTTCGCCCATGGCCTGACACCGGCTCTGGATGCTGCGCGCCAGTTCGGTACGGCAACCCTTGCCGTCGCGCATGCGCACACCTGTACTTCGCTGGGCTATTTCACCGAGCAGATTGCGCGGGCCGGCATGATCGGGATCGGGTTCACGAATGCCTCGCCGATTGTAGCCCCGCCGGGGGGCGCAACCGCGTTATCGGGACCAACCCGATCGCGTTTTCTGTGCCGGATGGCGAAGGCGGTCTGGCCATGCAGTTTGACCAGTCGACCACCACGGTTGCCCTGGGCAAAATCACGATGGCCAAGGCCACCGGCAAATCCATTCCCGAAGGCTGGGCACTGGACGCCCAGGGGCAGCCAACCACGGACCCCGAGGAAGCCCTTCAGGGATCACTGGTTCCAATGGGCGGATACAAAGGCTGGGGCTTTGGTGTCATGGCCGAAGTTCTGGCCGCGGGCCTGACCGGGTCCGTGTTGTCCCGTAACGTAAAACCGCTCAAGACGCCTGACGGACCGCCCCACGATCTGGGGCAGTTTTATATCCTGCTTGACCCTGACGTTTCGCCAGAGTTTGGCGGCCGTTTCGATGCGCTCGCCGCAGCTGTGTCCGCAGATGGCGATGGCCGGTTGCCCGGACAATACCGTGAGGCCGCTGAGCGTGTCGACGTTGCAGACAGTGTCTGGCGCAGGATCGAAGAACTGGCGCTGGGGCCTAAACCTTCTGAGTGACAAAGACCCCGGCGGCCATCAGTGCGATACCGGCAGCGCGCGTCAGATCGAGCGGGGCGACGCGTGCGCCGAAGAGCCCGAAGTGGTCGATCGCCGCGGCGCTGATCAACTGACCCAGCAGCACGAAGAACACGGCATTGCCGACACCGAAAACCGGTGCAATCCAAGTGATGCTGAGGACATAAAATGCAATCAGAACACCGGCGAGCAGCAGGTGTTTTGGTGCCTGGGCCACCTTGGCGAGGGCCTGCGGGCCGGTTGAGATCATCACCACCAGGCACGATACAAAGGCGATGGTGAACAGTACGGTCGCTGCCGCCGCCGGGGACCCGATGCGCTGGCCCAGTGCTGCGTTCAGGGCCGCGAGCATCGGGATGCCCACACCGGCCAGTGTCATGATGATTGCGTATTGGGCCATTGGGGGATCCTTTAACCTGACTTTAATCAGAACATGGCCTCCTGTGGCGGCGTCAGCAAGCCCGTTTGAGGGCCCGCAGAAATTTCCAGGAGGTACCTTACCCGTGCTGCGTCGTGTATCCTTTTCCGTCCTGAGCCTTGCGCTGGCTCTGGCGGCCTGCGGGCCGGGGGAGAGAGATCTGGAGCGTGAGGGTGCTGCGCTTTTCGCATCAAACTGCGCCATCTGCCACGGTGGCGATGCGCGGGGCGGCGGGGGTGCAGGCGTGCGGGGGCTCAGCAAAACGCCCGCGGATCTTACTGTTCTGTCCCGGAATGCAGGGGGCGTTTTTCCGGATGCCAAGGTTCTGGCGATCCTAGATGCCTATGCTGCAGGAAAACAGGTCGGGCGGCCAATGACCCCGCTGGTTGCGATGGAAGACACCCGTCGGGCGCGTCTGCCGGGCATGTCGAGGGCACCGCGTGCGCAGGCTGCGATTGTGGCCTGGCTGCGGTCGGTGCAGGTGCCCTGATCAGCTGCAGATGCCGTTGATTTCCACGCCTTCCCAGGGCAGGCCAACCGCATAGGGCCGCGACTGCGGCAGATCCTGTACAGGCATCGCCTGTGAAATCAGCGCGTGCAGCCGCGCCGTGCGGGGGGCGCCGGGATCGAGCGCCCGGCAGCAGACGAATTCTTCGACGATGGTGCCCTGCTGTTCATAGCCGTAGTCTTCGAACCGGGTTTCCGTTTCCAGATCAAAGAGATAGGGATCACTGGCGCCACGGTGCTCGAAGGCCGCGCGCAAAGGGGTGTACCCTGTCTCGCGCCGGTTCTGCCACTGCCAGACGTGGGTCAGTTCGTGAGCCAGCAGCATGGCGGCGACAAGGCCGATGCGGTCGGGGTAGTCGGGCAGGTAGTCATCAAGGTACCAGTCCCGATCAAAAAGTACGCGGTTGTACAAAGCCACTGCGGCCGGCTTGGAGGTCACCACCGCGTCAGTGATGGGCGGCAACAGCCTCTCGCGGCAGGTGGTGCGGGGCCGGGCGGCACGCCGGAACGTCACCGCGCGGGTCGGCGCGCCATCGACCAGACGCACACGCTCTACATCCAGTTCGTCACCGTGAATGGTGCGGGCGAAGGCAATTTCAGTGTCGGTCAGGGGACGGCCACAGGCGGTCAGAACAATCAGACAGGCAAACAGAAACAAACGCATAAACCATCAGTGCCGAAAGCCCGGGCGGCAATCAAGTCACGGTTGAATTCATCACACGGATTTCATTGCACGGGCGGCCGGTTGATCCGGATCAAAGCGCGCGCCCGGGTTTTGTGGCACCCTGAGTGACAGAGCATAAGGAGCTGATTATGAAGAATTTTACAGCTATTCTGAGCGCCGCAACGCTGTTGGCGGGGGCGGCCATGGCGCAGGACGCGGTGATCGGGGCCGAGCTTTATGCGCGGCACTGTGCGACCTGTCACGGCGAGGAAGCGCAGGGCGGCGGGCCGCTGGCACCGGCGCTGCTGCTGCAGCCACCGGACCTGACCAAGCTGACCGAACGGCACGGCGGCACGCTGCCGGTGGCGCGGATCGTGATGCGCATCGACGGGCGGGACCCGCTGGTGAGCCACGGCTCGCCCATGCCGGTTTACGGCGAGTTTTTTGAGGGCACGGATGTGATCCTGAAGGCGGAGACCGGGCAGCCGGTGCTGACCTCGCAGCCGGTGGCGGACCTGCTGGAATACCTGCGCGGGCTGCAGAAAGAGTAACGGAAATCCGGCGGCAGCGTACGCGCAACGGCACCGCGCGGGGGTGGGGCCCCGGGGCGGGCGGGTGCCCGCATCCCCTTTGTTTTATGGGCCAAGGCCCTGTCGGTATCACGTCGGTATAACGTCGGTATTTTGTCGGTGCGCGCATCGGTATGAGGCGTTTTGCGCTGGTTTCTTTACCGCGCGGCAACACAGATTGACGCTGTGTGAGGCGGGCGCACGCATGTTTCAGCGCGGTCCCGGGCCTGTGACGCATCGTGACGGCTGGGCCGGTTTTTGTGTCAGACGGGCACCCCCATGTCTGTTGGGATCGCGGGGCATCGGGCTCTGCGGCACGCACCGCACCCCACGCGGGGTGCCTGGAAAGGAGTGCCGGAATGGCCAAAGTAATTCTGCCGACTGTACTTGGATTTGTGTCTCTGATGGGGGTTTGGGCCGCCTTTGAGGTGGTGCATATGATGGCTGCTTAAGCCGTCTGTGCGCGTCCCCTGCCGCCCGTGGATGATGTGCCATGGGTGGTGAGGGGTGCGCCATAGCTTGGGCCTGCTTCCGCAGATGCGGTGCATCGGCTCAGGCTGAACGCCGGACGTGGCGGTTTCTTAGCGGAACTGATGGAAAGGGCCGCGCCTGACCTCTGCCTGACTCCGCAAATGCGGTGCATTCGCTCTGTCAGGTAACGCCGATGCGATGCATCGACTTAGACGGAGGGCGTCTTGCAAACGCTCCAGTGGAGCGTTTGAGCCCGGAGGGATGCGGGAGCATCAGCGGGCACGCAGTGCGTCCTCCCTGGGGGAGGTCGGGCGCTGCCCGAGGCGGGGTCTCGGCCGGATACATCAGTTTCCCCACGTCCTAAAAAG
Source organism: Roseobacter sp. S87 (assembly GCF_055693285.1). The sequence continues at coordinate 458,741 of NZ_JBVFTR010000004.1, forward strand.
GTTTGGCTCTAGTGTTTTGGTTTCCCTGCGCCGATCTAGTGTATCAATGAGATACAAGTTAAAGTTGCGACCCTCTGCATGTGTGTTGAAGCCCGCGTCGGCCCAACGTAGGGCGGAATGTATCTCATCGTAGCTTGTTTGAGCCGCGTTTATCATGTCCTCTTCTCCGCGGACATAGTCGTAGATTTTGGACAGCTTCGAGTGAAAAACAGCCCAGTTGATTGTAGAATGAGCAAACTCAGGGTTGATACTGTGCTTGACCGAAAACGCCACGCCGCTCAATGTGTTCTTATCGTCCACAATCTCAGTTAGGCGTGACTTCAAAACCTGGTAACTGGAAAATACTGACGCCAGATATTTGGCTGTTTCAGGGTCGGCGTACTCTACGCAATTTCCCAACTCGGCCAAACTCTTGTCAAGTTGCAACCAATCAACTGGAAAGTCCCGGTAGGGCTTCAGATGCCAATTCACCACGCTTCCTACCAATTGATATACTTCTGACAAAGGCACCGGCAGTTTGCTGACTGTCGCCAAGCGCTTGCGGTTTAGTTCGTCTTCCGCGATTGAAAGCGTTGTAGCAACTTGCTTGTTTGAAACATGAAGCGAAACTCCAACCGCAAAAAGTGCAATTGTACCGAACAGGTAATTCTCGAACTTCTCGAAAAACTTCTCCAAACCGGAGGAACCCAGTACAAAAGTTGTTATTCCGACACTTCCAATAAACAAACCGAATGCCAGTCCTTCAATAAACTTCGCCTTTGCGAAGAAAACGCGGCTAGACATCCAGCTCCTCCACGAACTTCGCGTTTTCCTGAATATACTGAAAGCGCAGCTCGGGCTTTTTGCCCATCAGACGTTCCACCAGATCACCGGTTTCCCCCGGCATATCCTCATCAATCGACACGCGGATCAGTTTGCGGGTGGCGGGGTCCATGGTGGTCTCTTTGAGGTCCTTGGCGTCCATTTCGCCCAGGCCCTTGAAGCGGGAGACATCGATTTTGCCTTTGCCGCCCAGCCCTTTTTCCAGCCAGGCGTCCTTCTCCGCTTCATCCAGGCAATAGACCCGTTTCGCCCCCTGCGTCAGCCGGAAGAGGGGCGGGCAGGCGAGATAGAGGTGGCCCGCGTCAATGAGCGGGCGCATCTGGGTGAAGAAAAACGTCATCAGCAGCGAGGCGATATGCGCGCCGTCCACATCCGCGTCGGTCATGATGATGATCTTGTCATAGCGCAGATCGTCGAGGTTGAATTTGGTGCCCATGCCCACGCCCAGGGCCTCGCAGAGATCGGAGATTTCAGCGTTTGAACCCAGTTTGGAGGAGGCCGCGCCCAGTACGTTCAGGATCTTGCCCTTGAGCGGCAGCAGGGCCTGGGTGTTGCGGTTGCGCGCGCCCTTGCCGGAGCCACCGGCGCTGTCGCCCTCCACGATGAAGAGTTCGGTGCCCGCGCGGTCCTTGGACGTGCAGTCAGTGAGTTTGCCGGGCAGGCGCAGCTTTTTGGTGGCGGATTTGCGCGCGGTTTCCTTTTCCTGGCGGCGGCGCAGGCGTTCTTCGGCGCGCAGCACGAGGAAGTCGAGGATGGCGCCGGCGGATTTCGTGTCGGCGGCGAGCCAGTTGTCGAAGTGGTCGCGCACGGCCCCTTCGGTCATTTTCTGTGCGGCCTCGGTGGAGAGGCGGTCCTTGGTCTGGCCCACGAAGGCGGGGTCAGCGATGAAGCAGGAGACCAGCGCGCAGCCACCTGAGGTGAGGTCCTCGCGGGTGATCTGGGCGGCCTTTTTGTTGTTGGCAAGCTCGCCGTAGGCTTTGATGCCCTTGAGGATCGCGGCCCAGAAGCCCGCGACATGGGTGCCGCCTTCGGGCGTGGGCACGGTGTTACAGTAGGACTGGATGAAACCGTCGCGCGAGGGTGTCCAGTTGATGGCCCATTCGACCTTGCCCGCCTGGCCGAATTTCTCTTTGAAATCAACGGTTCCGGCAAAGGGTTTTTCGGAATAGGTGGTGGCGCTGCCCAGGGTTTCGCCAAGGTAGTCAGAGAGGCCGCCGGGAAAGTGAAAGGTGGCCTCGGTCGGTGTTTCGCCGTCGTTGATCGCGGATTTCCAGCGGATTTCGACGCCCGAGAAGAGATAGGCCTTGGAGCGGATGCTCTTGAAGAGGCGCGCGGGTTTGAAGCGGTGCGCGCCAAAGATTTCGGCGTCCGCGTGGAAGGTGACGGTGGTGCCGCGGCGGTTGGGGGCGCTGCCCACTTTTTCGACGGGACCCAGCGGCAGACCGCGCGAGAAACGCTGTTCAAAGATCTCCTTGTTGCGTGCGACCTGGACGACCATGGAATCCGACAGTGCGTTGACCACGGAGGCGCCCACGCCGTGCAGACCGCCTGAGGTTTCATAGGCTTTGCCGGAGAATTTGCCGCCCGCGTGCAGTGTGCAGAGGATCACCTCGAGCGCGGATTTGTCCGGGAACTTGGGGTGCGGGTCGATCGGGATGCCGCGGCCGTTGTCGCGGATGGTCACGGCGTAGTCCTCGTGCAGTTCGACCTCGATGCGGTTGGCGTGGCCGGCGACGGCCTCGTCCATCGAGTTGTCGAGCACTTCGGCCACCAGGTGGTGCAGGGCGCGTTCGTCGGTGCCGCCGATGTACATGCCGGGGCGTTTGCGCACGGGCTCGAGGCCTTCGAGCACCTCGATGGAGGAGGCGTCATAACCTTGGGTTTCGGTGCCGGACAGCAGATCGTTGGGCATGAGCTCGGGCCTCTTTTTGGTGATTGGCGCGAGTATGGCAGAGGGGCCCGGTCGGGGGAAGGGCCTCGCCCTTTTCATATGCGCCAAAAGCGGGTCAGATGCGCGGGAAAATGGTTAACGGAAAGGCGGGCGGATGACCTGGATCACAACGGTGCCCTTTGAGGCCGCGACAGGGCGGCTGAAGCGGCTTTATGAGCGGATCAAAGGGCCCGGAGACAATGTCGACAACATCATGATGGCGCATTCCCTGCGGCCGCACACGATGGAGGGTCACATGACCCTGTATAAGTATGTGCTGCACCATTCAGCGAATACTGTGCCCAAGTGGTTTCTGGAAGCGCTGGGGGTCTGGGTGTCGCATCTGAACCGGTGCGATTACTGCGAGCGCCACCATTTTGCCGGCATGCGGCGGCTGGTCGGAGATGATGCGCGGTCCGACACGCTGCAGGCGGCGATGCGTCTGGGGGTTGTCGGGGCCATGCCGCTGAGTGCGGCGGAACAGGCGGCCATGCGGTATGCCCGCAAGCTGACCGAGGCACCGGGCGATATCAGGCAGGCGGATGTGCGGGCGTTGCGGGCCAGCGGCTGGGACGATGGGCAGATCCTGGAGATCAACCAGGTGGTGTCGTATTTTGCCTATGCCAACCGGACGGTGCTGGGTCTGGGATGTTCGACCGAAGGGGACATTATCGGCCTCAGCCCCGGGAATTCAGAGGACCCGGACGACTGGGGGCACCGTTAAATGTCGCTGCTGCCCGCGGGCCACCGCCAGGCGATCGCGCCCAGGTAATTGCCGCTGCCGCAGGCCACAACGGTGGTGCGGCGCGGCCCCCATCCATCGGCGCGGCGTATCCTGGGCGTGGCGCTGCGGGTGCGTGCCCGGGCGCGCAGGCCGGTGAGTGTAATCACCAGAAATTCGCCTTCACCGGCGCGGGGGATCGTGTCGATTGTCTGCCAGCCGTTCTCAAGTGCTTCGGCCAGCAGCTCAAAGGGATCCACCCGTCGTTTGCTGATCGTATCTTTCACGTCGCGTACCCCGCCCCGCTGCGCAGGCAACAGGCCGGCGTCAGCAGAGCATCCCTGAGCCTGGTGCATTTCCGGGGGAATGTCCATGCGGGCCGGGCGCGCAGACACCCGTGCCGCCTGATCCGGGAATCGCGCAGAAACTATTCGCCTTCCGCGAGCGTTTCAAACCGGAGACCACGGGCGGTGCGGTCCGGAAAACCGGCCCAGTAGGTGTGATCATCCGTCGGCAGGGCCTCTTCATCAAGCGCGGTCACCCCGTCATCAGAGGAGGGGATCAGGTCGAAGTAGGGCCGCCGCGAGACGTCGCCGCGCAGATGCAGATCAAAGAAGGCCGTCGAGAAATGCTGAGCGATGTTGTTCATGCGGACCGTGTCCCAGACCGGATCGGCATAATGCTCAAAAGGCACGAAATCGAGGCTCTCCACCGGTTCCCAGCTTTCGCGTGGCGCGGGGATCGGGGCTGCGGCGTTGTGGTTTGCGTGGTTGAAGGTCAGCAGATGCCGTTCAGTGCCGCGCGCCTCCTCAAAGATCGAGCGGATGGCGCCATAGACGGATACATCATCCGAGCCGCCCGCCATGATTAGCGTCGGTTTTTCCAGCCCGGCCAGGGTGTTGGCGTCCCAGAAACCGGCATTGCGGCCCCATGGACCAATGGCGATCAGCGCTTTGACGCGCGGATCAATCAGCGCAGCGTGGCTCTCGCTGCCGGAGAGGTGCTGCGTCAGAAGGCCGTTGGGCGTACCCCAGCTGTATTCGGTCGAGGCCTGTGTGACGCCCGCGCCGCCAAACACAAGAGCGCCGTAGCCGCCCATGGAATAGCCGATGACCCCCACAGCGGAGGTGTCCGTGATCGAGCCCAGGTGGCTTTCAAGCGCTTCCATCTGGTCAATAACAAAGCGCTGGTCCAGCGGCCGGTGCAGCAGCGTGGAGCCAAAGGCCGCCTGATCGGAATAGGTGCTGTCGCGGTGATCAATCGCCACAGTGACATAGCCCTTGGAGGCGAGGTTTTCGCCCAGATGTGACATCAGATAGCGGTTCCCGGGATAGCCGTGACTGATCACGATCAACGGGTAGGTTTCGCCCATCGCTGGTTCCGCATCGCGTGCTGCGCGCCCGGTCAGCGTCACTTGAGTCTGACCGTCCCGCAGCACCGTATCGTAGGAGCCACCGGGTTCTGTGCCGTCGGCCGCGGGGTACCAGACCTCGACGGTCAGTTCGCGGTCATAGCGCGGGATGTCGTCGCCGCTGATGGCCAGCACGTCAATCTGATCGGGGTTCACAAAGCGCAGGGTCTGCACCCCGATGGGCAACGTACCATAGGGGGCCAGCTCAGGCGCGTCCGGGCGGATTTCATCCACCGGATTGGCCAGGGCTGCCGGGGCGGCCAGAAGGGCGAGGGCTGCTGCAAAACGTGTGCGGCTCATCATTACAATCCTTGTCTGTGCCTGCTGCCGGCACCGGAATTCTACCGCAGATTGACAGGTTTCGGCCACAGATCAAGCACTTATGACCCGAAAACGCAAGGTGGCCCGGGCGCGGCAGGCGCGGTCACAGGGGTGCGGGGACGCAAAGCAGCGCAGGATGCCTCTTTTCCTTGTGCGCGGGCAGGCGTAAGGCAGGGTATGGCCACCCAGATGACATATCCCGATCACAGCCGCGCGGTCCTGCGGCTGGGCCTGCCGCTGGCCGGCGGACATCTGGCGCAGATTGCGATCGGTGTGACCGATACCGTCATGCTGGGCTGGTACGGTGTTGACGCGCTGGCGGCGGTGACGCTGGGGTCGACGTTCTTCTTTACGCTGATGATTTTCGGCTCGGGTTTTGCCTGGGCGGTGATGCCGCTGGTGGCGTCCTTTGTGGCTGAAGACGACGAGACGGGGGTGCGGCGTGCGACGCGCATGGGTCTGTGGCTGAGCATCGGTTTTGCACTGCTGGCGCTGCCGCTGATGATCTGGTCGGAGCCGGTGCTGCTGTTCACCGGTCAGGAACCGGGGGTGGCAGCTGATGCCGGGGCCTATCTGCAGATCGCCGGTATGGGGATTTTCCCGGCTCTGCTGGTGATGGTGCTTAAATCCTACCTGGCCGCGCTGGAACGCACGCAGATCGTGCTCTGGATCACGGTGCTGAGCGCTGTGGCCAACGGTGTGGCCAATTATGCGCTGATCTTCGGGAACTGGGGTGCACCCGAGATGGGGATTGCGGGGGCTGCTGTGGCCTCTGTGGTGAGCCATCTGGTGTCGCTGGCGGGCGTGGTCATCTATGTGCGCGTGGTACTGCCGGAGCATGCCCTGTTTCAGCGGCTCTGGAAGGTGGACCCGCAGATGCTGGCACGCGTTTTCCGTCTGGGCTGGCCGATCGGACTGACCAGCCTGTCGGAGACCGGGCTGTTTGCCGCATCAGCGCTGATGATGGGCTGGCTGGGCAAAGTGCCGCTGGCCGCACACGGGATTGCGGTGCAGCTGTCGGCGGTGACGTTCATGCTGCACGTGGGGCTGAGCAATGTCGCTACGATCCGGGCGGGCAACGCGCTGGGCCGCCGCGATCCGGCGCATATGCAGCGCGGGGCGATCACGGTGACAGTGCTGTCGCTGATCACCGCGGCGCTGACGATTGTGCTGTTTGTCGCGCTGCCGGAGCCGCTGCTGTCGCTCTTTATGCAGCGCGATGAGCCACAGCGAGATGCTATTCTGCAGATCGGGACGCTGCTGCTGATCACGGCGGCCTTTTTCCAGCTGGTGGACGGGGCGCAGGTGATCGCGCTGGGTCTGCTGCGCGGCGTGCAGGACACGCAGGTGCCGATGATCCTGGCAGCCGTCAGCTACTGGCTGCTGGGCATCCCGTGTTCCTACATTTTCGGGTTCTGGTTCGGCTGGGGTGGCGTGGGCGTCTGGCTGGGGCTGGTGGTCGGTCTGGGGATGGCGGCGCTGCTGCTGTCGCTGCGGTTCTGGGGGTCTGCGCTGCCGGGTTTCCGCGCGGAGACGGCTGGCGCACAATCTGCTTGACCGGCGGCAGGACCCCGCCCAGTCTCTGACGCGACACGCAGGGAGGCGCGGATGTACAGAGACGGCTACGATAACCCACTGACAACAGGGTCTGCACGGGCGGCGGAACTTTATGCGGAGGCATCCGGTGTCATGCTGGCCGGAGAATCCGGAATGATCCCCGCTTTTGAGGCAGTTACCCGGGAGGATGCCGGGTTTGCGCTGGGCTGGGTGGGGCTTGCGCGGGCGCACCACGCCTTTGGCCTGGGGGCCGGAGCGCTGGCCGCGCTTGAGCGGGCTGAAGCGCTGACAGACGGGCTTACCGCGCGCGAGGCCAGCCACATCAACGCCTTTGCGCTGCTGCTGCGCGGGCAGGGTCCGCAGGCCTACCGGGCCATCCGGGAGCACGTTGACACATGGCCGCGTGATGCGCTGGTCGCACAGACCTGCTCGTCTGTTTTCGGGCTGATCGGGTTTTCGGGACAGCCGGGGCGGGAGGCAGAGATACTGGCGTTTACTGCCGGACTGATGCCGCATTATGGCGATGACTGGTGGATGACCAGCCAGTACGCCTTTGCTCTGTGCGAGACCGGGAATATCGAAAAGGCTGATCAGATGATCGACCGGGCGCTGGCGCAGCGCCCCCGGAACGCCCACGGCGTGCATGTCCGCAGCCACATCTGGTACGAAGCAGGTGCCACGGAAGAGGGTCTGAACTACCTCAACACATGGCTGCAGGACTATGAAAACGATGGGATAATGTATTCCCACCTCTACTGGCATGCGGCGCTGTGGTCGCTGGCTCAGGGAGACACGCAGGCAATGTGGGACCGGGTTGATGCGGCGGTGTCACCGGCAAGCGGTTCGACCAGCCCGGCGATCAACATTCTGACAGATACGGCCTCTATCCTGCACCGTGCCACACTGGCGGGTGTGGCCGTTGACGCAGAGAGATGGAAAGGCGTCAGCGCCTTTGCCCGGCAGGCGTTCCCGGCGACAGGCAACGCCTTTATCGACGTGCACGCAGCACTGGCCCATGCCATGGCGGGCGACAATGCAGCGCTGGAACAGATCATCACCAGACCTGCTGGACCAGCGGCGGACCTCGTACCCGACCTGGCTGCCGGATACCGCGCTATGGCCGCCGAAGACTGGTCATCGGCCGCCGGATCCATGATGCGCGCCATGGCCGATCTTGCCCGGATCGGTGGCAGCCGGGCACAGCGGGATATGGTGGAGCAAAGCCTGCTGACCTGTCTTGTGAAGGCCGGCCGTGCGCAGGAGGCGCGCGACATTGCATCGCTCAGACGGCCACTGCTGGCAGAGAGTATCGCCGCCTGAAGTAATACATGAGTAAATTCCGTCAGGCCATTGAATGTAAATTCAGAATTTGAATTCGGCTGCTTCTTCAAGAAGCTCTTCGAGAAGCTCCCGCAGGCGGTTGGCCTTGCGGTCATGATAGGCCCAGGGCGGCTCTTCTGCGGACAGATAAGTGCTCTGCGAAATCTCCAGCTGGATGGCATGAACGCCCTTTGCCGGATCGCCATACCGGCGGGTGGTCCAGCCGCCGCGGAAACGGCCGTCTGTGACGGTGCTGTAAAGTCTGTCTGACCGGCATATCTCGGCGATCCGCGCGGACAGCGCCGGCGCACATGCCGTGCCATCCGCCGTCCCGATGTTCAGATCGGGCAGATCGCCGGCAAAAAGGTTGGGCACACGCGAACGGATTGAATGGCAGTCCCACACAATGGCGTAGCCGTACTGCGCCTGCACCCGCGCAATCTGCAGGCTCAGGGCGGCGTGATAGGGCACGTGGTACACAGCCTTCAGGCTCGACATCTCGCGCGGGGTGGGCTGGCGTTCCCAGATGGGAGCGCCGTCAAAGTCAGTGACCGGGACGAGGCCTGTATTGTGCTGACCGGGATAGAGCGGCTGGCCACTGGGATCACGGTTGGCGTCCGAGACATACCGGTGAAAGTTCGCCCGGACGACGGTGGCGCGCGGTGCCAGCCCCGCATAGAGGCGCTCCACATGCCAGTCCGTGTCACGCAGCATCTGACCGTTGTCATTCAGCCGGCGCCAGTACACCTCGGGAATGCTGGTACTGCTGTGCGGAATCGCCAGGATCAGCGGACTGTCTCCGGGGATAACGTCTACCGGCATGGCACATTCTCCTTTGCCCGGTCGGGGCCGGTCGTGCGGGGTGTCAGGTTTCTTTCTTTGTAGTGTCGATATTCATTACGGAAAGGGCGCTCTGACCGAGGTCGAATTTTGCAAAGGGACCACCGTGGCACATTTCGCCCGGATCGCGGATATCTGCGGGGGGCTCTTTGGCGAGGATGTCTGCCGCGAACTGTTCCGCGTTATCCTTTGGGCGGTACCCCAGAAACGAAGCTTTTGCATTGTCCACGGGCCGCCTGTCATTGTCCGACACACCGTAGATCACCGCAAACCCGGTCGAGGGAGTGTCGATGGCGCGTGTCACCAGCTGGATCAGGTCGTCATAGCTGAGCCAGGATCCCAGCGCACGGGCATTGCCGACGGTGGTGCAGCTGAGGATACGCAGGTGCACGGATTCAAGCCCGCGTTTGTCCCAGTACATCCGGCCCAGATCCTCGGTAAAACACTTGGCGAGACCATAGAAGGTGTCCGGCCGGTGGGGTACTTCGGTGTCAACGCATTCGGCCTTGGGATACATGCCAACCGCGTGGATCGACGAGGCATAGACGATCCGACGCACACCGGTCTGATACCCTGCTTCCCAGATGTTGTAAGAACCGACAAAGTTCGGACCCAGCAGTTCGGGGAAGGGTTTCTCATCCACGATGGCGCCGAAGTGCACCACCATATCCGCACCCTCCACCACAGCAGCGACCTCGTCATAAGAGGCCAGATCGGCCTTCATATAGGTCTCGCCGGGATAGAGCGTGCCGATGTCATCGGCGATATCGGTGCTGACCAGCGCATCGCAGAGTTTCGACAGTGGTTCGCGCAGATATGAGCCCAGCCGGCCGGCGGCACCTGTGAGGACGATTTTCATGTGAGTCTCCTGTTCGTGTGGTCAGATGACCGCTTTTTCGGGGAACTTTTCCCCCGCAAGAATGCGGCCGGCCCCAAAGGCCGAAAGGTCAATGCTGCGGTAGCTGCCGTCAGTGATCAGCTCCGCCAGGCCGCGTCCGAGTGCCGGCGCCTGTTGCAGCCCGTGGCCGGAAAAGCCGTTGAGAAACATAAAGTTGCCGATCTCGGGCGAGGGGCCGACAATCGCGTTCTGATCCAGCGTGTTATAGTCGTAATGCCCGATCCACATGTTGATCACCCGGACGCGTTCGAAAGCAGGTACGCGGGTGGCGAGGATAGGCCAGAACTTTTCTTCCCACAGGCTGTGATCAGCTATGAAGTCGTCATGATCCACGGCGGGGTCATGATCGGCGTGCCCGCCCAGCATGTAATAGCGCCCGTCGGTGCGGAAATGTACGCCCGAGGGGTCAATGGTCAGCGGCAGATCGCGGTCGAGCGGTTCGGCGGCCTCGAGGATATAGGTATAGCGTTTGCGCGGCTCGACGGGGATGTGCAGCCCGGCCAGCGCGGCCACCTGCGCGCCGCGTGTGCCCGCGGCATTGACCAGCACGCCGCAGCCGATGGATGCGCCGGATTTCAGCGTGACGCTGTCGATGCGCCCGGCGTTTTTCACAATCCCCGTGACCTCGTCATGGATGTATTCCACGCCGTTGCGCGCGCCCATCCGGCGGAACCAGTCAAACATGGTGCCGCCGTCGAAATATCCTTCGTCCACGGCGTTGTGGTTGCCGGCGGTGATGTCATCCAACTGGTAGAAGGGCCATTTTTCCGCGATGTCTGCGCGGGAAAGGTGCTGAGTTGCAGCCCCGAGCCCGGCCTGAATTTTCTGGCTCTCCTGCAGAGTGGCGGCAAATTCCGGCGTGTCGGCGAGGTAGAGATAGCCGAAACTGTGCAGCGCAAGGTCGGGCACAGCCGGATCGCCGCCCAGGAAGTCGCGGAAATTGTGCACGAATTCCGCCCCGAACCGCGAGATGGCGATGTTCACGGGGTTGGAAAACTGCTGGCGGATGCAGCTGTTCGTATGGCTGGTGGCGGCAAACTCATAGGTCGGGTCGCGTTCGATGACGAGGATGCGGCCGTCAAAACCGGGCATCCGGCTGAGCCACCACGACATGGATGCGCCGTACATCGCGCCTCCGACGATCACTACGTCATAGTTGCTGTGCTGTGCCGACATCGCCCATATTCCCAGACCCTGCAGCGTTCAGGAACACCCGATTGCGGGGCGCGTCAAGCTTTGTGATGCCTCAGCGGGCAAAGGGCGCATCGAGCGCGCGTGCCACCAGTTCCAGCCGGTCCTGTCCGTAAAACATGTCGCCGTCGACGAAATAGGTGGGCGAGCCGAAGAGACCGGCAGCGATTGCGCTGCGGGTGTTTTCGGCGTGTTCGGCCTGAACTGTGTCTGACAAAGCCTCTGCCATCAGGGTATCGCCGGGCATACCACAGCCATTGGCGAGAGCGGTCAGCGTGGCGGGATCGGCCATGTCGGCATCGTCGCGCCAGTGCGCCTGGAGGATCGCGCTCGACAGGGCCCCTGCGTCCTCTCCTGCGCGCTGGGCCGCGATGATGATCCCGTTGCCCGGGGCCAGCGGGTTGTCGTGATGCACAGGCCTGCGCCCGATGATCGGCAGGTCGCGGTATTCGGCCCAGCGGGCGATTTCACGGCCAAAGAAATAAGCGCGGTGGGCCTTGCTGCGTTCCGCAAAAGGCTGGCTGCCCGCGGCCTGCATCACCGGATCCAGATCAAACGGGCGGTGCACGATCTGCGCGCCCTTTTCAGCCGCGATTTCTTCGAGCCGCCAGGCGCCGAAATAGGCGAAAACCGAATGGCAGCTGTAATAATAATCAATCGTTTTCATGCGCTTATACCTTTTCAGCCAGCGTGCGGGCATCGCGCGCCATCATTGCAATAATGGGCCGCCAGCGCTGGCTGTCCCCGGGGTTTGAGGCGTTGCCATCAAGGCCCCGCCGGTAAACTCCCTGCAGAATGGCCAGCAGGCGGAAGTACGAGAAGACGACGTAAAACGCCCAGTTGTCGGGGCGGTCCAGCCCACGCCGGTCACAATACCGTTCGACGTATTCATCCTCGTCCGGCAGGCCAGCAGCATGCCGGTCCACGCCGCCAAGACCGCGGAAGTCACCCTCGTAAGGCAGCCGCCAGTGCATGCACTGATACGCGAGGTCCGCCAGAGGGTGCCCCAGTGTGCTGAGTTCCCAGTCGAGCACGGCGGCGATCTCTTCGCGGTCGGGGTGAAAGATAATGTTATCAATCCGGTAGTCGCCATGCACGATGCTGTTTTCACCGTCATCTGCCACCATATGTTCGTCCAGCCACGCCATCAGCCAGTCCGCATCCGGCAGCGGATCGGTGGCGCTGTCACGGTACTGGCGCGACCAGCGCGTGACCTGACGCTCGAAATAATTGCCCGGCCTGCCATAATCACCAAGGCCGATGGCGGCTGGATCCACACGGTGCAGGCGGGCGAGTGTGCTGTTCATGGCGTCATAGATGCGCCGCCGCGCGCCGCGCTCCTGATCGGGCAGGGCCGGGTCCCAGAAAATCCGTCCCTCGACCAGTTCCATGACCATGAACTGTGTGCCCAGCGGGCTTTCATCGTCCGAGAGGTAAAAGACCTGCGGCACGGGCACGCCGGTGTCTGCCAGCGCCTGCATCACCCGGTGTTCGCGATCCACCGCATGGGCCGATTTCAGCAGTTTGCCCGGCGGTTTGGCGCGCAGTACATAGGCCTCTGAGCCGCTGCGGACCTGATAGGTCGGGTTTGACTGCCCATCCGCGAACTTGGTGATGTCATCGAGCGTGGTGAAGCCGTGCACGTTTTCCTGCAGGCTGCGTTCCAGTTCGGCGCGGTCAAAGCTGTGCATTCCGGTTTTCCCAAAGGCCCATGGACAAGTCCCTGCGATCTAAGCAAGTCTGGCAGCGCGGGGAAAGCCCCAACACGCGCGCGGGAGGATTTGCAGTGGATATGAACTTTGGCATGCGGCCGGAAAACCGCGCGTTGCTGGACCGGGTGGCGGAGATGATCCGTGATGAGGTGATGCCGCTGGAAGCGGAATATCAGGCCGAAGTCGGCAAAGGCGATCGCTGGGGCTATACCGACCGGCAGGCGGAAATCCTGGAAGGGCTGAAGGCCAGAGCGAAATCAGAGGGGCTCTGGAACTTCTGGCTGACCGATTCTGAGCGTGGGTTCGGGCTGAGCACGGTGGAATACGCCTATTTCGCCGAAGAGATGGGCAAGACGCCACTGGCGGCAGAGGTGTTCAACTGCTCAGCGCCAGATACCGGCAATATGGAAGTGTTCGAACGCTATGGCACGCCCGCGTTGAAAGAGCGCTGGCTTGCCCGGCTGCTGGAGGGGGAAATCCGGTCGGCTTACCTGATGACGGAGCCGGAGGTTGCAAGTTCGGACGCGACCAACATTGCCATGTCCTGCGTGCGGGACGGGGATGACTATGTCCTGAATGGCGAAAAATACTGGGCCAGCGGTGCGGGTGATCCCCGCTGTGCCGTGTACATCGTGATGGTGCGCACGGGGGACGCGGACGCACCGAAACACCAGCGCCATTCGATGATCGTGGTGGATGCAAAGACGCCGGGGATCGAAGTACTGCGCCCGATGCTGGTGTTTGGTCATGATGATGCGCCGCACGGGCACATGCATATCCGGTTCACGGATGTACGCGTGCCGGCGGTAGATATGCTGCTGGGTGAGGGGCGCGGGTTTGAGATCGCGCAGGGCCGCCTGGGGCCCGGGCGCATCCACCATTGCATGCGGTCGGTCGGCCAGGCGGAGGCCGCGCTGGAACTGATGTGCCGCCGGTCGCTGCAGAAGGAAGCCTTTGGCAAGCCACTGGTGCATCTGGGTGCCAATTTCGACATCATCGCCGAGGCCCGCATGGAGATCGAGATGGCCCGGCTGCTGTGTCTGAAGGCGGCATGGATGATGGATCAGGGCGATGCACGGGCCGCGGCCCCCTGGATCAGTCAGATCAAGGTGGTGGCCCCGCGCATGGCGCTCAAGGTGCTGGACGAGGCGATGCAGATGCACGGCGGGCAGGGGATCAGCCAGGATACACCGCTGGCGATGGCCTGGACCTGGCAGCGGGCGCTGCGCTTTGCCGATGGCCCGGATGCGGTGCACCGCAGGCAGGTCGCGCGTGCTGAGCTGCGTCGCTATACCCAGCAGAAGATCTGAGCGCGGGGACCGTTTGACAGCGCCGCATGGCGCAGCCTAAATGCCGCCTGTGCCGGGGGGACCGCGATGAACCGAAAAAAGATCGAAAAGCTGATCGCCAGGACCGCTTTACGCGACAAAACCGCGTTTGAGGCGCTCTATGATGCGACCAGTGCGAAACTTTTCGCTGTTTGTCTTCGTATCCTGAGTGACAAGGCCGCGGCCGAGGACGCGATGCAGGATGCCTACGTGAAGATCTGGAACAATGCCGGCCGGTACAAAGCGAACGGGCTGAGCCCGATGACGTGGCTGATCACCATTGCCCGGAACACCGCGATTGACCGGGTCCGTGCACGGCGCGCAGGGCATATGGATCTGGATGTGGTCGAGACGGTTCTTGCGGCCCCCGGGCCATCGCCCGAGCAGTCTGCGGTTGCCGCATCCGAAGCGAAGAAGCTGGTGAAATGCCTCGACGGGCTGGAGGAGAAACGCGGCGAGGCCGTGCGCGGGGCCTATATTGACGGGCAGAGCTATGCGGATCTGGCGGAACGTTTTGGCGTGCCGCTCAACACGATGCGGACCTGGCTGCGCCGCGGGCTTATCGCGCTGCGGGAGTGTATGTCGGCATGAGTGATACGCCTGAAACCCCCGATCCACAGGACGACATGGGCCCGCACCGCGAGGATCTGCAGTTTATTGCGGCCGAGTACGCGCTGGGTCTGACCCCGCCCGAAGATGCCGGTCTGGTACAGGAATCGCTGCGGTCTGACCCCGCGTTTATCGCGGCGGTTGCCCAGTGGCAGGAGCGGTTCGCGGTGCTGGTGGAGGACATCCACCCGGTAAAGCCGCCCCGGCGGGCCCGCAAACGCCTTAAGCACCGGCTCTTCGGAGCAGAGCGCCGGCCGCTGCTGCAGCGGGCGGGCACCTGGCAGCTGATCAGCTTTGCCGCACTGGCTGCCGCGGCGTGGATCAGCCTGAACGATCTGACCGTCGATAACAGACCGGACGTGCCGTCTTTTGCAGCCCAGCTGGAGAATGCCGACGAAGGGCTGACCATCCTGGCGGTCTATGACCCGTCGCGCGGGGGGATCGTGGTCAGCCGGACCGCCGGCGGTGCGCGGGACGGCCGGGTGCTGGAAATCTGGGCCATTGCAGAAGGAGAGGCACCGGTGTCGCTGGGCGTGCTGCCCGACGGCCTGCAGATCTGGGTGCAGATCCCCGATACACTGGCGCTGCAGGCGGCGTCGCTGACCCTGGCCATCTCTGACGAGCCTCCGGGCGGTTCACCGACTGGTGCGCCCACCGGTGAGGTGCTGGCATCGGCCGCTGTTTCCGAACTTTAAAAAAATTTCATCGCTTTGTGAAACTACCGGGCCGTTCGGGCGTTTCTTATATGACTGGGCGCGGAGGGGAGTCTGACGCTCAGGGTAGTGAGTACTGCGGTTAATGGTGACCGGGCAGGCGAAGTTTCGGCTTCTGCCTGCCCGGGAGCTTCAAAGCGTGCGTTTTGTGGCTTTTTGTTAAGTACCGGCATTATTTCGGGAAAATTTGATCACTGGTAGTGCGCTTTGTGAAAGCGTTCTGTCGGTGGCAACAGCCGAAGTGCGTCGCAAAAACGCGGTTTTCCCGTGCGGGTGTGTCGTTTTTTGAATTGAGATCGTTCGGGATTGGCCGCACAGTCTGCACATGCGTGCGCCCTTTATCGATAACCTCCAGTATGCCCGGTTCTCACCTGAGATTTTTGCTCAGATGCGGGCAGGCGGCGTGGACGCTGTTCATGTCACCATCGCCTATCACGAAAGTTTCCGGGAGATGGTGCTGAACCTTGAGCAGTGGAACCGCTGGTTCGAGGCGCATCCGGATCTGATTTTTAAGGGCACAACTGCAGCCGATGTCGTCCTGGCGCAGGAGACGGGCCGCACCGCGATCTTTTTCGGGTTCCAGAACCCCAGCCCCATTGAGGACGACATCGGGCTGGTGGAAATCTGCCACCAGCTGGGCGTGCGGTTCATGCAGCTCACCTATAACAATCAGTCCCTGCTGGCGACCGGGTGCTACGAGGATGACGACACCGGCCTGACCCGCATGGGTAAACAGGTCGTGCGGGAAATGAACCGCGTGGGCATGGTGGTGGACATGTCGCATTCTGCCGAACGGTCCACGCTGGAAGCCATTGAGCATTCGACCCGGCCCATCGCGATCACGCATGCCAATCCGCACTGGTGGCATGCAGCGCTGCGCAACAAATCGGACAGGGTGCTGCGGGCACTGACAGAGGCGGGCGGAATGCTCGGGTTTTCCGTTTATCCGCACCATCTGGCAGGCGGGACGGACTGCACGCTGGAGAGTTTCTGCGGCATGGTGGCCCAGGCGGCGGACCGTTATGGCGCGCAGCATCTGGGGATCGGCACGGACCTCTGCCAGGATCAGCCGGACAGTATCGTGGAATGGATGCGCGTCGGGCGCTGGTCCAAAGTGATTGACTATGGCGAAGGCTCGGCGAGCAACGCGGGTTTTCCGCCGATGCCGGACTGGTTCGCGGACAACCGTGATTTTGACAATATTCGCAAGGGTTTGCTTGCAGCTGGTCTGTCAGACGCTGACGTTGACGGGATCATGGGCGCCAACTGGCACCGCTTTTACGACGCAGGCTTCGGGCCCGCATGAGGGACTTCCTGGATATCCCGCAGGCGCCACTCAGGCCGCCCGGAACGGTGATGCGCCTGAGCCGCATGGGCTCGATGTTCCCCACACGTTTGTCTTTCCTGCGCACGCTGATCCGCCGGCTGTCTGATGAACAGGCTCAGCTTACGCGACCGGTCTGGAATATCTCCGGCCAGGGGTTCGGGCATGCGGTCTATTCTGTTGATCTTGGCGGCCACACCTATTCGCTGGTGGCGGTTTCCAGTGACCTGCCGCCGGAACAACGCACGGACAGGGTTATCGCAACGGCCTGGGACACAGCCTATGTGCTTTATGACGGGGTGCCGGATGCGGACGAAATTGCCCGGATCTGTGCGGCCGCTCCGAAACAGGAAGCCGCACGGTTCACAGAACGGGACCTGGTGCTGAGCCGGGCCAATAAATCCGTACGGCTCTTTGCCCATGTGGTGGAGCGCCTGAAGGCAGGCGAACAGCCGGACGAGGCGCTGGTGCGGGACACCGGCTATCTGATGCGCACGACGGCTGTTTACGGAAACGGGAAATTCGGAATCGCCGACCGCGGGCTCTATGACAGCCGTCCTGGTCTGGGCGGTCCGTTCATGGCGGAGATGCTGACGGTCTGGATGATCCGTCAGTTTACCCATGATCTGGTTGAGCACATGGGCGGCGCGCCGCTTGACCGGCGGTTACGGCGGCACCTGGGGATCGGCAATTCCACAGGGCTGGGCATGGCACCGTTTCTGGTCAACCATCCGGTGTTGCTGAACAACTGGATGATCGCGCGGGAAACCGCGCTGGCGCGCGTGAGGGCGGTCAAGGATCCCGCCACCGGGGTGCGGGCGCGCCTGTGTGATCTGGCCGCGCGGGCGGGGCGGCATCTGGCGGAATGGCATGTGCCGGACGCGGATCATCAGAGCCGCATCGACCGGTTGCGGCAGGACTTGAACGGCCTGCAGGACCGCTTTGTGCAGGAGGCGCAGACAGCTGAGGCACCCGCTGCTGCTTTGCTGGAACTGACGTCGGAGGGATCAGAAGACCTGCAGGAACTGATGGTGGCTCTGGTCATTGAGCCTTTCGGCGATCTGGTTGACGGGCTGGCCGATTGTATGAGCGATCCCTTCGGTGCGATGGTTGTGCCATTCCGCGGGACGGCAGAACTGCGCGCGGCGATCGACCGCGATTTCGGCTGGGCGCTGGGGGTGGATTACAGAGCGCGTCCGCAGTGCGGGCAGTTCTGGTATGTAAGTGCGTCCAAGCAGGAACCCCGGCTGGGGCTGCGGTTTGAAGAGCAGGGAGCGGAGCTGGAGAGTCCGCTGGATATTGCAAGACGTATCAATGCATTGCGCGATGATCTTAATGTGATAGATGAACCTCTTCCCGCCTTTCTGGAACGCTTTCCCGAACACGCGCTGGCGGCGATGCGCGTATCGCTCAGGAGCCGGTATCCTTATGCAGAGATACACGACAATCTGATTGCAGAGACCTGTCTGCCGATAGACATGCTGCGGTGCAAACTGTCGTTCTTCGGCGCGTCGAAGTTTGACCCGAAGTCCGACCGCTGGACCCGGATCACATTGTGTCAGGGCGCACCGCTGGCGGATGAACTGGGGCCGCAGGCAGACGACTGGTGGCTGCCGGTGTACGGCGGATGAGCTGGTCCGCGACAGAAGTCAGTGCCCTCGCCGCAAAAGCGGCCCGGGGTGCGGGTGCGCCGCCGGACCAGGCCGCGCGTTTCGGGACCGCCGCAGCTTTTCACCTGATGATCGGCAACGCGCCGCAGGATCTTCGGCTGGCGCTGCAGGCGCTGCCGGATGGGGGTCCGGTGATGCGCTTGCCGGTCGTGCTCGATGAGGCAGTGAGCGAAGGCGGGCGCGTTTTTGAGATGCTGCCGCCCGACGCCCTGGTCAGGGCCTATGTCGCGGTGCTGCCCTTTGCTGCGACGCTTGCTGCGGAGGACAATGACCACTGGCGGGTCAGCGTCAATGTCACAAAGCCTGCCCCGAAAATTGAACCGTTGCGGATCACCGGCTGCGCCGATCTGATTGACGAAATGACCGGTCTGGCGGCACGCACCTTTGTGCCGGAGAGTGCCGCATCGCGGGCAGCAGGTGCCGGAGCCGGGCTGACCGACAACGACTGAGTTCAGCTGCTGAACGGGTCCTGCGGGTAGGTTACGTGGCGCAGATACAGGCCTTCGGGTGGGCTGACCGGCCCGCAGGCGGCGCGGTCGCAGGCCGCCAGTGCTGTGCGCACGTCGTCCGGTTCCCAGGCACCACTGCCCACCCGTTCCAGCGTGCCCACAAAGCTGCGGACCTGATTGTGCAGGAAAGACCGCGCGCGCACATCGAAATGCACCTCAGGCCCGGCGGGGGTATCGACCTCTGTGATGTCCAGCCGGTCCAGCGTTTTCACCGGGCTGTCCGCCTGGCAGATGCTGGAGCGGAAGGTCGTGAAATCATGCCTGCCGGTCAGGTGATCCGCACCTGCCTGCATGGCACTGACATCAAGTGTGTTTCTGACCTGCCAGACGAGGCCCGCCTGATGGGTTGCGGGTGCCCGGCGCATCAGAATCCGAAAGAGGTACCGGCGCCCGGTCGCCGAAAAGCGCGCGTGCCAGTCGTCCGGCACTGCGGCACAGTCCACAATTGCGACGGGCGCGGGTTTCAGGTGGTAGTTCAGTGCTTCAGAGAGGCGGAACGGGTCCCAGTCCCGTGCCATATCGCAATGCGCCACCTGACCCAGAGCATGTACGCCTGCATCCGTCCGGCCGGCGGCCGCGATGGTAAAGGGGCCTGGTTCGACGCGCGCGAGGGCGGTCTCTATCGCTTCCTGAACCGTGGCGGGGCCTTTCTGGCGCTGCCATCCGGCAAAGGGTTTGCCATGATATTCGATTTTCAGCGCATAGCGGGGCATGGCGTGGCCCCTAACGTGCTGTGATGCGCAGGTCAAATGGCTTTGCGGGCTGGCGCGGCACCGGCGGGGGGCCTATGTAGGGGGCAGTCAGAAAAGCAGGGGCAGTCGGGCTTTGGTCATCTCCACACTCGCCGATACGGTTCTGCGCCAGGTCGAGACGGTGCAGGATACGGTCAGCGAAACGCTGTTTGAGCCGGTTGTGCGGATCGGCGTGACGGGGCTCGCGCGGGCGGGTAAGACGGTTTTCATCACGTCGCTGGTCGCAAATCTGCTGGAACGCGGGCGGATGCCACACCTTGTGGCGGCGGCTGAGGGCCGGGTGGAGGCTGCCTTTCTGCAACCCCAGCCCGATGATACGGTGCCGCGCTTTGAGTATGAGACCCATCTGAGCAATCTGACCGCGCGCGAGCCGCGCTGGCCGGACAGTACGCGCGCGGTCTCAGAACTGCGTCTGTCTCTGCGGGTGCGGCGCGGGGGGCTGCTGGCAGGGCTGCAGGGCGCGCGGACGCTGCATGTGGATATCGTGGATTATCCGGGCGAATGGCTGCTGGATCTTGCGCTGCTGGACAAGAGTTATATGGAATGGTCGGAGGGCGTGCTGGCCCGGATGCAGACGCGCCCCGCGAATGAGGTGTGGTCCGGGCTGCTTTCGGACACTGACCCGGATGCGCCACTGGAGGAGGCCCGGGCCCAGGCGCTGGCGGCGGCCTTTACCGACAGCCTGAATGCCGCGCGGGATGCTGGTTTTTATGACTGCACGCCGGGGCGGTTCCTGCTGCCTGGCGATCTTGCGGGCTCGCCTGTGCTGACCTTTGCCCCATTGCCCGGGAGCGGAGCTGGCCCGCGTGGATCGCTGCGCCGCGAGATGGCACGCCGGTTTGAGGCCTACAAAAAATCAGTCGTGCGCCCGTTTTTCCAGGAACATTTTGCGCGGATCGACCGCCAGGTGGTTCTGGTGGATGCCCTCGGCGCCATTCACCGCGGGCCACAGGCGGTAGAGGATATGCGCGGCGCTATGGCAGATATCCTGGACGCATTCCGGCCCGGGCGGAACGCCTTTCTGACACGCCTTTTCCAAGGGCGGCGGGTGGAAAAGATCCTGTTCGCCGCCACCAAGGCCGATCACCTGCATCACAGCCAGCACGGGCGGCTCACAGGGATCATGCAGGCGCTGGTGCGGGATGCCTCCGACCGGGCGCGGTTTGCGGGGGCCTCGACCGAAGCGATGGCCCTTGCCGCGCTCAGGGCTACTACAGAGGACACGATGACCCACGACGGCGAAGAGATCGGGGTCGTGCGCGGGCGCCTGCTGGAAACAGGCAAACTGGCAGCCTTTTACCCCGGCGCGCTGCCGGAGGATCCGGGTCAGTTGCTGAACCCGGCGCGCGACGGCGCGGAAAAATGGCTTGATGCGGATTATCGTGTGATGAATTTCGCACCCCAGCCGTTAACTTTGCGCTCTGCCGGCGGGCCACCGCATATCCGGCTTGATCACGCGGCCCAATTCCTTTTAGGGGATAGGCTATGACTGAGCTGATTATTACGGATGCACGCTCGCTTGATGCGGGTGCCATCGGGGACATTCTGTCAAAGACCAATGACCAGATGCCCTGGCTGCCACGGGTGCATTCCGCGGCGGAGGAAATCCGTTACGCCGGTGATATGATTGAAGCAGGCTGGGTCCGGGTGGCCAAAACGGATGGCCGCCTTGTTGGGTTTATCGCGCGCTGGGAGTCGGATGTGCATGCGCTCTATGTCCTGCCCGAGGCGCAGGACAATGGTGTCGGCACCGCGCTGATCGAAGACGCGAAGACAGCCTGTGACCACCTGAGCCTGTGGAGTTACGTGGCCAATACCGGGGCCACGCGGTTTTACGGGCTGCGCGGTTTCATACAGACCGATCAGACGGATGGCAGCACAAACGATGCGGGCCTGCCGGATATACGGTTTGAGTGGACGCGGGCCAAAAGCTGATGGCACGCGGTCCTGTCCTGATCGATCTGGAAGACGAACAGGCTGCAGGTTCGGTCGCTGATGCGCCGCCGGTTCCCGATGTAGCGGGTGCTTTGCCACAGGGACAGGCGATGCAGGCCGCGACCCGGATCGCGGCGCGTCGCCCCTCGCGGCTGGGGCGCTGGTTTCTGGGGCTTGCTGCGGCGCTGGTCGGCGCATTTGCATCGCTGGCGGCATGGGATGTGGTCACGGGGCTCATCGAACGGAATGTCATTCTGGGCTGGGGGCTGGCCGGGCTGGCCGGCGCTTTCCTGCTGGTTCTGGTTCTGCTGGCGCTGCGCGAGCTTGCCGCGATTGGTCGTCTGGGCCGTATCGACGGGCTGCGCCGCGCGGCGGACACGGCGCTGGCGGAAGCGGATCTGACGGCAGCGCGCCGTGTCACAGGGCAGCTTGTGGGGCTCTACCGTGGGCGTGAAGAGACGCGCTGGGGCCGTGAGCGGTTTGCTGATCTGGAAAAAGACCAGATGGATGCGGGCGCTCTGCTGAGCCTTGCAGAAGCTGAATTGCTGCAGCCGCTGGATGCGATGGCGTCGCGTGAAGTCGAAGCAGCGGCGCGCCAGGTGGCCACGGTGACAGCGCTCGTGCCGCTGGCCCTGGCAGATGTGGCGGCGGCTCTGACGGCCAACCTGCGTATGATCCGGCGCATTGCGGAAATTTACGGTGGCCGTGCCGGGGTGCTGGGTAGCTGGCGGCTGGCCCGCGCAGTGACAGCCCATCTGGTCGCCACGGGTGCCGTTGCGGTGGGTGATGACATGCTGGAATCCGTGCTGGGCGGTTCGCTGCTGGGCAAGCTGTCGCGCCGTTTCGGCGAGGGGGTCGTGAACGGTGCGCTGACCGCACGGGTTGGCGTTGCCGCGATGGAGGTTTGCCGCCCGTTGCCATTTGGCACTGGAAAGCGGCCGAAAGTGCGCAATATCATCAGAAACAGTCTGAGTGGTCTTTTCGGGTCTGACCGGGCCTGAGCGACACGCTCTGCCCGGGTGAGGATTGCCGATGGAAAGTTTTGCCGCTGATCTTGCAACAATGGTGCGCAGGCCGCTGGAGCCCGCGCATGTGGCGCTGATGCGACGGGTCGGAAAGACGCTGAAGTTCCGCGCGGGTGAGATCGTGCAGGAGCCTGCCCGTGCCACCGAGCTCTTTCATTATGTGATTTCCGGTGAGGTGGAGGCGATCAGCCCGCGCACGATGGAACGTATCGGGGCGGCCACGCTGGGACCGGGTCAGTTTTTTGGTGAACTGCAGTTTCTGTCGGGCGGTGTGGCGCTGGCGGGTGCGCGTGCGGTGGTGGACAGTGAGCTTCTGTGTGTGCCGCGCGCCGAGATGCTGCAGCTGATGTCTGATGTGCCGGAGATGAGCGACATTATCGTGACGGTGCTGGCCGCGCGGCGTCAGCGAGCGCTGCGGGAATCGGATGGGGCGCTGACGCTGATCGGGCCGGAGATCAGCCGCGATATCCGGCAGGTGGCGGGGTTTGCAGCCCGCAACCGGATCCCATACCGCGAGATTTCAGCGGATTCTGAAGAGGCCATGGCGCTGGCCGCGCAATGTGGGATCGACCGCGCGCACCCGGGTGTTCTGTTTGGCAAAGAGCAGAAAATTGATCCGCCAACTCCTCGCGCGGTGGCCGAAGCGCTGGGGCTTGATCTGAAGCTGGGCGATGCGGGCACCTTCGATGTGCTGATCGTTGGTGGGGGGCCGGCGGGCGTTGCCGCGGCCGTTTACGCCGGTGCGGAGGGGCTGCGCGCACTGGTGCTGGAAGATCTGGCAATCGGGGGGCAGGCGGGGACATCGAGCCGGATTGAAAACTATATGGGATTTCCCACCGGGATTTCGGGTGGCGATCTGGTCGGGCGCGGTGAGGTTCAGGCGATGAAATTCGGCACGCGTTTTTCAGTGCCGCGCCGCGTTGAGAAACTGCGTCAGTGCGAAGAGAAGTCTTTCCACGTCACGCTTGATGATGGTCAGGAGGTTTCTGCTAAGGCGCTTATTGTGGCAACGGGGGTGCAGTACCGTCGGATGCCGCTCGACGGGCTGGAGCGGCTGGAGAATGCCGGTGTCTATTATGCCGCGACAGAGGTCGAGGCGCGCTGGTGCCGCGACAGTGAGGTCGCGGTAATCGGTGGCGGCAATTCGGCCGGGCAGGCAGCGATGTTTCTGGCGCGCACCACCCGGCATGTGCATGTGCTGGTGCGCGGCGCGGGACTGGCCAGTTCGATGTCGGATTACCTGCTGCAGCGGCTGGAAACACACCCGCGGATCACCGTGCATACCCGGACAGAAGTCTGCGCGTTGCACGGAGAGGGGCAGCTGGAAAGCATAACCATCCATGACAAGGCCTCGGGGCAGGACTGGGACCTGCGCACGTCCTCGCTGTTTGTGATGGTGGGGGCAGCGCCGAACACCGGGTGGTTATCCGGGCTGGTCACACTGGATGACCGGGGGTTTGTGTGCACCGGTGCAGAGTGTGGGGGGCGGTCGCAGTATGAGACATCGCTGCCTGGTGTGTTTGCGGTTGGCGACGTGCGGTCGGGGTCGGTCAAGCGGGTGGCGTCGGCCGTTGGCGAGGGGTCGGTTGTGATGGCAGAAGTCTGGGCGCATGTGAACGGATGAGGGGGCGCTGCCCCCGGTGCGTGCCGCACCTCCCCCGGGATATTTCCGGCCAGAAGAAACCATCGCCTGCGGGCCGGTCAGGGCCTTGCCCGCGGCTGAGGGGCTGCGTATAAGGCGCGCATGATGCATGCTCCCGTGATCATTATACGAATTACATCCCCGGCGCTCTGATCCATGAGACGCCGGGCCAAGGTGTCTGAGTTTCCCGCACCGACTGCTTTTCCCATTGATGATCTCTGACTGAAGGACGCCCGAAATGTGCGCCGACACACCGCAAACCCCTGACTATAAATCCACACTGAACCTGCCGCGCACTGAGTTTCCGATGCGTGCGGGTCTGCCGAAACGCGAGCCTGGCTGGCTGGAACGCTGGCAGGAGATCGGTGTTTATGACCGTCTGCGCGAAAAACAGGGTCGTGCACCTTTTACGCTGCACGACGGCCCGCCCTATGCCAACGGGCATCTGCACATCGGGCACGCGCTGAACAAGACCATCAAGGATATGATTGTGCGGTCGCATCAGATGATGGGATTTGATGCGCGTTATATCCCCGGCTGGGACTGTCATGGTCTGCCCATCGAGTGGAAGATCGAGGAACAGTACCGCAAGAAGGGCAAGAACAAGGACGAAGTGCCGATCAACGAATTCCGCGCTGAATGCCGTCAGTTCGCGGCTGGCTGGGTTGATGTGCAGCGCGAGGAGTTCAAACGCCTTGGTGTGACAGGCAACTGGGCTGAGCCCTATCTGACGATGGATTTCCATGCCGAGCGTGTGATTGCCGAGG
The DNA here is from genome assembly GCF_055693285.1 of Roseobacter sp. S87. Next base: position 483,738 of record NZ_JBVFTR010000004.1, read on the forward strand.
AGTTCATGAAGTTCCTGATGAACGGCACGCTTTATCAGGGCTCAAAGCCCGTGATGTGGTCGCCGGTCGAGCAGACGGCGCTGGCCGAGGCAGAGGTCGAGTATCACGACAAGGAAAGCTTCACGATCTGGGTGAAATTCCCGGTTGCTGAGGGTGGAACTGGTAAGGTCGGACTGGATAAACCGCGGGATATCCGCATTGACAATGCGTTCGTTGTGATCTGGACGACCACCCCTTGGACGATCCCGTCCAACAAGGCGGTGGTCTACGGCGAAGGCATTTCATACGGGCTTTATGAGGTGACGGATACACCCGAAGAATGCTGGGTCAGTGCGGGCGAATACTACATCGTAGCCGACAAGCTGGCTGACGCGGTTTTCCAGAAAGCGCGCCTTGAAGAAGGTATGTACCGGCGGGTTCTCGATGTTCCTACTGATGTGCTGGCCACAATCAGTCTGCGCCATCCGCTTTCCGGTGTGGAAGGGGGATGCCGAATGGGATCAGGTCAGGGATTTCCGCGCCGCTGAGTTCGTCTCGGACGAAGAAGGCACGGGCTTTGTGCATTGCGCCCCGTCTCACGGTATGGAGGAATATGAGCTCTACCGCGATCTGGGAATGCTGGAAGAGGTCATCACCTACAACGTGACCGATGACGGCAAGTTCCGTGACAGTCTGCCGCTTTTCGGTGGTAACTATATCCTCAGCCGCAAAGGCGGCGAGGGGACAGCGAACAAGGTTGTGATCGACAAGCTGGCGGAGGTGGGCGGCCTGCTTGCACGCGGCAAGATCAAACACTCCTATCCGCATTCCTGGCGCTCAAAGGCACCGGTGATCTACCGCAACACCCCGCAGTGGTTTGCCGCCATCGACCGGGATCTCACGATCGGGGAAGATACTTTCACGATCCGGTCGCGTGCGCTGCGCGAGATCGACCGGGTAAACTGGACACCGCAGTCGGGGCGTAACCGTCTGCATTCCATGATGGAAGCTCGGCCGGACTGGGTGCTCTCGCGCCAGCGCGCCTGGGGTGTACCGCTGACCTGCTTCACAAAGAATGGCGTGCTGCCGACCGACCCGGATTATCTGCTGCGCAATGAAGAGGTCAACCAGCGGATCATTGACGCCTTTGAAGCCGAGGGTGCGGATGCATGGTACGAAGAGGGTGCCAAAGAGCGCTTTCTGGGCGGTATCGTGAACCCGGATGAATATACCCAGGTGATGGACATTCTGGACGTATGGTTCGACAGCGGGTCGACGCATGCCTTCACGCTGCGAGACCGTAACGACGGCACCGATGACGGTATCGCGGATGTGTACATGGAAGGCACCGACCAGCACCGCGGCTGGTTCCATTCCTCGCTGCTGCAGTCTGTGGGAACGACGGGGCGTGCGCCTTACCGTAACGTGGTTACGCATGGTTTCACGCTGGATGAGAAGGGCATGAAGATGTCCAAATCTCTGGGCAATACCATCGTGCCTGAGAAGGTCGTACAGCAGTATGGTGCGGATATCCTGCGACTTTGGGTGGCGCAGACGGATTACACGCTGGACCAGCGGATTGGCCCGGAAATCCTGAAAGGGGTGGCTGACGGGTATCGCCGGCTGCGCAACACGATGCGCTATATGCTTGGATCGCTTGCCGATTTCACAGACGCCGATCGTGTTGAACCTGCGGACATGCCGGAGCTGGAACAATGGGTGCTGCACCTCCTGGCCGAGCTGGATAAGACCGTGCGGGACGGCTATGCGCGGTTTGATTTCCAGGGCGTCTGGCAGGCGGTCTTTACCTTTGCCACGGTGGATCTGTCGGCTTTCTATTTCGATGTGCGCAAAGACGCGCTCTATTGCGACGGGGATACTGTTCAGCGGCGTGCCGCACGTACCGTGCTGGACCTGCTGTTCCACCGCCTGACGACCTGGCTGGCACCCATTATGGTGTTCACGATGGAGGAAGTCTGGCTGGAGCGGTTTCCGGGCGATCAGAGTTCGGTGCATCTTGTTGATTTCCCTGAGACGCCGGAGGCATGGCGGAATGAGGCTCTGGCGCAGAAATGGGCCGGTATCCGGGCTGCCCGCCGGGTCGTGACCGCGGCGCTGGAGATCGAGCGGACCAACAAGGTCATCGGCGCATCGCTGGAGGCGGCACCGACGGTTTATGTCGCGGACGAGGGCCTGCGGGACGCGCTCAGTGCGCTGCCGTTTGAGGACATCTGCATCACGTCGCAGATCACAGTCAGCGGTGATGAGGCTCCGGAGGACGCCTTTACACTGCCGGAAGTGACCGGGGTGGCCGTGGTCTTTGCGCCTGCAAAGGGCGGAAAATGCGCGCGCTGCTGGAAGGTGCTGCCGGATGTTGGCACCCATGCCCACGAAGGTGTCTGCGGCCGCTGCGATACGGCAGTCAGCTGAACGGACTGGGGAGAGGCGCGTCCTGCGTCTCCTTCAGGTCACTTTGTAGATGTCCTTGCGGTAGTTGTATGTTTCCTCCCGTGCCGCTTCTTCGCGTTCAGCGGTACGGGTTCCCTGTGCATCGCGGGCGTGCTCTGATGGGTCCTTTGGGATGTATTCGTCGTCGAATCTGGCGTGTTTCATCCCGGTAAGCGTCCGCTGCAACTTCTTAAGTGCCGCTGTCCTCGCTTCGTCCCATTTGGTCACTGACTTGTCAAAGGATACAGTCCCGAGCGCGGAATGGCCGCGGGCTGCCACGGGGATACGTTCGATTCCGCGGTTCGCATCCATGCGGCCGACTTCTGCCTTGCCCAGAATGTGTTTGTTCAGCTTTGTGGTGGGATCTGCGGTGGCGTCCTTGATCGTGTCGGCAATATCCTCCCTTTTGATCGCCTCATCCTCTTTGTCCACGCGCACGCTGATGTCGATCTCGCGCCGCGCACGCGTCGCAAAGGCCAGCTCAACCGGTTCCTCAAAACCCGTGCCCCAGTCCTTCTCGGCCTGGTCGGGCCAGCAGACAACGTTCAGCATATTGTCTTCACCGCCCCATTCGCGCTTGATCAGATGCGCACCTGTCCAGTCCTTGGTACCGGTCACCTGTTTGGTCAGGGCCGATTCCGGTGTATTTTTCCGACCGCGGTCTGAGGCGACGCGCAGCCCTTTGACATGCGCCCCTGCAACCCAAAGCTTGGCGACATTATAGGGTTGTTCCTCTGGCTTTTTCCCCGGTTCGCGTGTGCCGCTGTCGGTATCCGCGTATTGTGCCGGCGCGTTGCTGACCTGTTGCTCCAGCTCCTGTTTTTTCACGGCGAATTCGGGTGCGCGGCTCAGGTCTTTTCTGGCATTGTCCCACTTTTCGCTCTTTGCCTGCTGTTCAATGATCGGGTCGAGCGGAAACTGATTGCGCAGCGTGTTCAGCATCGTTTTGCGCGCGTTGTCCGCCGAAATCAGGGAATAATGGGTCTCAAGCGGCAGATCGCGAGTGACGGAATAGGCGGCACGCTGTACAACGCCTGGTTCACGGGAATTCCCGCGCCGTTTCACTGTTTCAAGTCGTTGCACCACGGGGCTGACCTGTGCCGCCGCAGCGAGTTGTGCCAGGCGTGACCCCCGGGCGTGTCGCGCAGCCGCGCCAACCGGTTGGACTTTCACGGGAAGCTCAGCAGTTTTTTTCAGGTGCGTCACAGCGGTGGTCCTGTATCCTTCAAGCACCACCATAACACGAAAGTCGGTTTCCGCTACATCTCCTAGTACGCGGGTACTGGTTAAAGGCCTTGGGCACGGACACGGGACCTTTAGTGAACGGTCTTTCCGGGCGCAGTGGCGGGCCTGCTGCTTCTGAAAGCTCAGGTTTCGGGTTGAATACGCGCGGCGGTCCGGCCAGCATCAGCGCATGAAACAGAAAACTGTTGAGACACAATTTGGGTCGTTGATCCTGACCGAAGCTGATGGCGCGATCACGCGTCTGACCTGGGGCAGGTCAGAAGAGGAAGCAGACACTGACGTGCTGGACGAAGCGGCCCGTCAGCTGCGCGCGTATGATGCGGGAGACCTGGAGGCATTCGATCTTCCGCTGCGGGTGACCGGATCAGCATTCCAGCAGGCGGTTTGCGCCGAGATGCAGCGCATTCCGTTCGGTGAAACCGTTACCTATGGCGATATTGCAAAACGTCTGTCTGCACCTGCGCAGGCTGTGGGTGGCGCCTGTGGCGGCAATCCCATCGCGATCATCATTCCCTGCCACCGGGTCATGGGGGCAAAGGGCCTGACCGGGTTTTCGGGCGCGGGCGGCGTTGAAACGAAAGTGTCCCTGCTGCGCCACGAGCGTGCGGGCGGGTTTCTGATCTGAGGCGGATCAGCTGGCGCGTGACGGGATGATCTGCTGTGCGATCCCGGCAAAAATCAGATAGACGCTGGTGATCACCAGACCCCAGTGCGCCCAGCTCTCAGGATGAAAATCGACCCAGGCGGCCCAGCCGGCAAAAAAGGTCCAGGCAATGGCCATGGGCAGCGTGATCAGCCGCCAGCGCTCGGTCCGGACCGGGTGCACGAATTTCAGCGGCAGGAACATTGCCACGGCCAGCGCGCTGACCAGCGCCAGGCTGACCCAGAAATTTGGCTCGAGCGCAAAGATCACCAGCACCAGCATATTCCAGCATCCGGGGAAGCCGGAGAAAGAGTTGTCCTTTGTTTTCATGCGCGTATCCGCGAAATACATGGCGCTGGCAAAGGTGATAATGATGATCGCAAACCAACCTGTCCAACCGTCCATCAACCCGGATTTAAAGAGCGCAAAAGCCGGAATGAAGACGTAGGTCAGATAGTCAATGATCAGGTCCAGAAGCACACCGTCAAATTCGGGTGCATTCTTTTTGACATGGTATTTCCGGGCGAGCGGTCCGTCGATCCCGTCGACGAAGAAGGCAACCACGAGCCAGAGGAACATCAGGTCCCATTTCTCGTCGACCGCGGCCAGCATGGCCAGCATTGCAAAAACGGCGCCCGTTGCCGTCAGCAGATGTACGCACAGGGCGCGGAACCTAACAGTCATGCAGGCTTATTGCCGTATGCACGCGGGGGATGCAAAACAAAAAGGCCCACAGCGCGCGGCTGCGGGCCTTCCCATTGTCTGATCGGGGATCAGTTTCCGATGCGGACGTCCTCAACCGGATAGGCGAGATAATCCTGATCTTCCCAGGCTGTGTGGCAGTCATGGCAGAACGCCTGCTTGAACTTCATCGGCTTGCCGTTTGGCTGCAGGCCGCCATACACCCAGTCGTTGGTTTCGGGTGCTTCACCGGCGGCGACCTTGGTCATAATGAACAGCGGGCCGGGGCGGGCTGTTTTTTCTTTTTGGAGAAGGTCACGCTTTCCTTGGCAAGCACAGAGCCCACCGGCATCACGACACCTTCTTCCTCGAATTTCAGATATTGTTCCGCCGCGATATCATTCGCAAATGTCAGCAGCGCGCGTTTGCTGTGCGCGCCCTGCACGGCGGGAGCTGTCGCGGTAACCGCCCACGTTCTGTAGACGGAGCCGATTTCATCGCCTTCTTTGGCGTATCCTTCGGCCATCTTGTCCTTGACGCAGTCGTAGAGAGCGTTGACTTCGGATTGTTCGAGATCAAAAGGGCTTTCGGCGATATAGGCGCAGTCAGCGGCAGAAGCGCTGCCGCCGAGCACTGCGAAACAGGTGGCTGCCAGGATGGTTGCTGTGTGTTTCATGGTTCTGTGTCCCCTCGGTCGTATTTGTATGCAATTGTATGCCGCCGGAACTCTGGCACGGCTGCTCAAAAAACAGGCATCACCTTTGCACACGAAATGGTGAGGTAGTCAGGAGCGGGGATGCGTCCGGTCGTAGACGTCCATCAGGCGCGCTGTATCGACGGCCGTATAGGCCTGCGTCGTGGAGAGCGATGCATGGCCCAGAAGTTCCTGGATCGCGCGCAGGTCGCCCCCTGCGTTCAGCAGGTGGGTGGCAAAGCTGTGCCGCATGGCATGGGGCGTTGCACTCGATGGCAGACCCAGCTGCATGCGCGCCTGCGCCATCACCTTCTGGATTGCTCCGGGCGCCAGCGCACCGCCACGCACCCCGCGAAACAGCGGATCTTCGGGGCCGGTGTTCCAGGGGCTGAGCCGGACATAGGTATCCACTGCATCCCGTGCAGCAGGCAGAACAGGCACCAGACGTTCTTTCCCGCCCTTGCCCGCTATACGCAGGCTGTCGGGCAGCGGGGTATCTGCGCCCGTCAGGGACAGGGCTTCGGAGATGCGCAGCCCGCACCCCCACAGGAGCGTCACCACAGCCACATCGCGCGCTGCAACCCAGGGCGTTTCGGACTGCAGTTCAATGGCGTCAATCAGGCCGCGTGCTGCATCCTCGGCGAGTGGGCGCGGCAGTTTGTTGCGGAACTTCGGAGCCCTGGCCGACAGTACAGCGGTGGGTTCAAACCCCTCACGTTCCGCCAGCCATCTGTAAAACACCTTCACCGCCGAGAGTTTGCGGGCCAGTGACCGTGGGCTGACGCCTGCCGCGCGCGTATGGGCCATCCATGAGCGCATATCGCTGAGGGAAATCGCGGCAATCGCGCGCAAGCCCTGAGGCTCGCCTTTGTGCGCGGTCAAAAAACTCAGGAATTCAACAACATCGCCGCGGTAGGCTGTCAGCGTGTTTTCCGCCGCACCTTTCAGCGCGCGCTGATGTGTCAGCCAGGTTTCAAGCGCGTCGCCTGCTGCCGGGCTGATCAGGGTCATGACAGCCAGCGGCGCATGATCCGTTCGAACACGCCTGCGAAAAACATCAGAAGGTCAGCGCCCTGTTGCGGGCCGAACATGTGGGGGTCCTCCGCACCAAGCACGAGCATGCCGGGCAGCTTACCTGGGCCGAAATCCAGCCTGAGGCAGGCTTCTGACCTGATCCAGTCCACTTTTTCACCGTAGAGGCCGCCTGCGTCGCCCTGGACCTGGCGCAGCGTGACCTGTCGGGCGCTGCCGCCTCTGCCCTGGGTTACATAACCTGTCACAAAACCCGGTTCTGCGAGGCTCAGAACGCCGTCGAGACGATCAAGTCCCGGCACGTCATCGGCCTGATCGGTTTCCAGGACGAGGCGAACGAGGTCGACGCGGAGGATTTCCGCAACTTCGCCGCCCAGGTCCTTCAGGAATTCTTCAAAATCAACCGGATCCAGCATACGCAGGATCGCACGGTGAATCTGGTTTGTACCAGCAAGGTTTTCATAGGCTGCGGCGATCACCGACCGATGTGTGTCCTCCAGCCGGTCCAGACGGGCCTCAAGCCGCTCCATCGCGATGCCACGCATGTCGACGATATTGGCCCCCATGGCCCTTTCATTGCCCGCGACAAGCGCATTCATCACGTCTTTGTCGTCCAGAATGACATCTGGTTGCGAGATAATGGCCGCCCGAAGGGCGTCCTGAATTTTTGGTTCGGTTGTCATCTGCTGCCCGGTATTCTTTGTTTTCCGCTTCTTAACATGCGGCACAAAAAAATCTGCCATGAATTCATAGAAATTCATCATGGCAGATTTCTGTGACATGGTTGCGCCGCCGCGGCGGCGCAAAAGGTCAGAGGATTTTCTGACCCGTTTTGGCCCAGTCGGCCATGAACTGCTCGAGACCTTTGTCGGTCAGCGGGTGTGTGGCCAGCTTGCGGATGACCTCTGGCGGCGCTGTCATCACGTCCGCGCCGATCAGTGCCGCTTCCTGCACGTGGTTCACCGAGCGGATCGAGGCTGCGAGGATTTCCGTTTCAAACCCGTAGTTGTCATAGACGGTGCGGATATCCTGGATGAGGTCCATGCCGTCGAGGTTGATGTCATCCAGCCGGCCGATGAACGGGCTGATGAATGTCGCACCGGCTTTTGCCGCCAGAAGCGCCTGGTTGGCCGAGAAACACAGGGTCACATTGACCATTTTCCCCTCACCCGACAGGACCTTACAGGCTTTGAGGCCGTCCCACGTCAGCGGCAGTTTTACCGTGATGTTTTCGGCGATTTCGGCCAGTTTGCGGCCCTCGGCGATCATCGCTTCGGCTTCCAGCGCGACAACTTCGGCGCTGACCGGTCCGCTGACGATGCCGCAGATTTCTTTCGTGACCTCAAGAATGTCGCGGCCGGATTTCAGGATCAGCGAGGGGTTGGTTGTGACGCCGTCCACCATGCCCAGATCGTTGAGTTCGCTGATGGCCTGTGTGTCGGCGGTGTCGACAAAGAATTTCATCGGATGCTCCCTTTGGTCTCAGATGTGAACGCTAACATATTTCGTCTTGTGCTTGGCTTTATCGCATGATCTGCCATGCTTAAACCCGAAAATGCCAATTCAGCCGGAGCCTGCGCGGTGAGCCTGCCTGAATATTTCGACCAGGGCGCGCTTGTCGCCGTGCTGACAACGCAGCCACTGGGGCGGGCGCTGGACTACCGTGCGCCCGAAGGCGGGTGCCGTCCGGGCGCTTATGTCGAGGTGCCGCTGGGCCCCCGCAAGGTTCTCGGCGTTGTCTGGGGGTCGGGACAGGGAGATTATGACCTCTCAAAGATCAGATCGGTCAGCCGGGTGCTGGATGTGGCCCCGATGCGCGACGAAATGCGCGCCTTTCTGGAGCGTGCTGCGGATTATACGCTGACCCCGATGCCCGCAATGTTGCGGATGGCCACCCGTGCGCCGGGCCTGGGCGATCCGCCGTCGATGCGGCGGGTTTATCGTCGCGGGCCTCAGGAGCCGAACAAGATGACAGCTGCGCGCCGCAAGGTGTTAGAGGCTCTGGCGGAATACGGTGATCTGTCCTTCACGTTGCGGGAACTTGCGGAAATGGCCGGGGTGGGCACATCCGTGGTCAAGGGGCTGGTAGCGCAGGGGGCGGTGCTGGAAGAAGACAGTCCCCGTGATCTGCCTTTTGCCCGGCTCGATCCTGACCTGCCCGGCAAAACGCTCACGGAGGATCAGCAGGCCGGGGCGGACCGTCTGGCGGAGGCGGTTCGGTCAGAACGCTATGGTACGACACTGCTGCGTGGGGTGACGGGGTCGGGCAAAACAGAAGTTTATCTGGAGGCGGTGGCCGCGGCGCTCCGGGCCGGACGGCAGGCGCTGGTGCTGTTACCTGAAATCGCGCTGACGGCTGAGTTTCTGACCCGCGTCGAGGAACGGTTCGGCACCCGGCCCGCCGAGTGGCATTCCGGGGCAACCATGACAGAGCGCCGCCGCATCTGGCGCATGGTCGGAGAAGGGCAGGCGCAGTTGGTCATCGGTGCAAGGTCTGCGCTTTTCCTGCCCTATCAGAACCTCGGCCTGATCGTGGTCGATGAAGAACATGACACCTCCTATAAGCAGGAAGAGGGGGTGCTTTATAACGCGCGGGATATGGCTGTGCTGCGCGCATCAATCTGCGGCGCGCATGTCGTGCTGGCCTCGGCCACGCCCTCGCTTGAGACCTGGGCCAATGCAGAGGCCGGAAAATATGAGCGCCTTGATCTGCCGTCCCGTTTCGGGCCTGCCGTCATGCCAGAGATGCGCGCGATTGACATGCGCGCGGAAAGCCTCCCGTCGACCCGGTGGATTTCGGATGCGCTGAAACATGCGGTTGATCAGCGGCTTGAGCGGGGTGAGCAGGCGATGCTCTTTATCAACCGCAGGGGCTACGCGCCTATCACCCTGTGCCGGGCCTGCGGGCACCAGATCGGGTGTGATCACTGCGATGCGCGTATGGTGGAACACCGGTTTCTGAAGCGCCTTGTCTGCCATCAGTGCGGTGAGACCAAACCGATGCCGGAGAAGTGCCCATCCTGTGAGGTGGAGGGGAAGCTCGCTCCCGTTGGACCTGGTGTTGAACGTCTGGGCGAAGAGGCTGCGGCGCTGTTTCCGGAGGCCCGGATCGCGACGCTGAGCTCGGACATGTACGGCACGGCCCGGGCGCTGAAGGAGGAAATTGTGTCGATTGCCGAAGGTGGTGCCGATATCATCATCGGCACGCAGCTTGTGGCCAAGGGGCACAACTTTCCGCAGCTGACACTGGTCGGTGTCATTGACGCCGATCTGGGGCTGCAGGGGTCAGATCTGCGGGCGGCTGAGCGGACATTCCAGCTCATGCGCCAGGTGGCCGGACGTGCAGGCCGCGCGGAGGCGCCCGGCACAGCTGTGTTGCAGACCTATCAGCCCGAGCATCCGGTGATACGTGCCATTCTGGGCGGCGAAGAGGAGCGGTTCTGGGCCGCAGAGGCGCGCGAGCGGGAGGCCGCGGGGGTGCCGCCTTATGGTCGCATGGCGGGGATCATTCTGAGCGGGACGGATGTGGCGCAGGTGTTCGACGCTGGCAATCTGCTGGCGCGGCAGGACCGGGCGCTGCGGTCCATCGGAGCGCAGGTGTTCGGGCCTGCCCCGGCACCAGTTGCGCGTGTCCGGGGGCGACACAGGGTGCGCCTGCTGGTCAAGGCCGAAAAATCCGCGCCACTTCAGGCGGCTCTCAGCTCCTGGGTGGCACAGCTGCGCCTGCGCGGGGACCTGCGCGTGGCAGTTGATATCGATCCTCAGAGTTTCTATTGATTTTTGTCCTGTCTCATAGACAGGACGTGCCTCCGGCGGGGATATTTTCGGCCAGAAGAAACCGCAGGAGACCGGAGGTCTGTGCACGGGCGCACGCAATTGTGGCTCGCGTGCGCGCTGCAACAGGCGTAGAGAGATTTCATGGCCCATTTTGTCCGCCTCGAAGAAGCAAAACAACTACCGCTCTGGCGTCGGCCGATCGCATTGTTGTTCCTGATGGCACTGGCGATGCCGATTGCCTTCAATACCTGGTCGGCGCTGCTCAATAATTTTGTGATTGAAGCGGCTGATTTTGATGGCGGTGACATTGGCCTTCTGCATACGGTGCGCGAAATCCCCGGCTTTTTTGCCGTCGGAGTGATTGCGATCATCATTTTTTTGCGTGAGCAGGTGCTGGGCCTTGTGTCACTCGTTCTTCTGGGGGCTGCAACCGCGGTCACGGCGTGGTTTCCGTCCATGGGCGGGATCCTGACTATCACCATGCTGAGTTCCATCGGGTTTCATTATTATGAAACGGTCAACCAGTCGCTGCAGCTGCAATGGCTGAAAAAAGAAGAAGCGCCACGGGTGCTTGGCTGGTTGCTGGCGGCGGGCTCTGCGGCCACGCTGGTGGCCTATCTGGCGATTATGGCCCTGTGGGAAACACTCGGCCTGACTTACAACACAGTCTACATGATCGGCGGTGGTATCACCGTGGTCATTGCCGTGTTCGCCATGGTCGCTTATCCGCAGTTTGAGGCCCCGAACCCGCAGATCAAGAAGATGATCCTGCGCAGGCGGTACTGGCTTTATTACGCGCTGCAGTTCATGTCTGGCGCCCGCCGGCAGATTTTTGTGGTTTTTGCCGGCTTCATGATGGTCGAGAAATTCGGCTATGAGGTGCATGAAATCACCACGCTCTACCTGATCAATCTGGTGATCAACATCGCTGTGGCACCATTGCTCGGCCGCGCCGTGGGGTATTTCGGAGAACGGCGTACGCTGGGTTTCGAGTATCTGGGGCTGGTCACGGTTTTTCTGTGTTATGGTGGTGTCTATTATCTGGGCTGGGGTGTGCTGGTGGCGGCGACACTCTATGTCGTGGATCACATTTTCTTTGGGCTGGCGCTCGCGCTTAAGACCTATTTTCAGAAGATTGCTGACCCGGGTGACATTGCGCCCACGGCGGCTGTGGCCTTTACGATCAACCATATTGCCGCTGTGTTCCTGCCGGTTCTGCTGGGGCTTTTGTGGCTGGTCTCGCCCGCGGCGGTATTTTTTCTGGCCGCTGGGATGGCTGGCATTTCATTCACTCTTGCGATGATGATCCCGCGCCATCCTGAAAAGGGGAACGAGACGATCTTTGCCCGATACGCCGCAGCACCAGCGGAATGAGCGAAGGACGGTTCCTGTCAGGATCAACGATGGGTCACGTGGTGCGGATGACCGCAACCGGCGCCTTCGGGATCACGTTTGTATTTCTGGTGGATGCGGCCAATCTTTTCTGGATTGCCCAGCTTGGGGACCCGCAGCTGGTTGCCGCCATCGGATTTGCTTTTGCCATTCAGTTTTTCTCGGTGTCGTCCGGCGTGGGGCTGATGATTGCCTCAACGGCTATGATTTCCCGCAGCATCGGGGCCGGTGCGCGCAATGAGGCAAGGGTTCAGGCAGGCGCGGCCCTCGTCACCGCCGTTACTGTGCAGGCGATTGTCGCGACCCTTATTGTTGCGTTCCGGCATGATCTCGTGGCCATGGCGGGAGCGGATGGCGAAACAGCGGCTCTTGCCGCGCGGTATCTTGCGATAACGGTCCCGTCGCTGGTGCTGATGGCGGTTGGGCTTATCTGCTCCGGTGCGCTGCGGGCCGAAGGCTATGGGGCTAAGGCGATGTACATAACGCTGCTGTCGGGTGCGTTGCTGATGACCACTGATCCGGTTCTGATTTACGGGCTGGGTTGGGGGCTGGATGGTGCGGCGGTCGGGTTGGTGGCGTTCCGTTTTGCGCTGCTGGTGCTGGGGCTCTGGTTCGCGGCGCGTCAGCACAATCTGATCGCGCGACCCGGCGTGGATCAGATCCTGCGTGTCCTGCCGGTCTATCTGGCCATTGCGGTGCCGGCCATTGCGACGCAGATGGCGACACCGGCGGGAAACTATCTGCTGACGATTGTGATAGCTCCTTTCGGGGATGATGCAGTGGCCGCCTGGGCGGTGGTTGGCCGGCTCACTGTCGTTGCCTTTGGTGGTATCTTTGCACTTGCGGCCTCCATCGGTGGTATTTTTGGTCAGAACTTTGGTGCCGGCCGGTTTGACAGGCTGCGCAGCACCTATCGCGATGCGCTGATTTTCTGTGTGGTCTATACGCTGACGGCCTGGGCATTGCTCGCGGCGGCCACACCACACATCGTACGCTGGTTTGGTCTCACAGGCGAGGGTGCCGGGGTGCTGCAGGCCTTTACCTACGCAGGTGTTGGGGTCTTCGTCTTTCTGGGAGCGCTGTTTGTTTCCAATGCTGCGTTCAATGCACTGGGCAAACCGCTCCGGTCTGCTGTGCTGAACTGGATCAAGGATGGTGCCGTCAGCCTGCCCGCGGCTCTCCTGCTGGCCGGGGTCTGGGGTGCACCCGGTGTCATTTACGGGCAGGCGGCGGCGGGTGTACTGGTGGGGGCAGTATCGGCCGTCTGGGGCTGGCGTTTTGTCTGTGGCCTGCGGGCAGAAGTACCCGTCGCGCTTGACGCCGGACCTTTGCGGCCCTACGCGAACCCGGACAGATACCGGAGACGATAATGCCGACATTCACTGCACTGACGACCCTGCCGGGTAAGGCCGCCGCCGAAAAGCTGGGGGCGGCTATGGAAAACCTGAACCCGGAGCCAACAGGGGTCGGCGTTTTCGAGGTGGAGGACAATTCGGGCCTTTGGGAAGTCGGTGGCTATTTTACCCAAGCGCCGGATGAAACCGCTCTGACGCTGCTGGCGACGGCTCTCGGTGCGCAGCCGTTTGTTGTCTCTGAACTGCCGGAGACGGACTGGGTGGCGCATGTGCGGCGCGAACTGGCGCCGGTCGAGGCAGGACGGTTCTTTGTGTATGGCAGTCACGATGCGGACAAAGTGCCGGAAGATGCGGAACCGCTGCTGATCGAGGCGGCGATGGCGTTCGGGACCGGGCATCATGGCACCACACTGGGGTGCCTGCGTGCGCTTGACCGCCTTTCGGGGGACGGGTTTGTGGGCCACAACGTTGCTGACATCGGATGCGGAACGGCCGTGCTGGCGATGGCGGCCGCGCGGATCTGGCCGGAAACTGTTCTGGCCAGCGATATTGATGAGGTTGCTGTTGATGTGGCGCGCAGCAATGCGGCGGCGAACGGTCTCGCTGACCGGGTCCGGTGTGTCGAAGCCGCAGGATTTGATCACCCGGAGCTCAGGGATGCAGCCCCCTTTGATCTGGTGTTTGCAAATATTCTCAAGGGGCCGCTGGTGGCACTTGCACCTGACATGGCGGCGCACCTGAAACCGGGCGGATACGCGATTCTGTCCGGTATCCTTAATGAACAGGCCGACGAAGTGATCGACGTTTATTCACAGGTCGGGATCAATCTTGTGCACCGCGAAGAGATTGTTGACTGGACAACACTAACCCTCGGTAGAATCGCGCCATAATTGCCTGATTTTGGCCACATTCGTCCGTTTTGCCTTGAAGGCGACACATTCCGTTAGCATTCTGTTAACGATCCGGTGGGGGCCTGATCGTCAGGAGAGTGTGATGTCGGATTCATACGCTCAGTTTGAGAAGCGCATTAACGCTGTTGCGGACAAGCACGCAAAGCTTGCCGGAGGCTACACGGCACAGGTGGGGAATGACGGGCTGATCACGCTCGTTCCGGTACGCCGCCGCAGCTACACCCGCGTTCGGGTCCTCGTGGCAATGGTCGCCGGCTTCTTCATCTTCAAAGCTCTTGCGATCACGCTGACCGGCCCGCTGGCCTATGCAGACCGCATTGATGTGATGGCCGCGGGTACACAGTTCGAACAGATCGGCGCGTGGATTATGCGGCCGGGCCCGGTGTCCGAATTCCTGTCGTCGGCGATGATGCGGCTGTTTTCCTGACCGGAAAAGGCATTCAGTTCAGTACGGGAGATGGCTCTTGCCACTCCTGGTTGCGTGCCCGGGTGTCTGATCAGATACCCAACAGTAAAAAAGCCGCTCCTCCTCAGGAGGGGCGGCTTTTCTCATGTCTGGTCCGTCAGGGGACCGCGCGACTGATCAGCGGATCAGTGTGTTCTGTGCGACGCCGTCGATGTCGGCGCGGGACAGGCCGATGTCTTCGAGTTCACGGTCTGTCAGACCGGACAGCGCGTTGCGTGTGACGCGTGCGTCGTTCCATGCGATGACGCCGGCAACTGCAGCGCTGATCATGGAGAAGAAACGGCTTGCGATCGAGGCGGAGCCGTAGTGGGTGCGGGTTGTGTCAAAAGTAGCCATGTGAGCCGTCCTTTTATCTGAGTGTTGACCGGTCATGCCGGTGTGTTGTGAGAGGCAGATAGGACCTGCCTGTTTTTTCGGCAAGATGTGAAAACGCATGGTCGATATGCGTTTTTTGCATGGGTCATTATCTGGTTAACCATACGTAAATAAATGGAAAATCAGATTGAAGAAAAACGTCGCAAACAGACGGATTTCTGGCGAATTCGAACCTGTTTGCAGCGGATCAGAGCATTTCAGGGCGTATGGTGTGCCAAGGCGCGCCTGAAAATCGTGCGCTTTGCGGATGTTCGTGTTTCGTGCTAATGCATAAAAAACGAATTATTCAGGCTGGGCAGCGCTTATGACACGGGTGATCGGGATCGATCCGGGGCTCCGGAACCTCGGGTGGGGGATCATTGATGTGGCTGGCAGCCGACTCACCCACGTTGCCAATGGCGTGTGCCGTTCCTCCGGGGCGGATCTGGCGCAGAGGCTCCTTTCGCTGCACGAACAGCTCACGAGGGTAGTTTCGGAATGGTCGCCGGATACGGCAGCGGTGGAGCAGACATTTGTGAACAAGGATGGTGCCGGCACCCTGAAACTGGGACAGGCGCGGGGCATTGCGATGCTGGTGCCGGCGAAGGCGGGGCTGACAGTGGGTGAATATTCACCGAACAGCGTTAAGAAAACGGTCGTTGGTGTGGGCCACGCAGAGAAGGCGCAGATTTTACATATGGTTCAGCTGCAGTTGCCTGGTGCCGTTATCGCGGGACCGGACGCTGCCGATGCGCTGGCCATTGCCATTTGCCATGCGCATCACGCGCAGGCACCTGGCCTGGAGGCCGCGCTTGCGCGGACAGGCGCATGATTGGCCGGATTGCCGGGCGCATCGAATACAGGACGGCGGATCATGTGCTGATCGATGTGCGCGGCGTCGGATACCTTGTTTATTGTTCGGAGCGTACAATGGCGGCGCTGCCAGGCGTGGGCGAGCATACTGCGTTGTTCACGGATCTCGTGGTGCGTGAGGATCTTCTGCAGCTTTTTGGGTTTACCACGCTGGTTGAAAAAGAATGGCACCGCTTGCTGACATCGGTGCAGGGCGTTGGTGCCAAAGCGTCGCTGGCCATTCTGGGCACGCTGGGGCCGGATGGTGTCAGCCGGGCAATCGCGCTGGGCGACTGGAACGCGGTTAAGGCGGCCAAAGGGGTCGGCCCGAAGATCGCGCAACGCGTTGTGCTGGACCTCAAGGACAAGGCGCCGTCTGTAATGGCAATGGGGGGTGCGCCGCTTGCGGCACCGGACAAAGGCAGTGGTGAGGTTATTGAAACACCCTCGCCCGAGCCCGCCGCACAGTCACAGAACGCCCCGGCACAGGCAGAGGCACTTTCCGCGCTCGGCAATCTTGGGTATGCGCCCGGTGACGCTGCCGCTGCTGTTGCCGAAGCTGCCGGTGCATCACCTGATGCGGCCACGCCGGACCTGATCCGCGCGGCGTTGAAACTGCTGGCACCGAAGGGATAGGGTGGGGCGATCCTCCCCCTCAGGACATCTGATGAGCGATATTGACCCCACGATCCGGCCAGAACCGTTGCCCGAAGACGCTGACCGGGCGCTGCGCCCGCAGATGCTGGACGAATTTGTAGGCCAGGCAGAGGCCCGCGCGAACCTGCGGGTTTTCATACAATCCGCCCGGCAACGCGCTGAGGCCATGGATCATACGCTGTTTCACGGCCCCCCCGGACTGGGCAAGACGACGCTGGCGCAGATCATGGCGCGCGAGCTTGGTGTCGGGTTCCGCATGACCTCGGGTCCTGTGCTGGCCAAGGCCGGGGATCTTGCGGCGATCCTGACAAACCTAGAGGCGCGGGATGTGCTGTTTATCGACGAGATACACCGCCTGAACCCGGCGGTTGAGGAAGTACTGTATCCCGCACTGGAGGATTTCGAGCTTGATCTGGTGATCGGCGAGGGGCCGGCCGCCCGTACCGTGCGCATTGAGCTGCAGCCCTTTACCCTTGTGGGGGCGACCACGCGGATGGGTCTGCTGACCACGCCACTGCGTGACCGGTTCGGGATTCCGACCCGGCTGCAGTTTTATACTGAAGAAGAGCTGTTTGTCATTGTAGAGCGGAACGCGCGCCGGTTGGGAGCGCCTGCGGATGAGGCCGGTGCGCGTGAAATTGCGCGGCGTGCCCGGGGCACGCCACGGATCGCTGGCCGGTTGTTGCGGCGGGTTGTGGACTTTGCGGTTGTCGAGGGGGATGGCCGCGTGACGCAGGCGCTGGCGGACATGGCGCTGACCCGTCTGGGTGTGGATCGTCTGGGGCTGGATGGCGCGGACCGGCGGTATTTGCGGCTGATTGCCGAGAATTATGGCGGGGGGCCGGTGGGGATTGAGACGCTGAGTGCTGCGCTGAGTGAGAGCCGCGATGCGCTGGAGGAGGTCATTGAGCCTTATCTGCTGCAGCAGGGGCTGATCCAGCGTACGCCGCGCGGTCGGATGCTGGCACAGAAGGGCTGGTCGCATCTGGGCCTTGACGCACCGCGCGCGCAGACCGATCTGTTCGGGGACTGACGGGAACCCGCCGGAGCCTCCGGCGGGGATATTTGGGGCCAGAAGAAACCAGTGATGACACCAGAAGAAGTGAGCGCTCTTTTTACGCGCAGTGACGGCAGTTATTCTTTTGCACGCTGGGCCCGGCCAGTCGCGCCTGTGGTTTTTGGGGTGACAGACGAAACGCTGACCGTTGTGAAAGGGGCGCTGGAGGCTGTCATGGTGCTTTGCGGGCATCAGATGGCTGAGACGGACCCGGAACTGGGCAGCAACATGATGATCTTCTTCTTCCGCGACTGGGATGAGTTGCCGGATGTGCCCGGGCTGGACCGGCTGGTCAATGACCTGGTGCCGCTTGTTGGGCGGCTGAAGGAAGCGGATGCCAACCAGTACCGCGTTTTCCATTTTGACGAGGCGGGCGGGATAAAGGCCTGTTTCATTTTCCTGCGGATGGATGAAAACCTGAGTGCGGTACCCGCCGAAACGCTTGCGCTGAGCCAGATCGTTCAATCTGTACTGCTGTGGTCCGATACCGCCTTCAGGTCGGCGTCGCCGCTTGTAGTATCCGGCGATAAAACCATACTGCGGCCGGATATCGCGGCTTTGCTCCGCGCGGCCTATGATCCGGTCATGCCCGCGGCGGCCGGCGATCCGTCCCATGCGCTGCGACTCTCTGCGCGCATAACTGCTGCGCAATAAGAGTCTGTCATGCATCGTTTCCCGGTTCGTGTTTATTATGAAGACACCGACATGGCAGGGATTGTGTATTACGCAAACTATCTTCGGTACATCGAGCGGGCGCGCAGCGACTGGGTGTGCCAGATCGGGATTGATCAGCTCGCCATGAAGGCCGAAGGCGTGGTGTTTGCGGTGCGCCGTGTTGAGGCGGACTATGTGGCGCCTGCGCGGTTCGATGACCGTCTTGAGGTGGTTACCACCATGACCCAGCTGACGCCGGCGCGGATGGTCATGCGTCAGGACGTGCAGCGGGATGAAGAGGTGATTTTTTCGGCCAGCGTGACGATTGTCTGCATTGGCCCGGGCGGCCGGCCGGCCAGACTGCCAGCAAAACTCCGCCAGTTGCCCCTCAGCCCGGCCACATGACGCCATAGTGATAGTAATCCGGCTTGTGCTGGGCTACACTCGTTGCCAATCAGGACTGGGAAAACCCGGACACGCACCGTAGCGGGCAAAGAGCAGGCACATGGAAGCAGAAACGCTGGCACTGGCGCATGAGATTGATTTCTCATTTTTCGGGTTGTTCGCCCGCGCCACTTTAATTGTTAAAATCGTGATGATCATGCTGATCGTGGCCTCGTTCTGGTCGTGGTCGATCATTGTGATGAAGCTGCTTTTGTACCGCAAGGCGCGGACAGAAGCGGCGGCCTTTGACCGGGCCTTCTGGTCAGGCGAGCCGCTGGACGGGCTTTTTGAGCAGATTGGCCCGGTGCCATCAGGCAGTTCAGAGAAGATTTTCGCCGCCGGGATGACGGAATGGCAGCGGTCGCACCGCGAAGATGGTGGGCTGATCGCGGGTGCGACAGCGCGGATCGACAGGTCGATGGATGTGGCCATCAACAAAGAGGCGGACTACCTGCGCAATGGGTTGACCGTGCTGGCGACGGTTGGGTCCTCGACGCCGTTTATCGGGCTCTTCGGGACCGTGATCGGGATCATGAACGCCTTTATCGAAATTGCCGAGCAGCAGAACACCAACCTCGCCGTGGTGGCGCCGGGGATCGCTGAGGCACTTCTTGCAACTGGTCTTGGCCTTTTGGCTGCGATTCCGGCGGTCATTTTCTACAACAAACTGAGTGCAGATGCGGACCGTATCCTGCATGGGTACGAATCTTTTGCGGATGAGTTCGCAACGATCCTCAGCCGGCAGCTGGACAGCTGATCCATGGGCGCGGGGGTTATTCAGAAGCCTGACGGGGGCAGCGGAAAACGGCGCCGTCGCACGTCGCGGGCGCAGCCGATGGCGGAGATCAATGTGACACCCTTTGTGGACGTTATGCTGGTACTGCTGATCATCTTTATGGTTGCGGCACCGCTGCTGACCGTTGGTGTGCCGGTTGAGCTTCCCAAAACGGCGGCAGGGGCTTTGCCGACGGATCAGGAAGAACCGCTGACGGTCACTGTTACGTCAGCAGGTGCCATTCAGATCCAGACGACGGAAACAGCGCCGGATGAACTGGTTCCCAAACTGAGGGCCATTTTTGCGGAGCGCAGTTCTGACCGGGTGTTTCTGCGGGCGGACGGTGCCGTCCCCTACAGCCGGGTTATTGAAGTCATGGGCGCACTGAACGCTGGCGGGTTTTCGAATATCGGGCTCGTGACTGATATTGGCGGACCAACGTTTGATGGCCGTGAAGCGCCCGCAGGGGCGGATCAGTAGGACGCGGCGGTGCATACCGGTCATTATATCTCTGGCGCCGGGCATCTGGTGCTGTTGGGCTGGCTGGCCTTTGGAGATGTCTTTGCGGCAGAGCCTCTGCCGTTTGAGATGACCGAAGTTGCTGTGATTTCCGGCGCGGAATATGCCGCACTTGTTGCGGCCAGCGAACCGCCGGATTCCGTCACAGAGGTGGCGCAGCCATCAAGTCCGGAAATTACCCCGGATGCGCCGGAAGTTGACGTGGCTCCCGATACGGAAACGGAACTGACCCCACCCGAAGCTGCCGAAACGCCGGAGACGGAAACGCCGCCCGATGTCTCGCAGATCGCGCCACCGCCGCCGCGCGCGGATGTCAGCGATGAGGCACCGGTTCCGCCGCAACCGCCCGCAAACGTAGCTGTGGATGTGCCCGAAATTGCAGATGTTGCGGTGCCCGAGGCCGCGGATCGTGTAGCGCCCGAAGCTGTGGCGCAGCCCGACCCGGAAGCTTTGCCCGATCCGGTGCAGCAGGATGCCGTCGCCGAGGATGAGACAAGCGCTGAAGAGCAGGAGCCGGCTGATGCGACGGCACCCGAAGCTGCAGCGACGGAAATCGTGACAGAAGCAGAAAAACCCGCGACGACCATGACAAGCTCGCTGCGTCCGCCAACACGTCCGCAGGCACCACCGGCACCGCAACAGACAGCAGCACCCGTGCCGGAAACGCCCGCTGAACCCCAGGACGCGCCGCGCGATGCTTTGGCAGATGCGATTGCCGAAGCCTCCAGCGCCCCGGCCGCACCCAGTGGTCCGCCGCTGTCAGCAGGTGAGAAGGAGGCGCTGCGCGTGGCGGTATCGAGCTGCTGGAACGTAGGGTCTTTGTCGACAGATGCGCTGGGAACAACTGTGGTTGTGACGGTGTCTATGAACCAGGACGGCAGACCGGTGAACAGCTCTATCCGGATGGCTTCCAGCTCCGGCGGCAATGATACCGCGGCCCGCCAGGCCTTCGAGGCCGCACGGCGTGCAATTATCCGGTGTGGCGCACGGGGATTTGATTTGCCGGCTGAAAAGTATGGACAGTGGCAGGAAATTGAGATGACGTTCAATCCTGAAAGGATGCGTGTCAAATGAGAGTATTGGTTTTCCTTTTTGGCCTGATGGCCCTCGTAATGACGCTGACCGCGCCGGCAACGGCTCAGGGGAACGGACCGCTGCGGATTGAAATCACCGAAGGTGTGATCGAGCCGCTGCCTTTTGCCCTGCCGGTTTTTGAAGCGGAAAACGGTGAGGCAGGCAGCGTTGCCGCACAGATCAGTCAGGTGATCGCTGCGGACCTGAGCGGAACAGGGCTTTTCCGACAGATTTCGCCGGACGCCTTTATCAGCACCGTCAGCAGTTTTGCTGCACCGGTTCAGTACGCTGACTGGAAGGCAATCAACGCCCAGGCGCTGATAACAGGTGCTGCATCTGTGCAGGGCAATCAGCTGAACGTGAAATTCCGCCTCTATGATGTGTTCTCCGGGGCCGAGCTTGGATCGGGCCTGCAGTTTTCCGGAACACCGGACGGCTGGCGCCGCATCGCCCACAAGGTGGCGGACGCGGTCTACAGCCGGATCACGGGCGAGGGCGCTTATTTTGACAGCCGTGTCGTCTATGTCGCGGAAACCGGGCCCAAGGACGCGCGGCAGAAACGGTTGGCCGTCATGGATTATGATGGCGCGAATGTGCAGTACCTGACCGGCAATGATGCGATTGTCCTTGCCCCCCGGTTCTCACCCGACGGGCGGCGCGTGCTGTATACCAGCTACGAAACAGGATTTCCGCGTGTCAATGTGCTTGATATTGCGTCGGTACAGCGACGGGCGCTGGAAAGCCAGGAAGGCACCATGAGTTTTGCGCCACGGTTTGCGCCGGACGGTGACCGCATCGTCTTTTCGCTGAGCCAGGGCGGGAATACGGACATTTATGCGATGAGCCTGGCAGGCGGGCAGCCGGTGCGGCTGACCTCTGCACCGTCAATCGAAACGGCGCCCAGCTTTTCCCCGGACGGCAGTCAGATTGTCTTTGAGAGTGATCGTTCCGGCTCCCAGCAACTCTATATCATGCCGGCGACGGGGGGCGAAGCACGGCGGATTTCTTTCGGTCCCGGACGCTATGGCACGCCGGTCTGGTCGCCCCGCGGGGACCTCGTAGCCTTTACCAAACAGAACAGCGGCCGGTTCCATATCGGTGTGATGCGCACCGACGGGTCCGAAGAGCGCCTGCTGACGGCGTCATTCCTGGACGAGGGTCCCACCTGGGCGCCGAATGGCCGGGTCATTATGTTCACGCGGGAAACTCAGGGGGCGAGCGGGCGCTCGTCGCTCTATTCCGTGGACATCACCGGGCGGAACCTGCGCCCTGTCAACACGCCCGAAGGCGGTTCCGATCCGTCCTGGTCGCCGTTGCAGGAGTAGGCGGGCAGACCGTTCCCAATACGTACGACCTGTGGTAAGTATTAACAAAACAATAAGACCCTTTTGGACATCTGAGGCAGAGAGCATGAAACTTACAGGAAAAATCGTTCTTCTGGTGGCGGGCCTTGCGCTGGCCGCCTGTACCAACCCGGGCCGTTTTGGCAATGAAGCGGGCGGTGGCGCCGGTGCCGGCGGTATCGGCAGTGGCGCAATTGTGCCGGGCAGCGCCAATGATCCAACCTCGACGGCCTATTTCAACCAGACCGTTGGTGACCGCGTTCTGTTTGCAGTGGACCAGTCAGACATCAATTCTGAGGGGCAGGTGGTTCTTGACGGTCAGGCGACCTGGCTGCTGACCAACACCGACTTTACCGCCGTTATCGAAGGCCACGCAGACGAGCAGGGAACCCGTGAGTATAACGTGGCGCTGGGGGCTCGCAGGGCCAATGCCGTGCGCGAATATCTGATCTCGCGCGGGGTGGCAGGCAATCGTCTGCGCACCGTAAGCTACGGCAAGGAGCGCCCGATCGAGATCTGCAGCAACGAGGCCTGCTACGCCAAAAATCGCCGCGCGGTGACCGTGCTGGCCGGTGGCCTTTCGGGGTAAAATGATGCGCAGTTTCGCCGCGATCGCTCTGTGTCTTTGCCTTGTTCCGGCCCTGGGGTCGGCACAGGACAACGCGGAGACTCTGGCGGATATCCGTCAGGAACTCACAGTCCTGTTCGTTGAAATGCAGAAACTGCGGCGCGAGCTGTCCACAACAGGTGCGCCGACCGTTCAGGCGGGCGGCGCCACCGTCCTGGAACGCGTCGCGGTGATCGAACGCGAAATGCAGCGTCTGACGTCAAAGACCGAAGAGCTGGAATTCCGCATCAACCGCATTGTTGAGGATGGTACCAACCGGATCGGTGATCTGGAGTTTCGCCTTGTCGAACTGGAAGGTGGCGACATTGCCGCGCTGGGCGAGACCACTACACTGGGCGGTGATGCGGGAAGCACAGGCGGCACGACAGGTGGCGGGGCCATCGCGCCGATACCCGCGCCCGACACCGGGGGTGGCACACAGCTTGCGGTAGGCGAAGAAGATGACTTCAAACGAGCGCAGCAGGCACTTGCCGACGGCAATTATCAGGCTGCAGCGGATCAGTTCGCGGCCTTCAGCCAGAATTACCCCGGCGGGCCGCTGGCTGCGGGGGCCGATCTTGGCCGCGGCGAGGCACTCGACGCGCTCGGCAATACCCGCGAGGCAGCCCGCGCCTACCTGGCCAGTTTTGGTGCTGCACCAACCGGTCCGCTCGCGGCGCAGGCGCTGTTCAGGCTTGGCCGGTCACTGGGTCAGCTGGAACAGAAATCCGAGGCCTGTGTGACGCTGGGCGAGGTGCCGATCCGGTTCCCGGATGATCCGGCAGCAGGCGAAGCCCGGGCAGAAATGCAGAGACTTGGCTGCGGGTAACCGTGTGTCTGCGGACCTTCTATCGAAAGTGCTGGATGGTCTGGCCGCCGGCCCGGGCGGTCGCCTTGGCGTGGCTGTGTCCGGTGGCAGCGACTCTGTCGCACTTCTTCATCTGCTGGCTGGTCATGCGCCGCTGCGCGATGCGGGGCTTTACTGCGTCACAGTAGATCACGGCCTGAGACCGGAAAGCGCTGCAGAGGCGCAGTTCGTCGCGGGGCTGTGCCGCGGACTGGATGTGCCGCATGAAACGCTTTGCTGGCAGGGATGGGACGGCCGGGGCAATACCCAGGATGCAGCGCGTCGGGCGCGGTACAGCCTGATGGCCGACTGGGCCCACACCCACGGGATCGCTGCGGTGGCACTGGGTCATACGCGGGATGATCAGGCGGAAACCGTTCTGATGCGTCTGGCCCGCGGGGCCGGTGTCGACGGATTGTCGGCCATGGCCATACACCGGGAGGCGCATGGCATCAGCTGGCTGCGCCCTATGCTTGGGATCGGCAGAGAAGAGCTGCGGGAAGGCCTGCGGCGCGACGGTATTTCCTGGAAAGACGACCCCGGCAACGAAAATACCGACTATGATCGCATCCGGGCACGGAAGGCACTTCGCGACCTTGAGCCACTGGGTATTGATGCCAGTCGCCTTGCGATGGTTGCCGCACATATGGCGGATGCGCGTGATGTGCTGCAGCACCAGACGCACGTGGCAGCGATGGAGCTGGTCGAAGTGCGCTGCGGCGCCGTTTGTATGCCCTGGCAGAACCTGTGCCATTTGCCTGCAGAAACGCGCCGCCGTCTGGTCACGGGCATTCTGCGCTGGATGGGGGGCGGAGACTACGCGCCCCGGCACAGCGCCGTTGCCGCACTTCTGGGATCGCTGGAGATGTCAGGTGCCGGAACGGCTGCCGGATGTCAGGCGCTGAGACGGGGGTCAGATCTCTGGGTTTTTCGCGAATATGCGGCCGTGCGTGACCTGACCGCGTCACCGGACGGGGTCTGGGATCACAGATGGACCATCACCGGACCCCCGGCGCCCGAAAATGCGGTGGTTTCTGCGGTCGGTGCACAGGACCTTGCCACCTGCGCGGGATGGCGCGACGCCGGAGTACCCCACGCGGCGATGATTGTGACGCCGGCACTGCGGCAGGATGGCCAATTGATTGCGGCACCGGAAGCACAGGCCGGGTGTCACTGGCAATCAGGGCCGCAAAGCACGAAGGATGCCCTTCTTTCGGCACTTTTATCGCATTGAAGATGGGCAATGAGTGTCTATCTTTACCTCAACCGACTATGATACGAGATGCGCAATCTGCGCAGCATTAGGAGATTTTCCTTGGGAAACGCACGCAACTTCGCATTCTGGATCGTTCTGTTCCTCCTGATCCTTGCGCTGTTTAACCTCTTCAGCGGCCCTGGCAGCACGCTGCAAAGCCGTGAAATCAGTTATTCTGAGTTCGTCAACGCGGTGGAATCCGGCCAGGTGAGCAATGTCACACTGGACGGTGAACAGGTCCGCTTCCGGCAGTCTGATGGCGCTGACTACGTGGCGATCAAACCGTCAGACGCTGAAATCACTCAGCTGCTTATCGACAATGAAGTCGCCGTCCGTGCAGAGCAGCAGCAGCAGTCAGGGTTCCAGACGTTCCTGATGTCGCTTCTGCCTTTCCTGCTGCTGATCGGTGTCTGGATCTATTTCATGAACCGGATGCAGGGCGGTGGCAAAGGCGGTGCCATGGGCTTTGGCAAATCCAAGGCCAAAATGCTGACCGAAAAGCATGGTCGCGTGACCTTTGATGATGTCGCAGGCATTGATGAGGCCAAGGAAGAGCTTGAGGAAATCGTTGAGTTCCTGCGTAACCCGCAGAAATTCAGCCGTCTGGGCGGCAAAATCCCGAAAGGTGCGCTGCTCGAGGGCCCTCCGGGGACCGGTAAGACACTTCTCGCGCGCGCCATCGCGGGTGAGGCGGGTGTGCCGTTCTTTACCATTTCGGGTTCCGATTTCGTCGAAATGTTCGTGGGCGTCGGTGCGAGCCGTGTGCGCGATATGTTCGAACAGGCCAAGAAAAATGCCCCGTGTATCGTTTTCATTGACGAGATCGACGCTGTGGGCCGGCATCGTGGCGCAGGCTATGGCGGCGGCAATGATGAGCGCGAACAGACGCTCAACCAGTTGCTGGTCGAAATGGACGGTTTTGAAGCCAACGAGGGCGTGATCATCATCGCGGCCACCAACCGCAAAGATGTACTGGACCCTGCGCTGCTGCGCCCGGGGCGCTTTGACCGCCAGGTGACGGTGGGCAATCCGGACATCAAAGGCCGCGAGAAGATTCTGGGCGTCCATGCGCGCAAAACGCCTCTGGGTCCTGATGTGGATCTGCGTATTATCGCGCGTGGCACACCCGGGTTCTCAGGGGCAGATCTGGCCAACCTGGTCAATGAGGCCGCCCTCGGTGCGGCCCGCGTTGGCCGGCGGTTCGTCTCGATGATCGATTTCGAGCAGGCCAAGGACAAGATCATGATGGGCGCGGAGCGCCGGTCGATGGTCATGACCGATGCGCAGAAAGAGATGACTGCCTATCATGAAGCGGGTCACGCGCTGGTCGGCATGCTGCTGCCAAAATGTGATCCGGTCTACAAGGCGACGATCATCCCGCGTGGTGGCGCCCTTGGTATGGTGATGAGCCTGCCTGAAATGGACCGCCTGAACATGTTCAAGGACGAATGCCACCAGCGTCTGGCCATGACCATGGCGGGCAAGGCGGCTGAAATCTACAAGTACGGCCCGGACGCGGTGTCAAACGGTCCGGCTGGGGACATTATGCAGGCCTCGGGTCTGGCGCGGGCCATGGTGCTGCAGTGGGGCATGTCGGACAAGGTCGGTAACATCGACTATTCCGAAGCCGCACAGGGCTATCAGGGGAACACGGCAGGGTTCTCGGTGTCCGCCAACACCAAAGAACTGATCGAGGAAGAGGTCCAGAAGTTCATCCAGGACGGCTATGAATGGGCGCTGAAACTGATCAAAGAGAACGAAGAACAGTTTGAGCGTCTGGCACAGGGGCTTCTGGAATACGAGACACTGACCGGCGACGAAATCCAGCGTGTGATGAACGGCGAGCCGCCGGTCCCGCCCGCGGATGAAGATGACAAACCGGACAGTGGATCGGCGCCGAGCCTTACAGGTATCCCGAAAGCCAAGTCGAAGAGCCGCAAGACACCGCCTTCGGATGACGGGATGGAACCTGAACCTTCCACGTGATCACGCTGCCTGAACGCTGTGTAACAAAATATCATCGGGCCCCGCATGTGCGGGGCCTTTTCTTTTGCCACACCGCGCGCCAGTGTCCGGGCAGGACCAGAGACGGAGACCAATATGCCCGCGCTGAAACCCACCGACTTTACGGCGACTGTGAAGTGGCTCGGTCGTGTGACCGACCAGGACAGTGACCTGCGTGCCGAGCCCCTTGATGGCGCAGCGCTGAGCTTTGACGGTATCACGGGGGAGATGCACGGCGGTCCGACTCGACCGGCCTGTTCGCGGACCCTGGCCCAGCATCCGCGCGGTACAACCCTGCGCAATGTGCGGCAGCTGACGATCCTGTCCGCTGAGGAGCTTGCGTTGATTGCTGCCGAAACGGGTGCTGAAGCGCTCGACCCGGCCCTGCTTGGGGCGTCGATGGTTATCGAAGGCATTCCGGATTTCACGCATGTGCCGCCGTCTTCGCGCCTGCAGCTGCCGGATGGCGCCTGTCTGGTAATCGACATGGAAAACCGCCCCTGCACGTACCTTGGCCGCGATATCGCAAAAGACCACCCGGACCTTGGCCCCCGGTTCAAACCAGCGGCCCGTAACCGCCGTGGCGTGACGGCCTGGGTCGAGCGTGAGGGTCACGTCAGCGTCGGGGATCAGGTTAAGCTGCATGTGCCGGACCAGCCCGTCTGGGCGCATCTGGACGCCGCGCGTCGGTAGCATTCGTTTCCGAAAAGAAACGATCATCGCCTTTGCCGACGCAACCGGCAGCGGAAATGTCGGAAATACCCCCTGTCCGGACGGGCATGCCTGTGTATGCAGAGAGCAGCAACAGTGCCCGACGCGGGCGACCTTCAGGGGATTCTTCCATGGCCTACAAATCCGATATCGAAATTGCGCGCGCCGCGTCCAAGCAGCCGATCCAGGAGATCGGCGCAAAGCTCGGCATTTCCAGCGATGATCTGCTGCCGTACGGCCATGACAAGGCGAAGGTTAGCCAGAAGTTCATCAACTCCGTACAGGGCAATACAGACGGCAAACTGATCCTCGTGACAGCGATCAACCCGACACCCGCAGGCGAGGGGAAGACCACAACCACTGTCGGGCTGGGCGATGGCCTGAACCGCATCGGCAAGAAAGCAGCCGTCTGCATCCGCGAAGCATCGCTCGGGCCCAACTTTGGCATGAAGGGTGGCGCTGCCGGTGGTGGCTATGCGCAGGTTGTCCCGATGGAAGAAATGAACCTGCACTTTACAGGCGATTTCCATGCGATCACCTCGGCGCACTCGCTGCTCAGCGCGATGATCGACAATCACATCTACTGGGGCAACAGCCTTGAGATCGACACCCGCCGCGTCGTGTGGCGCCGCGTTGTCGACATGAACGACCGCGCTCTGCGTCAGATTACGGCGTCTCTGGGTGGTGTGGCTAACGGTTTCCCGCGCGAGGCCGGTTTTGACATCACTGTGGCCTCTGAGGTCATGGCGATCCTTTGCCTGGCCAAAGACCTGACCGACCTGCAGAAACGTCTGGGCGATATGATCGTGGCTTACCGCCGTGACCGCAGCCCTGTCTTTGCACGCGACATCAAGGCCGATGGCGCGATGACCGTGCTCCTGAAGGACGCGATGCAACCGAACCTGGTTCAGACGCTGGAAAACAACCCGGCCTTTGTACACGGCGGCCCGTTTGCAAACATCGCCCACGGCTGTAACTCGGTTATCGCGACCACAACAGCGCTGAAACTGGCGGATTATGTGGTGACCGAGGCGGGTTTTGGCGCGGATCTGGGTGCCGAGAAATTCCTGAACATCAAGTGCCGTAAAGCAGGCCTCGCACCGTCCTGTGTGGTTGTCGTGGCAACCGTACGTGCGATGAAGATGAACGGTGGTGTGGCCAAAGCGGACCTTGGCGCGGAAAACGTCGACGCGGTCAAAAACGGCTGTGCAAACCTCGGCCGTCACATCGAAAACGTGAAATCCTTTGGCGTGCCGGTCGTGGTAGCGATCAACCACTTTGTCACGGACACAGACGCTGAAGTGCAGGCGGTGAAGGATTATGTGGCCGGGCAGGGCGCAGAAGCTGTGCTGTCGCGTCACTGGGAACTGGGGTCGGAGGGTTCGGCAGATCTGGCTACCAAAGTGGTCGAGACCATCGAAAAGGGTGAAGCGGACTTCGCACCGATCTATCCCGATGACATGGGGCTGGCGGACAAGATCAACACCATCGCCACAAAGATCTACCGCGCCGACAGCGCGCAGATGGACCAGAAGATCCTGAACCAGCTCAAGGACTGGGAAGACCAGGGTTATGGCAACCTGCCGGTCTGCATGGCGAAAACGCAGTACAGCTTCACCACAGACCCCAACGAGCGCGGCGCGCCCACCGGGTTTGACATCCCTGTGCGTGAGGTGCGTCTGAGTGCCGGTGCCGGTTTTGTTGTCGCCATCTGCGGTGAGATCATGACCATGCCGGGCCTGCCGCGCGTACCGTCGGCCGAAGCGATCTGCCTCAACGCGGACGGCGATGTTGAGGGTCTGTTCTGATCGCAGGGCGTCACGAGACAGTGTTCAGAGGGCAGCAGGCTTGCCCTCTGGCCGTGGCCGCCGCAAGCTGGTGACATGATCTCAAGAAGGACATTATCATGACCAGACTGTTCGCAGCCCTTTTCGCCCTTGTTTTTGCCTGTGCTGTCGCCGCCGAAGACCGCTATGTCGGCTATTACTACCCCGAAATAACGTCGGAAGAGACCTTCGACCGGGTTATCCGTGCAAGCCAGGGCGCAGGCAAAGCCGTCCGGGTGGATTTTGTAAACGTGCTGACAACGGCGCAGCTCGAAGCACCGGAAAGCCCGCGTTTCGTCTTCTTTGCCAAGGGCGAAGATGCAGCGACGCTCATTCTGACAGGGCTGGATGATGACGTTTTCTCGTCCATTTACCGCGCGCGCGCCATTCTTGCGCAGCTGACGGTATCGGTGCGGCGTGGTGGCTTCTTCCGTCAGGAAGAACTGCAGTACGTCGCGACATTCTATGACCTGCTGCAACTGATGCAGTTTGATGAACTGCTGATCACAGACGGTGAATCCTGGACGCACAGGGTCACCTTTTCAAGATAACAGGAAGAGACAGATGACAGCCAAAATCATTGACGGAAAAGCCTTTGCCGCGCAGGTGCGCGCCCAGGTGGCGGAGCATGTGACCCGTCTGAAATCTGAGCACGGCATCACGCCGGGTCTGGCTGTTGTGCTGGTTGGGGAGGACCCCGCCAGTCAGGTTTATGTGCGTTCCAAAGGTAAGATGACCGTTGAGGCGGGCATGAAATCTGTCGAGCACCGGCTGGATGCGGATACGTCCGAGGCCGATCTGCTGGCAGTGATCGAACAGCTGAACAACGATCCGGAAATCCACGGGATTCTTGTTCAGCTGCCGCTGCCTGGTCATCTGAACGAAGACCTTGTGATCAATTCGATCAGCCCGGAAAAAGATGTGGATGGCTTCCACATCTCAAACGTCGGCCTTCTGGGCACGGGGCAAAAGTCCATGGTGCCCTGTACGCCGCTTGGGTGTCTGATGATGCTGCGCGACCATCACGGCTCGCTCTCTGGTATGGACGCTGTTGTGATCGGGCGCAGCAATATCGTTGGCAAACCAATGGCGCAGCTTCTGCTTGGCGACAGCTGCACCGTGACGATAGCGCACAGCCGCACGAAGGATCTGGCCGACGTGGTCCGCCGCGCAGATATCGTTGTGGCGGCCGTCGGACGCCCGGAAATGGTGCCGGGCGACTGGATCAAACCGGGCGCGACGGTCATCGACGTGGGCATCAACCGTCTGGATGCACCAGAGCGTGGCGAAGGCAAAACCCGCCTCGTTGGGGATGTGGACTATGACAGCTGTGCAGCCGTTGCTGGCGCAATCACACCTGTGCCGGGCGGTGTTGGCCCGATGACGATTGCCTGCCTGCTGGCGAATACAGTCACAGCCTGCTGCCGCTCAAACGGTCTTGCCGAACCGGAAGGTCTCACCGCCTGATCTGGTCGGGTCTGGAAATCAGCGGGGCACAGGAACCATTGTGCCCTGCAGCACTGCAATCAGAACCGCGTCGCTACCGGTAATGGCGTGCACTTCGGAGCTGACAACCACGAGCCGCTTGCCGGGTTTGATGACACGCCCGGTCGCCCGCAGATAGTCACCGCGCGCAGGGGCGAGCAGGTTGATCTTGATCTCTGCCGTGACCACCTCATTTTCCGGCGCCATTGTTGTCAGCGCCGCATATCCCGCAGCGCTGTCGCCAATCGAAAATGTGAGACCGGCATGTCCGAAGCCCTGCTGCTGCAGGCTGCCGGGCAGAATGGGAGCCTCGATCACGACCTGTCCGCGCGAAATATCTGCGATGGTGGCACCAAGTGTCGTCATCATGGCCTGCGCATCAAAACTTGCATTGATCCGCGCGAGTTCGTCTTCGGTCATACGGCAGTTTCCCTTCCCGGCATTGGCACCCGTAACGGCTGCGGACCCGTCAGCACGGCAAATGCGTCCGGTCCCATAAGGCTGGCAAGCGCGCTGTCGTGTGAACTGAGCCCGCCCGTGTAGGTCCCATAGGCCGGCAGGATAAGGCGGGCGCTGTCAAACAAAAAGGCAGGGCGTGTCACCCGCCGCCCGCGCACCTGCAGGGCGGCCTTAGGGTGGTAGTGTCCGGACACTTCGCCACGCGCGCCGTCGCGGGCGATATGCCGGAAGGTCAGCGGGCCAAGGCTGACCTCCTGCTGATGCGTGCCGCCGAATTCCAGCGGGCCCGGATCATGGTTCCCCTCAATCCAGGCCCAGCTGCGTCCGGCCTGCAGCCGTGTGATCCAGAGACGTTCTGCGTCCGGCAGCGCGTCCGCCGCGGACAGATCATCAAAGCTGTCACCAAGGCAGATCACCTGACGCGCATTCGTAAAGGCAAGGTCTTCGCCCAGTCGGGTCAGCGTATCGCGGGTTTCATAGGGGGGCAGCGATTGTCCTGACCGCCGGGCAACGCGTTCAGATTTCCCTAAGTGCAGGTCCGAGACGCAGAGTAATTTCTCACCCGGCCACCAGAGCGCTCCGGAGCCCAACGCCCGAAGCGGCACACCGGCGAAAGAGAAGTCGTGGTAGTTCATGATTTGTTCATGCCGCAACGCGGGCGCGGGCGCAAGACATCAGTACCCGACGCGCCAGCGCGGCCTGTCGGCCGGCTGCGGGGTGATCTGCGCCAGACCGGAGCTTTCCATCAGGCGCTCGGCTTCTTCTGCCAACAGGCGTTCCTCTGCGGCGCCTTTCACCGGAACCCGGCCCATCTCCAGGAACATCGGTGCGGCCAGCGGGCTGACCCGGTCGAGTACCCTGTGATCGATCCGGCCCGCTACACGCTGCGCCATCTCCTCGATCCGGCCAAAATCAACGAGGCCGCGCAGTGCCTCCTCGCGCGTGATGTCCAGCAGCAGATGCCCCGGGTCATATTTCTGCAGCGTGTCATAGAGGATGTCAGAGCTGAAGGTTGCCTGGCGGCCGGTCTTTCGGGCAGAGGGTGTATTACGCTGTATCAGCCCGGCAATGGTCGCGCTGGCCCGGAATGTCCGTTTCATCACGGCGTTGCCCGCGAGCCAGGTTTCCAGCCCGTCCTGCAGCGCATCCAGATCGAAAAGCGGGGCAGGCTCGTGAATCCGGTCGAGCCCCCAGATCAGGGTCGCGTAGTCGGTCGCGACAAATCCCAGCGGGTTGAGGCCGGTTTCTTCCATGCGTTTCGTCAGCAGCAGGCCCAGTGTCTGCTGTCCGTTTCTGCCGGCAAAGCCATAGACAACCGTCTGTTCCCGCCCGTCATGCGCAAAGCTCTCGATCAGCAGGCGACCCGGAGCAGGCAGTGCGCTGACCTTACGCTGCAGCGCAAGCCATTCGGCGGTATGCGCCGGCAGTTCAGGCCAGTCCTTTTGCTGGAACATCTCGATCACCCGCGCGCTCAGCTGTGTGGACGTTGCGAATTTCGTCCCCATAAAGGTAGCAACCTTAGGCTTTTTGGCGGCGTTCCGGCTGACCTCAACCGTCATTTCGCGCAGCCCCTCATAGCGCACGATCTGACCACCGATCAGAAAGGTATCGCCAGGTGTCAGCGAGGCGGCGAACCCCTCTTCGATTTCGCCCAGCGGTTTGCCACCGCGGCTCCGGCGCAGCCTGACCTTCAGGGTGTCGGTGTCCTGAATCGTGCCGATGTTCATCCGGATCTGGCGGGCTGCGCGCGGGTCGCGCAGCTGCCATCTGCCGTCGGCAGTCTGCAACAGCCGCTGCCACTGGTCATAGACCCGCAGCGCGTACCCGCCCGTCGCACAGAAATCGAGACACCGGTCAAATTCATCGCGCGCGAGGTCCGCATATGCGCCCACTGATGTGACTTCCTCGTAAAGGGCCGCAGCATCAAAAGGACCCGCACAGGCGGTGATCAGGATATGCTGGCACAGAACGTCACGGGGGCCACGTCGGCCCGGATCGCCATCCAGATCGCCTGCGCGCACGGCGTCGAGAGCTGCAACGCATTCGACAACTTCGAACCGGTTGGCGGGTACGAGAAGCGCCTTTGACGGCGCGTTGTACCGGTGGTTTGCACGGCCGATCCGCTGCACCAGCCGCTTGACGTTCTTGGGCGCGCCGATCTGAATGACCAGATCGACATCGCCCCAGTCGATGCCCAGATCGAGGCTGCCGGTACAGACAATGGCCCGCAGATCGCCCCGCACCATCGCCGCTTCGACCTTTTCGCGCTGCTGCCGGTCGAGGGATCCGTGATGAATGCCGATCGGCAGGGCATCGTCATTGGCAAGCCACAGATTATGAAAGAAAATCTCTGCCTGTGCCCGGGTGTTGTGAAAGATCAGCGCGGTTTTGTGTTTGCGGACTTCGTTCAGCACGGCCGGGATGGAATAAGCGGCGTTGCCACCGGCCCAGGGCGGTGCCTCTTCTGTTGTGAGCATGGAAATATCCGGTGCCGGTCCGGGGTCCGCGTGCAGGATGTCACAGGGATCCGGATGGCGGGCCAGCATGCGGGCAATGGCCTGCGGGTCATCGACGGTCGCTGATAAACCGACGCGGCGCATGTCAGGGCAAAGCTGTTGCAGACGGCCAAGCGCCAGCATCAGCTGGTCCCCGCGTTTTGATTCCGCCAGCGCATGGATTTCGTCTACGATGACGCGCTTCAGCCCGGCAAACATTCTCGGGGCATCCTCGTAGCTTGTGAGCAGAGCCAGGCTTTCAGGTGTTGTCAGCAGAATATGCGGCGGGTCGGCCCGCTGGCGCTTCTTTCTGCTGGCCGGTGTGTCGCCGGTGCGGTCTTCAATCCGGATGGGCAGCTGCATTTCGGTGACCGGTGTGGTCAGGTTACGTTTGATGTCAGCTGCCAGCGCCTTGAGTGGCGAAATGTAAAGAGTATGCAGACCATCGTGCGGGGTGGTGGCCAGATCCGTCAGCGTGGGTAGAAAACCGGCCAGCGTTTTACCGCCGCCCGTCGGTGCGATCAGCAGCAGAGCAGGGTCATCCGCCCGGTCCAGCATCGCCTGCTGGTGCGGGTGAACGGACCAGTCACGCGAGGCAAACCAGTTTGTGAATGTATCGGGCAATCCGGGCATGAACAGCAGGATAGCGCATGGTGGAAAACCGGCCAGTCTTAAAACCCGTCAGGCCTGTTTCAGCTGCGGGGCTTCAGCTCCCGGATCGCTGCCTGGACGGTGCGTGGCAGGGACGTGTCCGCGCCGTCCGGCGCCGCATCGAGCGCGCTTTCAATGTCCTTGACCAGAATGCCGATCGAGTTTTCAGCATCCATACCTTCATTGAAAAATTCGATGTCCGTGCCGCCAGAGGCGAACCAGTTCTGACCGGATGACGTGTGGATGAGCGCCAGTAGCCGGTCGGGATCGATCCCACCCGCTTCTGCCCAGTCCAGCACAAGGCGTGTCATTGCCGTATTCGAGGCCGCCAGCAGGTTGTTGAGGACCTTGGCCTGCATCCCGGCGCCGAAACCGCCCATATGATGCAGAGAGGACCCCATGGCTTGCAAAAGAGGCCGTGCAGCGTCGATATCCGCGGTAGTGCCGCCCAGCATAAAGGTCAGCCTTGCCTCCCGGGCGGCGATCTGTGCGCCGGACATCGGCGCGTCGATCAGCGTGATATGGGGCGCAATCAGGTCGCGCAGCCCAGCCACATAGACCGGGCTGAGGGTGGAGCAGATCAGAATACGTTCCAGTCCCGGAACAGAGGCGAACCCCTGTTCACCGAAAAGCACTTCGTGCGTTTCCGGAATGTCCCGGACGACGGTGATCAGGGTTTTCAACCCGGATGTGAACGCAGCGGCGCTGGTGGTAATTCCCGAGGCCTGCACCGGTCTGACGTCAAACCCGCGCGCGTCGAAACCGGCAGCGCGCAGGGCGGCCAGCATCGGCGCGCCCATACGACCGCATCCGGCAACGCCGATCATTTCACAATATGCTCGTCCTTGACGAACATGTTTGCCCAGGCGCGGTCCACAAGCTCCGGTGACATTTGGTAGGGGATTCCTTCGAATTCGCAGATGGAGATCATCTGGTCGATCAGGAAGATCGGCTGGTAATTGGCATAAACGTTGTCGATCTCAGGGTAGCGGACCTTGAGCAGGTGTACCAGCGTGGCCTCATCCAGCGGCATCTTCCGCTTTTTTGCGACCATGGCAAAGATTTTCAGGAAGTTTTCCTGGTTCGGCCCGTCGATTTTGATCTTGAAGAAGATCCGGCGCAGGGCGGCCTGGTCGAAAATCTCATTCGGGTGAAAGTTCGTGGAGAAGATAACCAGCGTGTCGAACGGTACCTCGAATTTCTCGCCGGACTGCAACGCCAGAATATCCTTGCTTTCCTCAAGCGGAACAATCCAGCGGTTTACGATGCTTTGGGGAGGCTCTTTCTGGCGGCCAAGGTCGTCGACGATGAAGATGCCGCCGGTGGATTTCAGCTGCAAAGGCGCCTGATAGGTCCGGGCCGTCGGGTTGTACACCAGGTCCAGCATGTCGAGCGACAGTTCACCCCCGGTGATCACCGTGGGCCGTTCGCATTTAACATAGCGCATGTCATAGGGCGTCGCACGGCGCAGTGAATTGGGATTATCCTCATATTCCTCGGCAGCGGAATGCACGATGGGATCATAGACCGTGATGACCTGGCCTGCATATTCGATTGCCCGCGGCACAAATACCTTGTCGCCGAGAGCGTCGCGGATGCCGTTGGAAATGGAGGATTTACCGTTGCCCGGAGGGCCATACATCAGGATTGACCGTCCGGCAGACACCGCCGGGCCGAGGTGACCCAGAAGACTGTCGGGCAGAACAAGATGGCCCATGGCATTTGTCAGCTGATCCCGGGTGATCTGTACGTTACGCACGGACTGGCGCTTGATCTGTTCGCTGTAGACATCGAGCGGCACGGGCATTGCGCCAAAGTATTCTGACTGCGCCAGCGCATCGAGGGCACGCGATTTGCCCTGTTCGGTCAGCTGATAGCCCATTTCATTGCCGTTGTTGGCGTTGAGCGTACCTGTCGCTTCGAGCAGGCGCTGTGTTCGCGCCATGTCCACCAGTTCCTGCGTGACGGGGATGGGCAGACAGATCGCTTTGCTCAGATCGCTGACCATGTCGATGTTCTTGCGGAACATGGTTTTG
This sequence comes from Roseobacter sp. S87, assembly GCF_055693285.1. The sequence continues at coordinate 520,466 of NZ_JBVFTR010000004.1, forward strand.
AGGAGAATGTCGCGCATCATGACCGTCGGCAGGCGCATCTCGTCCAGCGTCCGGGGAGGCGGTGGCGACATTACGTTGGCGGTCTGCATGTTCATTGATGTTTTCCCTCGTGTCAGGCGGTTTCCCGGCAGGAGCCGGGCGTTACACTGTCACCTAAAGGGAAAAAATGGCTTAATTCAGGCACCATTGAGTGCAGCTAGGCACAGATAAAGGGCAAGCGTTGGACCAAGAGCGAGGCCCATCGGGAACCGCTTTCCGGTCTCCCAGCTTTCCCACTCAGGGGCCAGACGCCGCAGCGGGGAGGCTCTGACCAGACGGTGCGTACACCAGGCGGCCAGCAGCATCGCGGCAAAAAGAGCCAGGACAATCCGCAGATCCCCCAGCGCCACGTAAGGGGCAGATGCCGCGATGAATTTCGCGTCGCCTGCACCCATCGCACCTGCGGCATTCAGAACGATACCCAGGACCAGCATGATCACCAGTTGGGCAAGCTGCCAGCCATAGAGTGGCAGATCCGCGAGCACAAAGGGGCCGACAACAACGAATATCGCCGTCAGCACCATCACCGCTTTGTTCGTGATTTTCATGCGCGCAAGGTCTGTCCACGCAACATAAAAGCACACGGGCAGAACGAATGGCAGGAACCACCACGCAGCAAAAGACGACAGCGCCATGGTATCAGCCTGAAGCGGTCTTGTTGTCCAGCGCTTCGAGCGCGCGTACTGCCGGTTCAAAGTACTGAGGATGCGTTTCTATTGCGTCGCGCAGCAGGCTTTTGCCGGAAGTGACATCACCCCGTTTGATGGCGGTCAGGCCCATGGTGTGCAGTAGTTGCGCGCGTTCAATCTGGGTCATCGGGATGACCGGCAGGCTGTAATCGCCGCGTGCGCCGCGCGCCAGCACGAGGTTGTTTTTGGCCGTGAACAGGGTGTTGTCCTGACGGATCGCTTCCCCAAAGAGACGCTCTGCATCGCGCAGGTCACCGCGCGTCAGTTTCGAATAACCCCAGTTGTTCAGAACGTTGGCCGGTGTAGTCGTCAGCCCCGTAGCAATTTCGTAGAAACTGTCCGCACGTTCCCATTCCTGATTGCTGTCGGCCACCATCGCTTCGAGCCGGTAGCGGCCAAAGGTTTCGTGCGTCGGGGGGATCGTGTCCAGCACCGTTTCCGCAGTCGCCCAGTCGCCTGAACGGATCAGACTGTCGGCGCGGTTGACGCTGTCCTCGGGCACCGTTTCCGGGTGATCTGTCACGAATTTCCATGCTGCGGCCGCTTCGGTGTACCGTTTGGCGCGGACATAGGACACTGCGAGCCCGCGCCGGATGTCGATCCGGTCAGGGCTTTCCTTGATTGTGCGGCTGAAAAAGGCGACGGCCTCGTTCGGGTCCGCAACAGTCAGCATCACATCGGAAAGATCGGATTCATCGATGACGTTGACGTCCTGAAAGGCCCGTTCAACAGTTTCGTCACCGCTGGGAGTACATGCCGCTACGGCTATAGCGCCCGCCAGGGTGGCGGACAGATAAACTGGTCGGCGCATTTTTGCGTCCTTTTTTCTGCTCTTGCCTCGGTCATGGTGACGACTGGATAGTGAATTCGCTTCTGCTCCGCCGCACCAATGCGTAGTCATTATTGTTTGCCTGTGGATTATTTGTAGCAGAAATTTCTGAATTTGCGAGCGCTAAGCGCAGATTGTCCCGGATTGCGGCACTTTCGCCATTGTCGAGTGCGAAGGCGCGGCGGAAATACTGCTCTGCTTCGGCCGCTTTTCCGGCCTCCATCAGGACAACACCAAGGTTGTTCAGATCAGACGGTTGCGCGTCATCGTTCTCGACCGCGCGGCGCAGAAGGCTTTCCGCCTGAGCCAGACGCCCCAGTCCGAGATGTGCCGTGCCCAGACCGGCGAGGATTTCTGTATCAATCCCGCCACGGTCCAGTGCTGCCCGGTTGAATGATTTGATGGCCAGTTCGAACTGACCTGCAGCCAGCAGCCGGTTGCCGACCTCGACACCGTCCACTGCATCTTCGGAATAGTCCACGCCCGGCGCGAAAACCGTATCCTCAGGTGCGGAAATGCCGCCCGTTGTACAGGCGGCAAGTCCCAGGCTTGCGATAAGGATGGCGGCGGGAGAAGTGACCCGCCCGAGCCGTCGGTTCATCAGTTGACGCCCATGTTCCCCAGTTGCGTGATACCGTGTACCGACGGGCCGACCAGGATGATCAGCAGTGGCGGCACGGTCAGTATCATAGTGGCAAGGGTCATCTTTGTTGGCAACTTGTTTGCGGCTTCTTCGGCGCGCATCACGCGCTTGTCGCGCATCTCGCTGGCGTAGACACGCAGCGCTTCCGCGATGGAGGTACCGAAGGTTGCCGACTGGATCAGCACGGTCACGAAAGAGGACACGTCCTGCACACCGCAGCGTTCGCCCATGTCGTTCAGGACAGTGGTTTTATCCTTGCCCGCTTTCATCTCGTAGGCGACGACGTCAAATTCCTGTGCGAGCGCCGGGTAGGAGGCCTGCAGTTCGCGCGCAACACGGACGATACACTGGTCAAGTGACTGGCCGGCTTCGACACAGACCAGCATCAGGTCGAGACTATCGGGGAAACCACGAGTGATCTCTTCTTTGCGCGTCTCAACACGGCGGGTGACCCAGTAGGTTGGAAGGTAATACCCGATCGCACCTGGTACGAGCGTGTAGATCATCATCTTCTGCGTGCTGAAGCCTTCACCGCCGCCCAGCAGGTTCAGATACACAAAGGCAAGGATCAGACCCAGAATACCAAGGGCAAACTGTGCAAAATGGAAGAACCGGACGGCGTCCTTGCTCTGATACCCGGCCTGACGGAGCTGGAGCTGTTTCTTGCTGAGCTCGGCCACGTCCTTGGGTTCAAGGAAGGATGCAAACTTCTGTAGCTGCTCGTTGCGCTCACCCTGACGCAGGCGTTTTTCCGGGGTTTTGGCCGCATTCGGATTCTGAACTGAACGCTTCAGTTTTTCCATGGGGTCTTCGGGCTGCGACAGCATCATCGCAACCGTAATAACCACCATGACCAGACCGACAGTCCCCAGCAGGATCATCGGGCCAAGCGGACCCAGGATGTCGATGATCTTTTCGTTTAAGTTGGCAAAGATTTCCATGAGTCCGGTTCCTTACACTTTGATATCGGTCAGGATACGCATGACCAGCAGGTTGAGTGCGAGCAGAATCCCCACAACAAAACACGCCGGAATGAACAACGCGTGGTCGCGCACTTCGTCGTAGTAGTTCGGGTCGCTCACGTTGATGACGATCAAAGCGACGACCGGGAAGGCTGACAGGAACTTGCCGGACCACTTTGCCTCAGCCGTGATCGCCTTGACGCGGCGGAACAGACGGAAACGGGCCCGGATCACCTTGGCGAGACCGGCGAGGATCTCGGCGAGGTTACCGCCGGATGTCTGCTGGATGGTCACGGCAACCGCAAGAAAGCGAAGATCCTGCATGTCGAGACGCTCCGCCATCTCTTTGAGGGCATCGCCCACGTCACGGCCGTAGGCGGCTTCATCGGCAATCATGCCGAATTCTGATGCCAGTGGGTCCTGAATTTCCTTGGACACAATCTGAATGGCCGAGGAGAAAGGATGACCCACCCGCAGCGACCGAACCATCAGTTCAACGGCATCCGGCAGCTGTTCTTCAATCATGCCAAGACGTTTGTTCGCCTTGCTGGAGACCCAGAAGAAAACCGCGCCAACGCCGATACCTACAGCCATAACGATACGGACCGGCAGCGACGTCGCGGTGCCCACAGTCAGGCCAAGAAAGGCCACCACAGCCAGTCCGGCCATGATCAGGATCAGCTGCTGCGGCGTAAAGGCGATCGCGGCCTTCTGAGCTTTTTCGCCGAGCATGGAGTAGAGCGGGATCGTGCGGCTCTTCATGTGCTGCTGCATTTCCTTGCGCAGCTTTTCAAAAACTTCTTCGCGGCCAGCGCCCTTGTCGAGCATTTCAAGCCGGCGGTTCACTCGGCTGTTCAGAGAAATGGATTTCCCGAAGGTGACAAGATACAGACCTTCGACGAGCACCAGTACGCCGACAAAGATCAAGCCATAAATAATTGGTTCTGCAGACATTTTTCCTGATCCTTATTCGGCAGCAACAGGTTCATAGATCGTCGGCGGCAGATCATAGCCCCACATCCGGAAGCGTTCGGCATAAGCAGAGCGCACGCCTGTGGCAGTGAAATGGCCAATGATTTTGTTCTCAGGTGTGAGACCCACACGCTGATACCGGAAAATCTCCTGCATGGAGATCACCTCGCCTTCCATGCCCGTCACTTCTGTGATCGAGGTCATGCGTCGTGATCCGTCCTGCAGACGCGAGGCCTGCACGATCAGGTTCACAGCAGATGAAATCTGCGAACGTACCGCTTTCAGCGGCATCTCAATCCCGGCCATCGCGATCATGTTTTCCAGACGGGAAACACCATCGCGGGCGGAGTTGGCGTGAATTGTTGTCATGGATCCGTCGTGGCCGGTGTTCATGGCCTGGAGCATGTCGATGACTTCCTCGCCACGCGTCTCACCAACGATGATCCGGTCAGGGCGCATCCGAAGCGCGTTTTTCAGACAGTCGCGCGGGGAAACCTCGCCTTTGCCCTCAACGTTGGGCGGGCGGCTTTCCATGCGGCCGACGTGCGTCTGTTGCAGCTGGAGTTCCGCGGTATCCTCAATCGTCAGGATCCGTTCAGCGTTATCAATAAATGAAGACAGGGCGTTCAGAGTGGTCGTTTTACCCGAACCTGTACCGCCGGACACGATTATATTCAGGCGCGTTGCCACAGCGGCTTGCAGATATGCAGCCATCTCTTCAGTGAAAGCGCCGAAATTTACAAGATCATCAATTCCAAGCTTGTCTTTTTTGAACTTCCGGATAGAGACCAGCGACCCATCCACCGCAACCGGCGGCACCATGGCGTTAAAACGCGAGCCATCCTTGAGACGGGCGTCCACGTAGGGGTTGGATTCATCAACACGACGCCCCACGGCAGAGACGATTTTGTCGATGATCCGGAGCAGGTGACGTTCATCCTTGAACGTAATGTCAGTGAGTTCCAGCTTGCCTGAGCGTTCCACAAAGATCTGTTGCGGGCCATTGACCAGAATATCGTTGACCGTCTCATCCTGCAGCAGCGTTTCAAGCGGGCCCAGACCCGTGACTTCGTCATAGAGTTCTGACGTAAGGGTCTGTCGGTCTTCACGGTTGAGAACGATGCTGCGCTCTTCGAGGAATTCGCTCGCAATGGCGCTGATTTCCTGACGCAGATCCTGTTCTGTCGCATGCTCCAGAGCGGACAGGTTCAGGTTTTCCAGAAGAACCCGGTGCAGGTCGAGTTTGATCTCGCCCATCCGTTCCTTTCGTTTGCGTTCTTTGTCCGCCGGGGCGACCTGGGCCGGAACGGCCTGCGGCGCCTTGCGTGTGACCGCGGGCGCCGTGGCAGGGGCCTGACCGGCAGGCGCGATATTCGTTACCTTGTCGTCCGGCTTAACTTCGCTGGCCGGCGCTGCCGCAGAGGGCTTTTTGTACTTAGAAAACATACGCGTATTCCTTTAATGCATCAGGCAGCCTGGACATCGGTCGACTGAAGTTCGAGGATCGATATGGCCAGTTTGGAAATTTCTTTGCGCAGCGGGTTTTTGGGCGCTGAGCTTGCAAGCGGCATGCCATGGTCGGCTGCCTGAACAATCGGGGTGCCGCCGTCGGGCATCAGGAGGTCAATGGAAATGCCCAGCGATTCAGCCATACGTTTCACGCGGCTCTTACCGGACAGATCGGTGAACTTCGGTCCGCGGTTCATCACGTAGCGCAACTTTTCGATGGGCAGGTCTTCGGACTGCAGGGCACGTTTGAACCGCAGTGTGTTCTGGGCGGACCGCATGTCCATCTCGATGGATGCAAAATAAACGTGCGCTGCGTGCAGAACGGCTTCTGTCCACTGCACCAGCGTCGACGGCATGTCGATCACCACATAGTCAAAGTGGCGGCGGGCCATGGTCAGAATGCGGTTGATGTCGTCTGAAGACATCAGGTCCAGCGGCAGCATATCGGTCGGCGCGGTCAGAACCTGCAGTTTGTCCTGGAACGTCAGCAGGGACTGGCCAAAGATTTCGTCGTCCATGCCTTCGGTGTCTGACAGCATGTCGTACACCACCTCGCGGCGGGGCAGGTCGAGGTATGTCGCAACTGCGCCATACTGGAGGTCAAGATCCAGCAAACAGACACTGGGTCCGTCTTCTTTCTGTGCCGTGGCCAGTTCCCAGGCCAGATTGACGCCCAGAGTTGTCGCCCCGGTGCCGCCGGCAAGGCCGTGCACAACGATGACAGCACCTTCTTTGTGATTGTCGGACTTGAGTGCGTGGGTCTGGCTGGCTGCCGCGATTTCATCAGCAGCGCGAACACGCTCGATCGCTTCGGCCAGTTCATTTTCAGGCAGCGGATAGGGGACAAACTCATCCGCTCCCTGGCGCAGAAGCGAGTGCAGCGACGCAGGCGTCACATCCTCCGCGATAAGAATGACTTTGATTTTCCGGGCTTTGGCCTGGGTGATGATTTCACCCATGAGGGGCAGGTTGTCCTCGTCCGTCTCGTCCATCGCCAGTGCAATAAATTCAAGCGCCTGCGCCTCGGGTTGCCCGAAAAACGCCAGTGCTTCGGCAAAACCCAGATCACCCCAGTTCTCACCCAGCGCCAGTTCCATATCCTCGATCAGCAGATCAAAGTTCTGTACATCGCGGCTGACCGTGCAGGCCACGATAAGCGATGTATCGGGTTGTGGCATTGTGCTGCTCATTGCCTCGTCGTCCTCTTCCTTCAACAGGCCGGCAGAGCAACGGAGAGGGGGCGATAATCAGCCCACCCACTGGTCTCTGCGACAGCCTGGCCCGACGATCCCGCCGGGCATACGTGTCCCATTGCAGGTAAAGTCGCAGGCAATCTGGGCGAGATTAGGGCTTAAACCGCCCAATTGTTGGGTATCAGGAGACAATGATGCTTCAGAAATGAGTTTGGCCACGGCTTCCCGTCAGGCGCGAAGTCTGAAAATGAAAAGGGCGGAACCAGGAGGTCCCGCCCTTTTCAGGTGTATTGAGGTAAGTGTTACTCTGCCGCCTGGGCCTGAGATACTTCGGGCGTCTGCGTCGCGCTGCGAATGTACTCACCGTAGGTGATACGTGCGTATTTACCGTCAAGTTCGCCGCTGCAGTGTACGCGGTAGACCGGGCTGGATGCAGTGCTTGCCGGGTCCAGTACAACAAGCGGATCCGCTGCCACGCGGCCGAACTTGCCCGCGCCGGAACCTTTGCAGGTCTGAGCCAGCTGATTGTGCAGGGTCGCATTTCCGAAGTTACCATCATTCAGCTCGCTGCCAACCGGCGCGTCTGAACAGGCTGCCAGTGCGACAAGGCCAAACCCGAGGGCGACAATGCGTGTTTTTGAAAAGTTCAGTTCCATCTGATCACTCCATCACATAGCCGTATGAGCCGCTGAAGTCCTGCTTGGCGACTTCTCCGGCGGCACCCCGGGTGGGCACGCTGGCGTTCTGAACCACTTTGCCATTCAGGAAGAGGTCCTTTTCGCTCGGCGGACGGATGCGGTCAGTCGGAAGCGCCAGAGCTTCGCCCCGGGTTGGCGTCACCAGATGTGCGGTCACAATGATGACCAGTTCAGTCTGGCTGCGCTGATACTCGGAGGACCGGAAGAGGGCGCCAAGAACAGGAACATCTCCGAGCCACGGCACCTGGCTGTTGGCATCAGTAAAGTCATCCTGCAACAGGCCCGCAATGGCAAAGCTTTCGCCGTCGCGCAGCTCGACCGTTGTGGACGTTTCGCGGCGGGTGAACGCATCAATCTGAATGCCGCCACCCAGCGAAACGCCGTTAGCTGTGTCCAGCGACGATACGGCCGCTGAGAGCTGCAGATTGATCAGATCGCGGTCGATCACCCGTGGCACAAAGTTCAGTTCAATACCGAAAGGCTTGAAGTCAACGCTGATTGTATCGTTGTCCTGTGCCACAGGTACCGGGTACTCACCGCCGGCAAGGAAGTTGGCTTCCTGTCCGGACAGAGCCACAAGGTTCGGCTCTGCAAGGAACCGGACGGCGCCTTTGCGCTCAAGTGCTTCGAGCAGAAGGCCGACCTGAGTGGAGCCGATGTTGAAGCCAAAAGTCACCGCGCCCTGGCTCTCGCCTCCTGTAGGAACGGTGCCACCAATGATTCCCGCAACACCTCCAGCCTGCAGACCGGCGCCGGTCGCCGCCTGGTTCGGGTTGCTGCCACCATCATTGACCGCAAGCGAGGCGCTCAGTGATTTCGAGACCGACCTGTTCATCTCGGCGAAGCGGACTTTCAGCATGACCTGTTGAACACCGCCCACGGTCATCAGGTTGGAAACACGGTCCGGAGCGTACCGTGCGGCCAGTTCCATGGCACGCGACAGTCTCTGAGCGCTCGAAACAGTCCCGGAAAGCACGATACCATCGTTTGCGGTCCGGACTTCGATGCGTTCGCCCGGCAGAATCTGCTGGAGTCGCTCTTTGAACTCTGTGACGTCCGGGGCGACCCGGACTTCAACGTTTGTAATCAGCTGACCGGTTGCATCGAGCAATGTCAGTGTAGTGAGACCGGGCGATTTGCCCAGAACATAGATGCTGCGATCCGACAGAGACGAGATATCTGCGATGCCGGGATTGGCAATGCTGAGCTCGGCAAAGGGGATTTCGCTTTCGACGACAACCGCGCGGTTCATTGACACATTAAGAGTTGAGTTGGTCTCTTTTGCCACCACACGGAGCGTTTCGGCGCTAGCGGTCGCTGGCACACCTAAGGCCAGCGGGCTAACACTGATGGTCAGCCCCAGAAGGGCCGCTTTCAATATTCCATAAATTTTCATGTGACCTGCCCTTTATGATCACGCCTCGTTTTCGGGTCTTAGTCGCCCGCGTGGGCAGGATAGTGCGCGCGTTTTGATTTTTTTTCAATAATCAACGGGTTCTGTCTGTCTCTTTATGTGGGTAATTTACAACAGACACAAAAAGAAACGGGCGCTGCACCGAAGTGCCGCGCCCGTTTAAGCCTTTGGATTTGCTTTAGTTTGTGCAGGGGATCTGGATCGATACCACCTCTGCACCCCGACGGGTCCGGATGGAGCATACCTTGGGTGCCGGCGCTGCAACCTTAGGTGCAGCAACTGTCAGACCCAGCAGGGAAACCTGATCAACCTCGATTTCCGCGACTTCCGTATCATCGCCTGCACCAACGAGCGACAGGGACAGGTTGCCTGTCGATTGCGCCTGTGCCAGGGCCGCGACCTGTTCAGGTGTGGCCTGAACGGTGACCGTGCGTGCGATACGCGCGCCACCACGCAGTTCATCGTCAATCTGGTCAACGGCAATCAGCCGGACCTTGGTCTCGATCAGTCGAGTGATCTCTTCACGGCCGCCGCCCTGATCCACGGAACCGGTCCAGTAGACGTCCACCTTGTCACCGGGGCGCAGGAAACCAGACACACCGCTGGCCACGTCAACACGGATCGCAAATGCGCGCGTTCCCTTTTCAAGGCGTGTCGTCAGACCGATGTCCTCACCGGGCTCTGTGATCTTGACCTGCATCAGCGCTTCACCGGGCTCCATCGCACGCACGATAAGCCGCGGTTCTTCCACGTCTTCGGGGAACAGGACGTCCAGATCTGTAAACGTTCCTTCCGGGATCGCGTTCCGGGGCCAGCGAACACTGCGCACGTCAGACTTTTTCAGCACGTCGCCATAACTGAGCCTGTTCTTGGCCACGTAAACTGTGCTTGTCGGCACAATCTGTCGTTGCTTGTCCTTTGCCGCGGCCAGTTCGGCCTGATACTGGCCGATATAGCCCTTGGCCATATATACCGCGCCACCTGCAAGACCTACGCCGGTCGCGAGTACTAAACCGAAAATCAATCGCATTGTGTTACCTCGTACTTCCCATTCGTCCTTACCAGCTGGCAGGTGTGAAACTCTCTGTCCCGGTGTTGACGCCTGATTGTGGCAATTTATGGATCAGCGCATGTCGGCAGAGGGGCGTTTTGCATGATCGGGCAACAATCGGAGCCCCTGGTTAATCAAATCCTGCTGGCGTGGCGGTTTGCGATGAGGCCACAAAAAAAGCGGCACAAACCCTGTGCCGCTTCTGAAAAGGTTCTGTTCGCTTACTCTGTGGCGGCACCAACTTCGTAGTCAACCAGATAACCTTCAGTTCTTTCGGTGACGCCAGCGGCACCACCCTGCAGTTCGAGCACCAGCGCAATGCATAATCCCACTACGGCGGCAGTCAGAACAACCCAGTCTACAGTGACAGCCCCGGCCTCGTCCTTTTCGAAGTTCTTCAATGCCTTAAACATTGTATGATTCTTTCTGTTATAAGTGGTCGGGCAAAAAAAGGGCCGCCCTCTGCTAGCAGAACGCGGCCCCCGTATGGTCAGGTCAGACCGATAACCTTAGTGTCAGGTCTGAACCCGATAGCTGGGTCCTTATTCGACCACTTCTTCTTCGACGACCTCTTCAGCGTCGCCTTCGCCGCCGCCGCCGCCGAAGTTACCCGGGTCCTGCTCACCGAGGAATGTTTCTGTGTTTGCTGTCAGAGTTGTCGCGCCGTCCTGGATGGACGAGTAAGCGGCAACCGCCAGGCCAACAACCGCAGCTGTCAGAACAACCCAGTCAACTGTCACGGCACCGTCTTCGTCTTTACGGAAGTTTTTGATAAATTTCATCATGTCATGTCCCTCCAAAGGATCACTGAGATTTTACTGTTTAAACCGCGCCGTCCTCGTGACCGTTTCTCTCATGTGGTCTGTCCGACTTGGTATGCAGCTATATAGACGGGGGATTGGGGCATGAATTTGACCGCAAATGTGACTTTTGCGGTTGCCCGCTGAAAAAATCCGAAAAAAATACTAAGTACATGAAAATAAACAGTTTAATCTTTTGTTATTCTCTGTGAGACGTCCCGAAACCCTCTGAATGTGGCAGAATCGCCGTGATACTGGCCCGGATTGTCTGGCTCAGACGGGGTTTCTCTGCGACACTGCAGGCAAAGAACACGGTACAACAACCGCCGGGCAGTAAACATGAAACACCTTATTTCCTGCAGCATCGCTGCATTGCTGTGCGCAGGCGCCGCAGCCTTTGCTGACGGACCAGCGCCTTTTCCCGAATTTGAGGCCAAACGTATTGGCGTGCCCAAAGCGGGGGAGCGGCGGATCAATGTCCAGATTGATCCCGCTGACCAGTTTTTCGCACCAGCACCTCCGCCAGTGCCGGATGGTCAGCCGGTTCCCGAAGCGGAAGCCCCTATTGGCGCGTACACCTGGTTCTGGGACCGTGTATCCCCGGAAATCTTTGCCGCAGGGCCCGGCCGGCTGGAAGCCGCGATGAACGTCATCGAGGGCACGGGTGGCATTCCGCAGCCCCGGCTGCAGCACCTTCAGGCAATCGCCCGGTCAAACGGGGTCGATATTCTGAGGTCCACTGTGGGTACCCAGGTGTCGCCGGCACTGGTGCTGGCGCTGATATCTGTCGAGTCGTCCGGACGGACAGATGCGGTCAGTCATGCAGGGGCTCAGGGTCTGATGCAGCTGATGCCGGCCACAGCTGCGCGTTTTGGCGTCAAAGACAGCCTTGAGCCTTCACAGAACATCGCGGGCGGCGTGAAATACCTGGACTGGCTGATGTCTGAGTTCGGCGGCGACCCCATCTTGGTGCTTGCAGGGTACAACGCGGGCGAGGGGGCTGTGCGGAAACACGCGGGCGTGCCGCCGTATGAAGAAACCCGCAACTATGTCCCGAAGGTGCTTGCTGCGTTTCAGGTGGCGCGTGGTCTGTGCCTCACGCCGCCCGAACTGGTTTCAGACGGCTGTGTGTTTGCAGGCCTGAACTGAGGTCAGACATTAAATGCGTCAGCCCATTCGGGGTGGCGCCGCCGCTGCGCGTTCACAAAAGGGCAGAGCGGGACAATCCGGAAACCTTCGCTCAGTGCATCCTCGACCAGCCGGCTGACCAGCGCAACACCTGCACCTGTTCCGCGAAGAGCGTCCGGCACGCCGGTGTGATCCGCGATGACCGTCTGAGCCGACAGAACAGAATACGTCAGGTCAGCTTCGTGCCCGTCTGAAACAAGCACGTAGCGTCCCTTTGTGCCGTCCTGTTCCTGGCGGATACTGAAATCAGACAATCGTGGCCTGCGTGGCGGCCCGCAACTCTTCTTCGGTTACGCCTTCGGCGGTCTCAACAATCTTCAGCCCGCCCTCAACCACGTCCAGAACGCCGAGATTGGTGATAATGCGATCGACGACGCACTTACCTGTCAGCGGTAGCGTGCATTCCCGCAGAACCTTGCTGTCGCCGTGCTTGTTGGTGTGGTCCATCACGACCACAACCCGCCCGACGCCTGCGACGAGATCCATGGCACCGCCCATGCCTTTAACCAGCTTGCCCGGGATCATCCAGTTGGCGAGATCGCCGTTCTCCGCGACTTCCATCGCCCCAAGGATGGCCATTGCGATTTTGCCACCGCGGATCATGCCAAAGCTCTGAGCGCTGTCAAAATAGGCCGTTTGCGGTAGTTCCGTGATTGTCTGTTTGCCCGCATTGATCAGGTCGGCATCCTCTGTCCCCTCGACGGGGAAGGGACCCATGCCCAGCATCCCGTTCTCGGATTGCAGAGTTACTTCGATCCCGTCCGGGATGTAATTGCTGACGAGAGTCGGGATACCGATCCCGAGATTAACATACCAGCCGTCTTCAAGTTCCTGAGCGGCACGCGCCGCCATCTGATTGCGATCCCAGGGCATTATGGGTCCTATTCTGAGAGTGATGCGCCTGCCGGCACGTCGATTGTGATAAAGCTTCCGGCGGCACCGCGTCCCAGCTGGAGCGTACCTTCCAGGCCTTCGATCAGGCCATTGATGATGCGTCCGCCGACCGTTTTGTCTGCTGGCCACTGCATGTCTTTGGGAATGCCGGTGCCATCATCGGAAACAGTCACCCTCAGGCCCCCGGCACTCAGCTGAGACATCCGGATTTCCACCATCCCCATGTCCAGACGCTCGAACGCGTGCTGGAAAGAGTTGGTCAGCAGTTCGGATACTACAAGCCCAACCCGGGTCGCCACTTCGATCGGTACTTCGGCCTGTTCAATCTGCAGGTTCATGCGCACCCCGGATCGACCCATGGTATGGGCGATGGCGCAGGCAAGTCTGGAGATGAAGCTGCCCATCTGAATAGTGCCGCGGTTGGACTGGGTGTCCGACAGCTTCATCTCTTCATACAGCAGCTGCAGCGTCTCGATCCGTCTGCTCAGCGCGGCAAAGTCGTCTGGCACAGAGGTCGCGCCGGATTGCTGTCGGATCATGCTGATGATCATCGACAGATCGGACTGTACGCGGTTCTGCACTTCCATCAGCTGATCATTGATGGCATCTGCGTCCGGGTTGCGCTCGCCTTTGCGGAGTTCCTTCTGGATCCCGATAAAATACTGCGTCGTGCCTTCAGCGTCGACAATCGGAGACACCAGCAGCCGGTTGATGAACGGTGCCCCATTGGCCCGATAGTTCAGGATATCGACCGATACGGTTTCCTCGGCATCGATTCCGGCGCGCAGCATATCAACCGCCGCCTTGTCAGTTTCTTCGCCCTGCAGAAACCGGCAGTTCCGCCCGATCACAGCACTGCGTGCATAGCCAGACACACGGGTGAAGGCTTCATTGACGTAAACGATCGGGTTATCGTCCAGGTTCGGGTTAGTGATGATCATGGACACCTGCGCCCGGGAAAAGCCCTCAAAGCCGCGGTCATCGAACACGAGGTTCTCGTCGGTATCCTTCGCACTGTGAATTGTATCTGCCATGTCAGCTACCCGTCTCAGGCTGCCCGTGTTGTACGCTGTTCAATTCGCTTTTCGTGCTCGCCCTGGATCAGACGGTGCACATAAATGCCGGGCAGGTGTATCGCGTCTGGGTCCAGCGAACCGGTCGGTACAATCTCTTCAACCTCAGCAACACAGATTTTGCCGCACATCGCGGCTGGCGGATTAAAGTTCCGCGCCGTCTTGCGGAAAACCAGATTGCCCGTCGCATCTGCTTTCCACGCTTTCACGATGCTCAGATCCGCAAAGATCCCGCGTTCGAGAATATAGGTCTCGCCGTCGAATTCCTTGTGCTCTTTGCCCTCAGCAATCACTGTGCCGACACCGGTTTTCGTGTAAAATCCCGGGATGCCACACCCGGCGGCACGCATGCGCTCAGCCAGAGTACCCTGCGGGTTAAATTCCAGCTCCAGCTCTCCGGACAGATACTGACGCATGAATTCAGCGTTTTCGCCCACATAAGAGCTGATCATTTTTTTGACCTGGCGGGTCTGCAGCAGAATGCCGATGCCAAAATCGTCCACACCGGCGTTGTTTGACGCAAAGGTCAGATCCTTTGTGCCTGCATCGCGGATCGCTGCCAGCAACAGTTCCGGGATGCCACACAGCCCGAAACCGCCCGCGGCAATCGTCATACCGTCGTGCAATACTCCATCCAGCGCCTCCGACGCTGACCCAAACACTTTTTTCATCTTGCTTCCTTAAACCCGGGTGGCTGGCCCGATTTGTGCAGTGATGTTGTTCCGCTGTCAATTATAACTGACAGGTTCAGACCCGAGTATAGCTCAGCGCAAGCGGGGCGCAAAGCTCTTTAGGGTTGTGTGCCTGCGTACCCGCTCCCGGTCCGCCTCAGCCGGCTTTTTTGGCAGTCGTTTTTTTCGCGGCGCTTTTCTTTTTGGGGGCTGCTTTGCGGCGACGGGTCCCTTTTTTGGCGGCCTTCTCATCGATCAGCAGAACGGCCTGTTCGATGGTGACAGAATCAGGTTCTGTTTCCTTGGGCAGCGTTGCATTGACCTTTTCCCATTTCACGTAGGGCCCGTATTTGCCTTCCATGATACTTACCTGGCCGCCCTGATCGGGGTGTTCGCCCAGATCGCGCAGAATTTTGGCCGGAGCGCCCCGTCCGCCACGACTGGCCACCTTTTCGGCGAGCAGCTGCACAGCGCGGTTCATGCCAACAGTCCAGACCTCGTCGATGCTTTCCAGGTTGGCATTCGTGCCACCGCGTTCTGATGTTGACGCGGCGTGTTTCAGGTAGGGGCCATAGCGGCCGATATTGGCCCAGACGGTCACGCCGTCTTCTGGGTGGGGTCCGATCTCACGCGGCAGCGACAACAGTTGCAGGGCTTGCGGGAGATCCACTTCTTCCGGCCGCCAGTCTTTAGGGATCGACTGCCGGGGCGGCTTTTTGTTGTCATCTGTGACTTCGCCCCGCTGTACGTAAGGTCCGAAGCGGCCCTTGAACGCATAAATCTTGTCCCCGGCGTCCTCACCCAGCAGTTTGCCCTCAGGCGGAATTCCGCTGTCGTCTTCTTCACCCGGTGGGCCAAAGGCGCGCGTGTAGCGACATTCGGGATAGTTCGAGCAGCCGATGAACGCGCCGCCGGACCGTGCGGTGCGCATGGACAGTCGTCCGGCACCACAGTTGGGGCACAGGCGCGGGTCTGTGCCTTCTTCGTTGGGCGGGAAGAGGTGCGGTTCAAGCACCTCGTTGATCTTTTCCAGCACTTCCGTGATGCGCAGATCGGACGTCTCAGCAATGGCCGCCGAGAAATCATGCCAGAAGCGACCCAGCACTTCTTTGTAGTCCGCGTCACCGGCGCTGACGTTGTCGAGCTGGTCCTCAAGATCAGCCGTAAAGCCGTAGCCGACGTACTTGCGGAAGTAGTTTTCCAGGAATGCCGTAACGAGACGTCCCTTGTCTTCGGGAATGAGCCGGTTTTTGTCTTTGCGGACGTACTCGCGGTCCTGAATCGTGGTGACGATGCTCGCGTATGTGGATGGCCGGCCGATACCCAGCTCTTCCATACGCTTCACCAGAGTCGCTTCGGTGTAGCGGGGCGGGGGCTGCGTAAAGTGCTGTTCCGGTGTCACGGAGAGCTTGTCCATGCTGTCGCCCTGGTCGATCTGGGGCAGACGCTTGTCGTCTTCGTCCACGACGTCATCCCGGCCTTCCTCATAGACCCGGAGAAATCCGTCAAACAGCACAACCTGGCCCGTGGCGCGCAGAACGACCTGGCCGTCTTCGCTGCCCACATCCACCGTCGTGCGTTCCAGTCGGGCACCTTCCATCTGGCACGCGAGGGTTCGTTTCCAGATCAGGTCATAGAGTTTGCGCTGGTCAGCATCTGATGTTTTCAGGTCGGTAGCTTTGACCATCATGTCCGTCGGACGGACGCATTCGTGGGCCTCCTGCGCATTCTTGGCTTTATTCTTGTAGATCCGGGGGGAGGAGGGCACGTATTCGCTGCCATAGAGCGTCTTGATCGCATCGCGCGCCGCGGTCACCGCCTCAGGCGCCATGTCGATGCCATCCGTCCGCATATAAGTAATGTAGCCCGCCTCATAGAGACGCTGGGCGGTCGACATCGTCTGGCGGGCGCCCATGCCGAACTTGCGGCTGGCTTCCTGCTGCAGTGTCGAGGTCATAAAGGGAGCCGCCGGATTGCGGTTCGCAGGTTTGGCTTCGACCGACTGCACCGACAGATCGCGGCTGCTGATCGCCTGAACGGCCATCTCGGCCTGTGTTTCATTCTCGATGTCGAAACGTTCAAGTTTCTTGCCCGCAAGGACAGTCAGCCGTGCCTCAAACTCCTGGCCGCGCGGTGTCGCCAGCAGTGCCTTAACGGACCAGTATTCGCGGTTGCGGAAGGCTTCGATCTCCATCTCGCGTTCCACGATCAGTCGCAGCGTCACAGACTGCACCCGGCCGGCAGAACGTGCGCCGGGGAGTTTGCGCCACAGTACCGGCGACAGGTTGAAGCCCACCAGATAGTCGAGCGCGCGGCGGGCCAGATAGGCTTCCACCAGCGGCATATCGACCTGGCGCGGATTGTCCATCGCCTCGGTCACGGCCTTTTTGGTGATCTGGTTGAACACGACCCGGCTGACCGGTGTGTCCTTTTTGATCGATTTCCGCTTGGTGAGCGCTTCCTGCAGGTGCCAGCTGATGGCCTCACCTTCGCGGTCGGGGTCTGTTGCGAGAATGAGGGCGTTGTCGTCTTTCAGCGCATCTGCGATTGCTTTGACGTGCTTTTTACTGTCGGAGGCCACCTCCCAGAGCATGCCAAACTCGTTTTCCGGATCCACGGATCCATCTTTCGGCGGCAGGTCGCGGACGTGTCCGTAAGAGGCCAGAACGGTGTAATCGTTCCCCAAATATGAGTTGATTGTTTTTGCTTTTGCAGGGGATTCGACGACAACAACCGGCATGTAACGGGATACCTCTGGGCAAAAATTTTCAGGTTCTATGGCCACCTCAGAGGTGGTGTGCAAGAGAATATTGTCAATCGGCCAATTAAAGACGTGGCAGCTAAGGCGGTATTCCGGCGGTTTGTTGCAGGTCTGAGACCGGACCGCAAAAGCGCCAATCGCCATTCGTTTGGCCTGCCGGAAATACTGATCCTCTTTTCAGGAATCCCGGCCTCTTTTGTAAGGCCAGGACGGTGCATCATCGGGCAGTCGCCCGCGGCAGGTAATGAGGTTTCACTATTTCTCCCGCACCAGCAGGCCACCGGACTGACGGCTGATCCGGCCATCCAGTTCCAGTTCCAGCAACACCGGTGCCGCGTCGCTTGTGCCCACGGCCAGATCCCGGATCAGCTGGTCCTCGGCAATGGGAGAGGGGCTCAGACGGTCGAGAATCTGCTGGTGCAGTGCGGCGACCCTGCGCAGGGGCGTATCTCTGGGTTTTGACGTGCTTTCAGGAGCCGGTGCAGGTGAGAATGGGGTGACATCCTCTTCTGACTGCCTGCCGATCGGCGAGAGGGCTTCGGTTACATCCTGCGCGGAGCGGACAAGCGTCGCGCCCTCACGTATCAGTTGATTGCACCCGGCGGCGCGCGCGTCGAAAGGATTGCCGGGGACAGCGAGCACATCCCGGCCCTGATCCAGCGCGTCCCGCGCGGTGATCAGACTGCCGGATTTTGCTGCGGCTTCCACAACGATCGTAGCCCGGCTCAGCCCGGAGATAATGCGGTTCCGTGCGGGAAAGTGGCGCGCCACAGGCTTCATGCCGATGGGCTGCTCGGACAGGCGCAGTCCGGCTGTTGCAATATCGCCCGCCAGTTCTGTGTTTTCCTGCGGATAAATGACGTCAACACCTCCGGCCAGGACGGCTATTGTGCCGCTGCCGAGTGACGCCCGGTGTGCCGCGGTGTCGATACCGCGCGCAAGGCCGGATACGATTGTGTAACCTGCCTGACCAAGGTCGCGCGCCAGTGCCGTCGCCATGCGCAGCCCCAGCGAAGACGCATTGCGCGCGCCAACAAGGGAAATCATAGGGCGCCTGAGCAGCTCAGGATCCCCTACCGCCCACAGAAAGGGCGGCGCATCAGAAATTTCATCGAGTGCATCAGGATAGGCGGCCGTGCCCTGCATGATCAGCCGGGCGCCTGCTTTTCGTGCTGCATTGAGTTCCGCCTGAACCACTGCTTCGGGACATATCTCGTACCCTTTTACGCCGGCGGCACGCGCCACCTCAGGCAGCGCGGCCAGCGCGTTCTGCGCAGTGCCGTGTTCAGTCAGCAGTCGTTTATACGTCGTTACGCCAACCCGGCGGGAGCGCAAAAGACGGAGCCGGGAAAACTGTTCGTCTTCCGAGGTGGGTGGGAGTGGGGGGTGAGTGGAAGAAGGAAACAAATCCCTGTCAGTCATCCTCGGCTCCGTCAGTTGCAGAATCAGGATTAAGCCGACTTGGTTAACAACCTGTGAAGATTAACGCGCATCCGCCTCGCTATTTATGGGGATAAAGCGCATTTTTCTGGCCCGCAGGCCACTTTTTCTCCGTTTTAGGATGCGGACCCACCCACGGTCAGTCCGCCGATCATGAGTGTCGGCTGTCCGACCCCCACCGGTACCCATTGCCCTGCCTTGCCGCAGTTGCCCATACCGGGATCGAGCGACATGTCGTTGCCGATGCCTCGGATATGCTTCAGCGCTGTTGCCCCGTCACCGATCAGCGTAGCACCCTTGACCGGCGCGCCAGGTTTTCCGTTTTCAACCCGGTAGGCTTCGGTGCAGGAGAAAACAAATTTTCCGTTCGTGATGTCGACCTGTCCGCCCCCGAAACCAACGGCGTAGATGCCGTCCTTCAGATCGGCAAGAATATCTGCAGGGTCGGTCTCACCGCCCAGCATATAGGTGTTGGTCATGCGCGGCATTGGCGCGTGAGCATAACTTTCACGCCGCCCGTTGCCAGTGGGTTTAACCCCCATCAGACGCGCATTCTGCCGGTCCTGCATGTATCCGACCAGCACGCCGTCCTCGATCAGGGTATTGCGTGCTGATGGGGTGCCTTCGTCGTCCACTGTAATCGAGCCGCGACGGTCCGGGATCGTGCCGTCATCCAGAACGGTGACGCCACGGCTGGCGATTTGCTGACCCATCAGGCCGGCAAAGGCAGAGGAGCCCTTTCGGTTAAAGTCGCCCTCAAGACCATGTCCGATCGCTTCGTGCAGCAGGATGCCCGGCCAGCCCGGTCCCAGCACAACATCCATCACACCGGCCGGGGCCGGGACGGCGTCGAGATTCACAACTGCAATGCGCAAAGCTTCGCGAGCTTTGGCCTGCCAGTCCGCAGGGTCGAGCAACCCATCCAGCCCGATCCGCCCGCCGCCGCCCGCCGAGCCGGATTCGCGACGGCCCTTCTCTTCGACGATGACAGAGACGTTCACGCGGGTCATCGGACGTGCGTCCCGCACAGAACGTCCGTCCGGGCGCAGAATTTCGATTTCCTGAATGCTTGCGGCAATGTTTGCCGAGACCTGAACCACGCGTGGATCCAGTGCGCGGGCGAAGGCGTCAATCTCGCGCAGGGTGTCGACCTTCACGGGAAAGGTCGTGCCGGCAATCGGGTCACTGTCCGTATAAAGCCGCTCGTTGGTGGCCGCAGGAGCGTCCGCCCAGGTCCCGCCCCCTTCGCCAACGGCAAGCCGCGCGGTTTCAGCGGCCCGTTTCAATGCGGATGCAGAGATATCGGTTGAATGCGCATACCCCGCAACCTCTCCGCGTACCGCGCGCAGCCCGAACCCCTGACCGGCATCATAATTCGCATTCCGGAGACGACCGTCATCAAAGACGAGTGATTCTGAACGCCGCCTTTCTAAAAACAGTTCGCCATCATCGGCGCCGGCCGTGGCATCCCGCAGGATATTCAGGGCCTCTTCCCGGTCCAGCAGTTCATCGAAAGGGGAGAAAGGGGCTTCGGTCATCGTTGTATCCTTCGGATCAGGCGCAGAAATCAGCGTTCAGCGTCTGTTTGACGCAAGCATGACACTTTATCTCAGTTACAGAATATGATTGTAAGGAGCACGAAAACAACGGGAGGAACGGTGCGCACTGCTGAACCTCCTGACAATGCGCAACAATGATCCACCGATCACCCAGAGATCAGGACGAAAAATGAAGAAATTCCTCACATTCACCGGCCTTGCGGCAGGGTTTGCGGCCACGGCCGCCCGGGCACAGGACAACCTTGAGGTCATCGGCGCGCCGGTCGATCGCGAAACAGGGTTCCAGCCTGCGGTTACAGAGCTTGCGCGCGACATTCACACGCTCGACTGGATGATTCTGGTCATTATCACCGTGATTACGCTGTTCGTGACAGCGCTCATCGGCTGGGTGGCGATCCGCTACAACGCAAAGCGCAACCCGGAGCCCGCAAAGTTCACGCACAATACACCCATTGAAATCGCATGGACGGTCGTGCCGATTGTGATTCTGGTGTTCATCGGTGCCTTCTCGCTGCCGGTTCTGTTCAAACAGCAGGAAATCCCCGAAGCGGATCTGACGATCAAGGTGACCGGTTACCAGTGGTACTGGGACTATGAATATGTAGACGAAGGGTTCGAATTCTCGTCCTACATGATCGGATCGCCGGCAACGGGCGGTGACAATTCCAAGTCGCCTGAAACCATCGCGATGCTGGAAGAAGCCGGGTATTCCGAAGACGAGTTCCTGCTCGCCACGGACACTTCTGTTGTTGTGCCCGTCAACAAGACAATCGTGATGCAGGTCACTGCCGGTGACGTGATCCACTCGTGGACCATCCCTGCCTTCGGTGTGAAGCAGGACGCAGTACCGGGCCGCCTGGCTGAACTGTGGTTCAAAGCCGAGCAGGAGGGCATCTACTTTGGACAGTGCTCCGAACTCTGCGGTCTGAACCACGCTTACATGCCGATCACGGTCAAGGTCGTCTCCGAAGAGGCCTACGCCGCTTGGCTGGAAGAAGCGCGTGAGGAATATGCAGGCATCCCGCAGACGCGGGTGCTGGCATCCAAATGACTGTAACGGGCGGTTTTTGAGGCCGCCCGCACAGCTGATGCCCGGGGCAAGGTTATGTCTGACGTAAGCTACAACACACCAACAGGCGAATATGACACCCAGCTGGGTGATTATTTCGCGCTGCTGAAGCCGCGCGTCATGTCGCTGGTGGTGTTTACCGCTCTGGTCGGTCTGCTCGCGGCGCCGGTCGGTGTGCATCCTGTCATTGCATTCGCATCCATCCTTTTTGTTGCCATCGGGGCGGGTGCGTCCGGCGCACTTAATATGTGGTGGGATGCAGATATCGACGGTGTAATGCGCCGTACGGCAAAACGCCCGATCCCCTCGGGTCGCGTGCCTGCCGGCGAAGCGCTGTCGCTCGGGCTCGCGTTGTCCGGGCTGTCCGTGATGATGCTGGCATTGTCCGCCAACCTGCTGGCTGCGGGCCTGCTGGCCTTTACAATCTTCTTTTACGCCGTCGTCTATTCCATGTGGCTTAAACGCTCGACGCCACAGAACATCGTGATCGGTGGTGCCGCGGGAGCCTTCCCGCCGGTGATTGGCTGGGTGATCGCCACGGGCAGTTTTTCTGTCGAAGCTTGGCTGATGTTTGCGCTGATCTTCATGTGGACACCACCGCACTTCTGGGCGCTCGCGCTGTTTATGAAGTCGGACTACGACGATGCAAAAGTGCCGATGCTGACGGTCACACATGGTCGCAAGTCGACGCGGTTCCACATTATCGCCTACACGGTACTGCTGGCCGTTCTGGCCGTTGCCACAGGTTTCACCGCGATTGGCGGGCCGCTCTACCTGGCGGTGGCGGTGGTGCTGAACCTCGCCTTTCTGAAGGGTGCCGTGGATATCTGGCGCCGGCCCGAAGAGACTGCCATTGCGGATGACTACCGTGTCGAGAAGAAGTTCTTCCGCCTGTCCCTGTGGTATCTCTTTGCGCATTTCGGTGCGATCCTGGCAGAAGCTGCACTGCGTCCCTTTGGCATGGGAGGCTGGTGAGCGATGTCGCTGAGACAGGAACATGAAATCCACACCCGCCGCAGAGGCAGGAACGTGGGCGTCGGTCTGATGCTGGCCGGTTTTGTCGTGCTGGTGCTGGCCCTGACCTTTACCAAGGTTACAAACGGTGATTTTGAACTTCCGAAAGCAGAGGAGCTGCGCTGATGGCCCTGACCGGTCCTTCAAAAACGGTTGCCCAGACAGTGGGCGTGGTTGTGCTGATGGGCGGTCTCGCCTGGGCATCTGTGCCGTTTTATGACTGGTTCTGCCGTGTCACAGGATTTGGCGGTGTCACCGGTGTGTCCGACGTGGCGCCCGAAGATGTGCTGGACCAGACGATCAAGGTGCGTTTTGACGGGTCGCTCAACAACTACATGGCCTGGGAATTCAAGCCGGTCGTACGCGAGATGGAAGTCCGCATCGGTGAGACCGGACTGGCCTTTTATGAGGCCTACAACCCCACGGACCGTCCGATTGCTGGCTCGGCAAGCTATAATGTCACGCCATACCAGGCAGGTGGCTTCTTCAACAAGATCCAGTGCTTCTGTTTTGAAGAACAGGTGCTGCAGCCCGGTGAACGGGTGCAGATGCCGGTGACCTTCTATGTCGACCCGGAAATCGTGGACGACCGCGACGGAAAGCACATCCACACGATCACACTGTCTTATACTTTCTATGAGATTGACCTTCCCGAAGGCTATGCTTCGGTGGAGGATGCCAATACCAACTCAGACACAAGTCTGAACTGACCAACATAAGGTAAGGGACGCTGACATGGCCCACGAAAAGAACCACGACTATCACATTCTGAACCCCTCGATCTGGCCATTTCTTGGCGCGCTCGCCGGGTTTGCCATGCTCTTCGGCGCCGTGCTGTGGATGCAGGACATCACGCCCTTCCTGTTCTGGGGCGGTTTTGTAGCTGTTCTCTACGTCATGTTCGGCTGGTGGTCCGAGGTCGTATCCGAAAGCAAAATCGGCGATCACACACCGGTGGTGCGTATCGGCCTACGGTACGGTTTCATTCTGTTCATCATGTCCGAAGTGATGTTCTTTGCCGCGTGGTTCTGGGCTTTCTTCAAAGATGGCATCTACCCGATGAGCGAGTACATCGGTACAGAATATGTCCGCCCTGAGATTTACCATGTGGACGCGTTCCACCTGCCGCTGATCAACACACTGGTTCTGCTGTTGTCGGGCTGTGCCGTAACCTGGGCGCACCACGCGCTGGTGCACGGCGGGCCGCGCAAGGACCTGGTCAATGGCCTGGGGATCGCGGTGGTTCTGGGGGTGCTCTTCACCTTCCTGCAGGGGTATGAGTACAGCTATCTGCTTTACAAAGGCTGGGAGTTTGGTGGCGATACCTTCTTCTCTGCATTCTTCATGGCGACCGGTTTCCACGGTGCGCATGTGATCATCGGGACGATCTTCCTTGCGGTCTGCTGGTTCCGTGCGATGAAGGGGCACTTCACAGCCGAGAAACACGTTGGCTTTGAGGCAGCTGCCTGGTACTGGCACTTTGTGGACGTTGTCTGGCTGTTCCTGTTCTTCGCTGTCTACATCTGGGGCGTGGCCCAGATGCCTGGCGCTCACTGATCGCAGGCAACATTCCTGAGAACAAAACGCGCGGTCTCCGCGCGTTTTTCTTTGAAGCGGAGCAGTCATGGGACGACTGGCGTTTTTCCTTATCTTCGGGCTGGGCGGTGCTGCGATCCTGATCAGTCTCGGCGTCTGGCAGGTGCAGCGGCTGACCTGGAAAGAGGGGTTGCTGGCTGACATTGAGCAGCGGATTGCGGCAGACCCTGTTCCTTTGCCCGCCGCACCGGACCGCGACGCTGACGCCTATCTGCCAGTCGAGGTGACCGGCAGTCTCGGTGCAGGCTACCTGCGGGTCCTGGTGTCGCAAAAAGGTGCAGGGGCCGGCTACAGGATCATCCGGCCGATGATGCGTGACGGGGGCGATATCCTGATCGATATGGGTTTTGTCCGGGTTGCGGATGCTGATGCGCTGAAATTCGAAGAAGGGCCGCCGCTCACGATTGTCGGAAACCTGCAGTGGCCACAGGAAACCGACAGTTACACGCCCGAGGCGGACGTGGCAGGCAACATCTGGTTTGCACGGGATGTGGACGCAATGGCCCGCACGCTCGGAACGGAACCGGTGCTGGTCGTGCGTCGCGATCCGCCTTCCGTGCCGGGACCCGTCACACCTTTTCCGGTTGATACTGCCGCGATTCCAAACGACCACTTGCAATATGCGGTCACCTGGTTCTCTCTGGCCGCGATCTGGTCTGTTATGACTTTCTTCTTCCTGCGCCGCGGAACTGCGGCCAACAAAAGCTGAACTCTATGCGATACATCTCTACCCGTGGTACAGCGCCCATCCTGAATTTCGAAGAGGCAATGCTGACAGGTCTCGCGCGCGACGGCGGGCTGTATGTGCCTGAATCAATCCCGCAGATGAGCCACGACGACATCAGCGCGCTTGCCGGGCTGAGTTACGAAGAGACCGCCTATCGTGTCATGCGCCCGTTTGTCGGCGATGTTTTCACCGATGACGAATTCCGCGACATCATCGACCGCGCGTATGACGGTTTTGGCCATGCGGCACGCGCGCCGCTCAAGCAGCTTGCTCCGGATCATTTCCTGCTGGAACTGTTTCATGGCCCCACGCTTGCATTCAAGGACTTTGCGATGCAGCTGATCGGGCAGATGTTCCAGACAGCGCTGTCCCGGCGGGGCGAACGCGTTACAATTGTCGGCGCCACATCGGGCGACACCGGATCGGCTGCCATTGAGGCCTTTCGCGGGCTCGACAATGTGGATGTCTTTATCATGTACCCACACGGTCGCATCTCAGAAGTGCAGCGCCGCCAGATGACGACGCCTCAGGAATCCAACGTGCACGCACTGGCTGTGGATGGTGACTTTGATGACTGCCAGGCGCGTCTGAAAGACATGTTCAACGATTTTGAATTCCGGGACGGGGTGCGCCTTGCGGGTGTCAATTCGATCAACTGGGGCCGTGTCCTGGCGCAAATCGTCTATTATTTTTCCTCAGCGGTTTCGCTCGGCGCGCCGCATCGCCCGGTGAGCTTTACGGTGCCCACGGGCAACTTCGGGGATATTTTCGCCGGCTACATCGCCAAACGCATGGGCCTGCCGATTGACCGGCTGGTTGTGGCCACCAACCAGAACGACATTCTGCACCGCTGTCTGAGCGGACAGGGGTATCACAAGGGCGAAACAGTTCCCTCGATCAGTCCGTCGATGGATATTCAGGTCAGTTCCAATTTTGAGCGGGCATTGTTTGATGCCTACGACCGGGAAGCCCCGGCAATTGTTCAGCTGATGGATGAACTGAAAGCGGGTGGCTTTGATGTGAGCCAGGGCGCCATGCAGGTTCTGCAGTCGCATTACCAGTCCGGACGCGCCTCCGAAGACGAAACATCGCAAACCATCACGTCGGAACTGGCGGCCAGCGGTGAACTGCTCTGCCCGCATTCTGCCATCGGTGTGAAGGTTGCCGGCGCGCTGCGGGTGCCCGGAACCCCGATGATCACACTGGCCACAGCTCATCCGGCGAAATTCCCCGCTGCTGTCGAAAAAGCTTCGGGTGTTCACCCGCCCTTGCCTGCGCGTATGGCCGACCTGTATGAACGCCCGGAACGGGTGAGCAGGGTGGCCAATGATCTGGACGCGCTGAAAAATCATATCAGGGAGAACCTGTCCGCGTGACACTGCAGCAGCACCAGTTGCCAAACGGCTTTCGCATTGTAACCGAAGAAATGCCCGGGCTTGAATCCGCCTCCGTCGGCGTCTGGGTCACCGCAGGGGCCCGGCATGAGGCCCCGCACCAGAACGGCATTGCACATTTTCTTGAGCACATGGCCTTTAAGGGCACCAAAAGGCGCACCGCGCTGCAGATTGCCGAGGCTATCGAGGATGCGGGCGGGTATATCAATGCCTACACCAGCCGCGAGGTGACCGCGTATTACGCGCGTGTCCTGCGCAATGACGTGGGCCTTGCACTGGATGTGATCGCCGACATCCTGATCAACCCCACGCTTGAACCCTCAGAGATTGAGGTTGAACGCGGCGTGATCCTGCAGGAGATCGGCCAGACCCTTGATACGCCCGATGATGTGATTTTCGACTGGTTGCAGGAGGAAGCCTATCCGGATCATCCGATGGGCCGCACGATCCTTGGACCCGCCGAACGGGTTTCCGGGTTCAGTCGTGAGGACCTGCAGGGTTTCATTGCCGAACACTACGGCCCTGGCCAGATGATCCTGGCGGCGGCGGGTGCCGTTGATCATGACGCGATTGTGCAACTGGCTGAGAAACTCTTTGGCGGCATGGAAAGCAGAGCGCCATCTGCGGCACCCCTGGCACAGTTTGCCGGAGGCGAGCGGCGGCGCTCAAAAGACCTGGAACAGGCCCATTTTGCTCTGGCGTTTGAAAGCCCGGGGTACCGTGAGGATGCGATTTACACTGCCCAGATCTACGCGTCGGCACTGGGCGGTGGTATGTCGAGCCGTCTGTTTCAGGAAATCCGCGAAAACCGGGGACTTTGTTATTCCATCTTTGCGCAGGCCGGGGCCTATGCGGATACGGGCATGACCACCATTTACGCCGGAACCAGCGCAGGGCAGTTGCCGGAGCTGGCGACCATCACCATCGACGAGATGAAGCGCGCGGCGGACGATATGTCGCCGGCTGAAGTGGCGCGGGCGCGGGCCCAGATGAAAGCAGGATTGCTGATGGGGCTGGAAAGCCCCTCGAACCGGGCTGAACGCCTCGCCCGGCTGGTGCAGATCTGGGGGCGGGTGCCGCCGCTGGAAGAAACCGTCTCGATGATTGACGCGGTGACCACGGGGGATGTGCGCGAGTTTGCGGGCCGCATGGCGGCCAGCGCACCGGCGGCCCTGGCGCTCTATGGCCCGGTTGACACGGCACCTTCGCTGGAAGAACTGCAGGCGCGTCGGGCTGCGTGATGCTGCGCGGGTTTCGCAAACTCCGGATCGAAACGGAACGGATGACCCTCAGGCCGCCGATCCATTCTGATTTCCGTCCGTGGTCGAAACTGCGCGCGCAGAGTATTGACTATCTGACCCCACGGGAGCCGGCATGGGCTGAAGATCATCTGACGCGAAAGGCCTTTACCAACCGCGTTTACTGGGCGCAGCGGTCCGTATCAGGTGGCACAGCGCTGCCGCTCTTTCTGATCCGCCGGTCGGATGAAGCACTGCTGGGTGCGATCACGCTCGATAACATCCGACGGGGGCCGGCGCAGTCCGGAACGCTTGGCTACTGGACGGGCGCGCCTTTTGCGCGGCAGGGTTACATGCGTGAAGCGATTACGGCCGTGGTGCACTACGCGTTCACCCGGCTTGATCTCAGCCGGATTGAAGCGGCCTGCCTGCCGGAAAATGCGGCCTCCCGCGGTCTTCTGGAAACGTCAGGTTTCAAGTATGAAGGCGTTGCGCAAAGTTACCTTCAGATCAACGACCGCTGGCGGACACATGTTCTGTATGCCGCCCTGCGCAGTGACCGCCGGGGCAAAGTCCCGCACGCAGAGCGCGCGTGACCCAAATGCGCGGCTGCGCCACATTCTGAATATTCAGTTTTCCTGCGGAAAACCGCGGGGTGCCCGGCGAGAGGTATTGACTGCCAACAAATTGTGCAGGCCACCGCCTGTTTTGGATGCACGCGCGTCAGGTGTTGCTGAAAACTTCGGGGTTCGGGCTATACTCCTTTGTGAGAGAGGAGTGCGGGATGGCGCGGGTTCTGCTTTTACTGATGGTTCTGGTCTTTGGCAGTGCGGTTGAGGCGCAGTCACAAACTGCGGGTCGGACGCCCAGTCATTGTATCGCTCTCGCACAGCAGACACCCGGCCTCGAATATGTCGTTCCGGCCGCCCTGGGGCCGGTCGATGAAGAAACCGTGCGGATTCACTATATCACGCACGCGAGCTTTCTTGTGCGCAGCCACGGTGGGCTCAATATGGTCACGGATTACACCGGGTACACCGGCACGCTGCCGCTGATACCGGATGTCGTGACTATGAATCATGCGCATGCCACGCACTGGACCGCAAATCCGGACCCCGCCATTCCCCATGTCCTGCCAGGGTGGGGCGCTTTCGGCGAAGGCATAGATCACAGGCTTGATCTGGGCGAAGTTCTGGTCCGCAACGTATCGACGGATATACGGTCGCAGTTCTCCGGCATCGAAAAAGAAGGCAATTCGATTTTCATCTTTGAGATGGCCGGGCTGTGCATCGGCCATCTGGGGCATCTGCATCATGAACCGGACGCGGAACAATATGCCGCCATCGGGCGTCTGGATGTTGTCATGGCGCCGGTGGATGGCGGGTATACGCTGGATCTCGCGACCATGACGCGGGTGCTCAAACGACTGCGGTCGTCGGTTGTAATTCCGATGCACTGGTTCTCGCTCTTTGCGCTGGATGATTTCCTGGCAGGTATGGCCGATGATTTCGCCGTTGTCGAAGTGGGCGGGCCGTCGCTGGAGATGTCGCTGGACCGGTTGCCATCGCGTCCGACGATCATGGTGCTGCGGCCCGCGTTTCTGAGCGATCCCTAGAGCGCCCTTGCATCCCGGGCGTGGGCAGGGGATCAAGGGGCATGACACTCCGTTCCGCCGATGCCGCCTTTGAATCCACCCTGTCAGGACAGCTGGCTGATACTGTTCTGACGCGTTCTGAACCCAGATATCTGGAAGAACCGCGCGGCACCTTTACGGGCCGCGAAACGCTGGTGGCCCGCCCGGGTACCACAGAGGATGTATCCGCGATTGTCCGTCTTGCGGCAGAGCATCGTATTCCGGTCATGCCATATGGTGGTGGCACCGGCCTGGTGGGCGGTCAAATTTCGCCCGACGGGCCTTTGCCGCTCATCCTGTCGCTTGAACGGATGAACCGGGTGCGTGCGGTGCATCCCGAGGAGAACGTCATGATCTGTGAGGCCGGCGTCATTCTGGCAGATGTTCAGAAGACGGCAGCGGAAGCGGGACGGCTTTTTCCCCTGTCGCTTGCGGCTGAGGGAACAGCGCGGATTGGCGGTAACCTGGCCACCAATGCCGGCGGCACGGCAGTCCTGCGATACGGGAACACGCGTGATCTGTGCCTGGGGCTCGAAGCGGTTCTGCCGGACGGGCAGATCTGGCACGGGCTGCGCCGTCTGCGCAAGGACAACACCGGCTACGACCTGCGCCATCTGCTGATCGGGTCCGAAGGCACCCTGGGTGTTATAACGGCCGCCTCGCTGAAACTCTTCCCGCAACCGGCCGGCACAGGCACCGCGATTTTTGTGACGGAGTCTCCTGCGACAGCGCTGAGCCTGCTGGCTCTCGCGCGCAGCCGCCTCGGTGATCTTGTCACGGCGTTTGAGCTGATTTCGGGGCAGGCGTTCGCGTTTCTGGCCGCGGAACTGCCTCAGGTGCGTCAGCCCTTTGGCGATGCGCCCGCATGGTCTGTGCTGATCGAGATTGGTACCGTTGAAGGTATGTCTCCGGATGAAGCGCTGGCGGAACTCTTTGAAGCCGGGCTTGACGCGGGCTTGGTCAGCGATGGCGTGATTGCGCAGAACGCGCGGGAGGCCGATGATTTCTGGGCCGTGCGAGAGAACATCCCGATTGCCAACAAGGCCGTCGGGGCCATTGTATCCAGCGATGTGTCTCTGCCTCTGAGCGCCATCCCTTCCTTTATCGAAGCGGGTGTCAGCCGGATCGCCGCGGTAGGGGATTTCCGCATCAACTGTTTCGGGCATCTGGGCGATGGCAACCTGCACTACAACATTTTCCCGATGCCCGGACGCACCAAGAAAGAGCACCTGAACCAGCGTGCGGACCTGCAGCGCGCGATTCATGACCTGGTGCACGAGTTTGATGGCTCGTTCAGTGCAGAGCATGGCGTAGGCCGGCTGAAGGTTGCGGATCTGGAGCGCTATGGCGACCCGGCCAAACTGGGCGCCATGCGGGCGATTAAGGCGGCACTCGATCCCCTGGGGATTATGAACCCAGGCGCTGTTTTACGGACCTGACAGTATCAGACTGCTGCCGGAACGGTTTTGCGGAAAATGAACAGCCCGGGCAGGCAGATCAGAAACGCGAGGCTGCCCAGCCAGTATGTCATGGCAGTATTCTCCGCCGCTTCGGCGATACTTCCTGCGATACCGGGGGCCGCCATCATCACTGCATAGTAAATGGTAAAAAACACTCCCATGCCAAAAGCCCGGACCGCGTGCGGCAGGGCCTGGCCCGGCATGGTCATGATGGGGCCCGCAGCAAGGCCCATAAATAGGCCTGCGGCCCCGTAGATCAGCGCAGCGATGCCCGCCGGTGCCACAGCGAGCACCGGCATGACAACCGTGCAGAAAAGCAGGCTGGCGAAGATCACGCCGTCCCGATTCTGCAGCCGGTCAGAACAGAATGCCGCCCAGTGGTACACCGACGCCGACCATCAGAATAAACACGCTGACTACTGAGCTGGCCGCCGTCGCCGACATACCATTCTGTGCCAGCAGCAGCGGCCCGAATCCAAAAACCATTGCCAGACCGACGTTATACATACCCCAGATCGATGCAGCGGCGAGCAGGGGCGTCCAGTGCGCCGTGGTGCCGCCGGAAACAGCGCCTGCACCCTCTGCGGCAGGCGGGCTCTGATAGACAAGAACCAGCGCCAGCAGGCTCACCGCGATTGTCCCGATGAGGCCGGCCCAGGCCAGCAACAGACCACCGGTTCCTGCCAGAGGCGGCAGAACGAGCAGGGCCACGGCAATACCGAACGGCCAGGCTCCGATCAGAACGCCCATAGAGGTACCGATTTCGTACCCGGTGAACCAGTCGATGACCATTTTCGTCATAATTACGTTGATGATCACGCCGCCAACACCGGAAAGAGCCCGCCCGGCAGCCAGCAACCACCAGTCGCTCGCAAAGGCCATCAGAAGGGCACCTGTGATCATCAATCCGAGGCTGACGGCTGTGACCCGTTTGTCGCCGAAACGTGCGGCGATGGAACCGCCAGGGATCGCGACAAAGATGCCTGCACCCAAAAAGAGCCCGATCAGCACGCCGATATCTGCGAGGTTCAGGTCAAACCGTTCCGCAAGCTGTGGTGCCAGAGCCGCGACGGACTGAAACTGAAACGCCATGCAGGTGCGTGCGAAAAACAGGACGGCCAGAATGGCCCAGCGTTGTTGCATGGGTGGTATCCTGTTCCCTCGGTGTCAGAGACCGTCAAACGTGCAGAGCGCGTGAACTTCGACGCCCATCGCTTCAAGCTTTTTGCGCCCGCCAAGATCCGGCAGATCAATGATGAAAGATGTTGAAACGATTTCCCCACCCAGCCGTTCGATCAGGCGGATCCCGGCCTCTGCCGTGCCGCCGGTTGCCAGCAGGTCATCCACCACCAGTATTTTTTCGCCGGCCTCTATGGCGTCATCGTGAATTTCGACAATTGCTTCGCCGTATTCCAGTTTATAGTCCTGACTGATGGTCGTGCCCGGCAGTTTGCCCTTCTTGCGGATCGGCACAAACCCGACGGACAGCTGGTGCGCGATCGCACCGCCCAGGATGAAACCACGGGCCTCCAGCCCTACCACCTTGTCGATTTCCATACCGGCATAGGGGTGGAGCATCTGGTCGATGGCCATGCGGAAACCGCGCGGGTCCGCAAACAGAGTGGTGACGTCCCGGAACATGATGCCTTCATGCGGAAAGTCGACAATGGTGCGGATGTAGTCCTGAACAGTTTTCATAGTCTCTCTTTCAGGTGGTGCGGCGCAGGGCGGCTGTCATGACGCCCATCCCGATCAGGGCAGTGCCGCCGGCGCGGGTGATCCAGGCAAGGGCCGAAGGCCGGGCGATAAAACGGCGCAGGCGGTCTGCCATCAGCGCATAGGCCAGCGCGTTGAGTGCTGCGAGGCCGACGAAGGTTGCAATCAGAATGGCAAACTGTGGCAGGAGTGCCCTGTCCGCAGAGACAAACTGCGGCACGAAGGCAATGAAGAAGGCGATGGATTTCGGGTTCAGCGCGGTCACCGCCGCGGCGTGCCCGAAGACGCCCTGAGCGGTGACGTTTCTGGCAGGGGTCAGCCCTTCGGTGGGGGCTGAACGGATAAGTTTGACCCCGAGCCAGATCAGATAGATTGCGCCCGCCCACTTCAGCAGGGTGAAGGCAGTGGCCGAGGCCAGAACGATCGCACCCAGCCCCAGCAGAGAGGCCGTCATGGCGATCAGATCGCCCAGTGCGACACCCGCGGCAGAGGCCACCGCGACGGACCGGCCGCGCGACAGGGCATAACTCAGCACAAGCAGAACGGTCGGGCCCGGGATCAGGAGCAGGGCGGTTGAGGCGGCAACGAAGGTCAGCCAGAGATCAAGGGGCATTGAGCTGTCTTCCTGTCAGATATCAGAGGACACGGCCAGCGACCGCATCCAGTTTGGCCACAACCGACGGATCGCGCGCATCCGGCTGGGTCAGAATGGCGAATTCCAGCGCGCGGTCACACCCATGCGGGCAGGGCGCCCGGTCCGCCCCAAGAAGGCCCGGCAGGCGGCGTACGAGATCGCGGCCCTTGTCGGCGTTGCCCATCAGCGTTTTGATGATTTCGGTGACGTCAACTTCGCCATGGTCCGGATGCCAGCTGTCGTAATCGGTAATCATCGCCACTGACGCATAGCAAAGCTCCGCCTCGCGGGCGAGTTTCGCCTCGGGCATATTGGTCATACCGATCACATCCGCGCCCCAGCTTTCCCGGTACATCCGGGATTCAGCCAGGGTCGAAAACTGCGGCCCCTCCATGGCCAGATATGTACCACCGTCATGCACGGTAATCCCGGCATCCTTCGCCGCCGTAAGACAGGCCGCTCCAAGGCGCGGGCAGGTCGGATGGGCCACAGAAACATGGGCCACACACCCGGTGCCGAAAAAACTCTTTTCCCGCGCAAAGGTACGGTCGATGAACTGATCCACGATCACAAAATCGCCTGGCGCCATTTCTTCGCGGAAAGAACCGCAGGCGGACACGGATATCACGTCTGTCACGCCCAGACGTTTGAGTGCGTCAATATTGGCGCGGTAGGGGACTGTTGTCGGAGAGTGCATGTGCCCGCGTCCGTGCCGCGGCAGAAACACCATGTCGACACCACCCAGTGACCCGGTCAGCAGCGCGTCAGATGGCGCACCCCAGGGGGTATCAACCGTCACCCATTCGGTGTTTTCAAGCCCGTCGATGTCATAGAGGCCCGAGCCGCCGATGACGGCAATCTTTGTGCTGGTCATGAAGGGGGAATCCTTTTGCCTGTCGCGGAACAGCTTACCCAGCCGCACGCTTTTGAAAAGTGCAGACTGCATCTGATCACGGTGAGTTTTGGAATTCGCAAAGTCAGCGCACGCTGATCATTCCCGGCGGATGATCCCAGTGATTGCCGCTGCACCGAGCGCTGTGACGATCCAGCCTGCAGCAGCGAGGAAAAAGGACGCGCGCCACAGCCACAGCCCCCAAGGGCCGCGTCCCGCGGACGGCCCCCAGTGAACAGTCTGTCCGAAATCGATGATCGGGATGACCAGGTCCGCACCCCAGGCGATGGCATTGAACCGGGGGTAATCACGCCCGGGCGGGGGGCTGACGGTACCATCGCGCTGCACAACAGGCGTTTCCGCCCAGGCCTGTGCCGGGTTTGGAATACCGCTCCCGGACAGCGCAATCCAGACCTCTGAGCCATTCGCCGCCTCAGCGCCAGGCACGAATGAGCCCTCCCGCCACGTCATCTGGGCCATCGTGACGGCTATGACCACCAGCGTCGCGAGCATCCACATGCTGCGGAAAGGCCGGTACCCATATCCGACCGTGCGGCGCAGCATCACATCGATCGCCCATCTGCGGAAATTACTGGCATCCCGGGAGAGCCCGAGGAACGCCCTTGACCATGTGCCGTCATAGTCGGTGATGCGCGCGCGGTCCCGGATGTTTTTCATGATCAGGCGGTCGCGCTCGGCCAGGATCAGCCGGGAATCCCGGTCATGCCCACGCTCGCGCAATATTTTTGCGAGCTGCGTGAAAGGTTGCGGCAGGAAGTTTTCTTTTTCCGTGCTGCCTTTTCTGAGCCATTCAATAAAGGTGCCGGGTGAAATCGAGGGCCCGGTCATCCGGTCATAGGTAAAACCGTCGAGATCGAAGCGGTCCGCCGGGGGCCAGCTGTCCATGTCACTGTTCAGATCATGACGCAGGTCACCGACATGCGCAGATGTGAGGCTCACCCGGCCGTCTCCGAGGCGAATGCCTTCCCAGTGCAGCCCCTCCGAGACATTCATGCGCACAAGGCGGACGGCGGGTGTGGCCGGATCA
Source organism: Roseobacter sp. S87 (assembly GCF_055693285.1). The sequence continues at coordinate 555,272 of NZ_JBVFTR010000004.1, forward strand.
TCGCTGGCAGCATCAAATTCCGCGTGGTTCAGAACAAGGCGTCCGCCGACCTGTGCGCCGGAAAGGCTGAACATGCCTTTCACCCGTATGCCGGTGCAGTTGAGGTCGGATCTGATGACCGTATCCTGCGCCTTGAACGCATAGGCCGCGCCGTGCGCATCCAGGCTGGCGTTTTCGCAGGCCATCTGGCCGTTGATCACAGCCCCGTTCAGGGATACCCGGCCTGTCGCACAGAGGCTGCTCAGCGTGACGCCACCAGCAATTTCAGCGTTCTTTGCATTGAGCGCGAGATGTTTCGAGGGGCTGATGTCCGCGCCACCGAGGTCCAGACGACCGCCAATCCTTGCCGCAAACAGGTTGATGCCGCCGGTGTCCGTCACGTCACGCAGAATGACATCGTTTGCCGCATTCAGCCCGTGGCCGTTCAGCCCGCAGAGGTGGCTGCCATCCAGCCTGAGGTTCTGGATCTCTGACTGAAACAGCGTGAAAAGCCGGTCAAAACGGCAGTTTTGCAGACCGACCGCGCCATGCGATTTCACTGTGGCCAGATTGAGGGTGCCGGAGATAAATGCGCCGTGCAGATCGATGCCGGTGCTGGCCACCGGATTGATCTCACAGCCGCCCATGATCAGATAACGGAGGATGTCTGCGCGGATGAACTGCGCGCGGCGGGATCCGGCCTCGTCCGGCAGGTGCCCCCCGTTCAGCCTGCAGGGTTCGCCCGCGCGACAAGCTGCCAGCAGCTGGATTTCACCGGGCGTCAACGGCCGCAGAGCGTCCAGATCGGCATCGCATTGTACAGTGATCATCAATTCCCCCGTCGGTTGTCAGCTTAGCGCAGGGCGCAGATTTGGAAAGCGTTTTGAGACGGGTGGGTCCGTGTCGCAGGCGCTGTCGGGGTGTCTGCGGTTCTGTTTCCGGGAAGGGCCATTCAAGTGCCGGAACTTTCAGCATCTGCGGAAATTTACGACTAATTAACCGGAATGCGGGAGCTGTGAACCCGCCAGCGGGGTTTCCATTCGCCTGCAAAGGGTCTAGGGAGCGCGCAACCCGGTGCCGGATGCCCGGTAATCCCGCAGGACCTGACAGCACAGGAGCCATTCATGGCGAAGACGACCTTTCGTGAGTTTACCCGAAATCTTGATGTAACGGATCTGCGCTGGGCGCCGAAAGACGGGCTGACACCTGCGCGCCTGCGCATCGAGCTTCTGTCGGGGCTGACCGTGGCCCTGGCGCTTGTTCCTGAGGCGGTTGCGTTTGCTTTTGTGGCTGGTGTGCACCCGCTGGTGGGGCTTTATGCGGCGTTTCTGGTCGGGCTGATCACAGCCCTGATCGGTGGGCGGCCGGGGATGATTTCGGGCGCGACAGGGGCGCTTGCAGTCGTGATGGTGGCGCTCGTGGCCGAGCATGGGGTTGAATACCTCTTTGCTACCGTTGTGCTGATGGGGCTTTTACAGGTTTTCGCGGGGGTCATGCAGTGGGGCAAGTTTATCCGTCTTGTGCCGCATCCGGTGATGCTGGGGTTTGTGAACGGTCTGGCGATCGTGATTTTCCTGGCCCAGCTGGGGCAGTTCAAGGTGCCGGGTACCATGGAAAACACAGGCCACGGCATGGGTGGCGGTGAATGGCTGTCGGGTCAGCCGCTGGTTCTGATGCTGGCGCTGGTTGCCGTGACGATGGCGATTATCTGGGTCATGCCCCGGATCACCAAAGTGATCCCTGCACCGCTGGCCGGGATCGGCATTGTCGCCGCCATTGTGATTGCATTTGGCCTCGATGTGCCACGCGTGGGTGATCTGGCGTCGATCCAGGGCGGGCTGCCCAGCCTGCACATCCCGATGGTGCCGCTGAACCGGGAAACGTTCGAGATTATCCTGCCCTATGCGGTGATCCTGGCTGCCATCGGTCTGATCGAGAGCCTGCTGACGCTGAACCTTGTGGGTGATATGACCAATGAACGTGGCGGTGCGAGCCAGGAGTGTATCGCGCAGGGCGTGGCAAATACTGTTACGGGGTTCTTTGGCGGTATGGGCGGTTGCGCGATGATCGGTCAGTCGATGATCAACGTGAAATCTGGCGGGCGCACGCGGGTCGCCGGGATTGCCGCTGCGGTTTTCCTGCTGCTCTTTATTCTCGTCGGCTCTTCTGTGATTGAACTGATCCCGCTCGCGGCGCTGGTTGGTGTCATGTTTATGGTGGTGATCGGTACTTTTGCGTGGAACTCGCTCACCATCCTGCGAAAAGTTCCGCTTACGGATGCTTTTGTCATTCTGCTGGTGACAGTCGTGACAGTCCTCGAAGACCTTGCGGTAGCGGTGGTGGTTGGTGTCATCGTCAGCGCGCTGGCTTACGCGTGGAACAATGCGCGCCGCATTCACTCAAAAACCCGGGAGTCGCATACCGAGAAGGGTGCAAAAGTCTATGAGATCCAGGGGCCTTTGTTCTTTGGATCGTCTGACGGGTTTACGGAGCTTTTTGATGTGGCCGGTGACCCGGATACCGTGATCGTGGACTTTGCCGACAGCCGGGTGGTGGATCAGTCAGCGCTGCAGGCGATCGAAGCCATTGCCGAAAAATATGAGAGCGCTGGTAAAACACTGATGCTTCGGCATCTCAGCCGGGACTGTCACCGCCTGCTGAACAAAGCGGGGCAACTGATGGTCGACAGTGATGACGACCCTGACTATGCGCTGGCGGTTGATTACTCTGTAAAGACGGGAATGCTGGGCGGGCACTGACGGTGCACGGCGCTCTTGCCATCCGGCAAGACGCCCCGCCCACCGTCCCGCCAGCGGACGTCAGTAGATGCGGAAGCTCGCGACAAAGGGCAGGTGGTCGGAGACGTTCTTGCGGAACTTTTCGCGCCCCATGTCCATCGTCCAGTGCATGGGGAAAAGCCTCAGACTGCCTTTGATGTAGTCGGTTGAATAGTTGCGGCTGACCGCAAAGCCGTCGAGCAGATTGGCGCGGCCTTTTTCAAGGATGTGCGAAAATCTGTCCTGCAGATCCCAGCTGGACACGAAATCCATTGTGTCGTCGCCGCCCAGATAGTGAAAATTCGAGACATCCTGTCCGGGGATCATGTTAAAATCACCCATCAGGAAGATGGCACGCCGCATTGTACCCGGCGTCCGGTGAACCTCCGCAATATATTCGCCGATCACTTTGCACTGGCTGTCACGGATTTTCTGTTCATCCCTGTCACGGCCGGATTTGAGATGCACACCGATCACGATGGCTTTGAGCTTTCCGACCTTTACATCTACGGCGAAGGCCTGCCGCCCGCCCTGATAGGCGCCTTCGGAGCCGGGAATGAACCGCGGGTTGGTTACCTCGATGCCGGGCTTATGCAGAAACCCGATATGAATATTGCCGCTTTGCTGTGGCAGGATGGTGTAGTCGTATTCGACACCGTATTCCGCCAGTTTCCCGACCAGAGTTTCGATGTAACTGACGGGCGAGACTTCAACGAGGGTGACAAACTCGGCGTCCAGCAGCGCAAGTCCTTCGGCCTGGTTTGCCGCCTTCTGCGAGCGTCCGGAAATGCCGACAGGCCGGCCCGGACGGGAAAAACCTGCCAGATTCCAGACTGCTGCACGAATAATGGAATGGTTGAATGCGATCATAAATGCCCCCTTGAAAATATCCCTGGAGGCAGCCTAGCACAGCTTTGGGTAGAAACGAGTTTATTCAGCGTACGCTGTCAGTCGTCCGGTCGCGTCAGCTCGAAAATCTCGCGGACCACGGTGTAGTCACGGTACCCCATGCGCGACAGCGGCTGAAATGTCGTGACATCGAACCGGCCATCCACAAGTGTGTCATCGCGGATATGCACCCCCGTGACTTCGCCGAAGACAACAAAATTGGCCTCGCCGGGCAGTTGAACGATCTGCGTCATTCTGCATTCAAGGGATGCGGGCGCCCCGGCAACGCGCGCGCAGTCAATTGACGTACAGGCGGCCGGGGCGACGCCGGCGTGCGCGAATTCATCTGTTTCGCGCGGCAGCATCGCCGATGAGGCATTCATGACATCCCGCATAGCGTATTCCACGACGTTGACGCAGAACACGCCCGTCTCACGGATATTTGCTACGGAATCCTTGGTGTCACCCCGATCCTCTTTGGCTGCGGTCGAGGCGAACATGACCTGTGGCGGCACATAAGCCACGGCATTGAAGAAGGAATAAGGTGCCAGGTTGTTGCTGCCGTCAGCGGCGCGCGTCGAGATCCAGCCAATCGGCCGGGGTGAGACAATTGCGTTGAACGGGTTGTGCGGCAGACCGTGGCCGTCTTCGGGGCGGTAGAACATGATGCGCTCCTGCTTGTTTGCAGCCCACTTAACGCATGTGCTACGTCCGGGCCAGTTGAAACCCATTGAACCGGGACCTGCGAATTTCCGTGTATGAGCTGACTGTCGAAACTGCGCAGGATTTCCACGAAATTGAAGCGCTCTTTGATACCTGCTTTGCGCCGGGCCGCGAGGCGCTGTCGTCATACCGGCTGCGTGATGATGTACCGCCGGTGAAAGCGCTGTCACAGGTGGCGCGGGATGCAGAGGGCATTCTGTCCGGTGCAATCCGCTACTGGCCTGTGTCTGTGGGGAGTAAACCCGCTTTGCTGCTTGGACCGGTCGCCGTGCACCCGACACGTCAGGGCGAAGGGCTGGCGGGCAGGCTCATCCGGGACTCTCTGGCGCGCGCGACAGATGAAGGCTGGGCGCGGGTGATGCTGGTGGGGGATGCACCCTACTATGGGCGGTTCGGGTTTGACCGGCTTGAGAATGTGGAAATGCCGCCGCCGACCAACCCGGCGCGCGTGCTTGGCCGGGCTCTCGTTTCCGGCGCCTGGGATGGTGTCACAGGACAGGTAACACGGTTTGCACAAGATTGATTTCCGCACCGGCACTGCCCATTTCATGTGATGAAAGGGGAAGACATGGATCTGATCGAAGGCAGAACATCTCCACCGGATACAGAGGCTGAACTGGACGTTCTGGCCGAACGGTACCGCAACGCAGGCGGTGCGGGTATAGACCTGCTGAACCTGCTGGGCGGGCGTGCTGAAAGCATGCTGGACCGGTTGCCGGCACCTGTTCGCGCGGGGCTTGACGAGGCCACCACACGCGCGCTGCGCGAAGCGACAAAAGCTGCCCACTACAGCCGGGGCGTCGTGGGGGATCAGAAAAGCTGGCTTAATTCGGCTGCCGGCGCTGCGATGGGCGCCGTCGGCGGCATGGGCGGCCTGCCAACCGCGCTTGCTGAACTGCCGGTCACAACCACGCTGTTGTTGCGCGTCATCCAGGGTGTTGCATCCGAACATGGCTTTGACCCCGAAGAAGAGAATGTACGGTTCGATTGCATAACGGTGTTTTCCGCAGCCGGGCCGCTCAGCGATGATGACGGGGCAGATCTTGCGTTTATATCGGCACGTGTGGCGCTGACCGGGCCGGCGGTGCAGGGGCTGATCGCGCGGGTGGCACCCCGACTTGCCACAGTTCTTGGTCAGAAACTCGCGGCACAGGCGGTTCCGGTCCTGGGTGCTGTGGCCGGGGCGGCGACGAACTACGCCTATACCAGCTACTATCAGGAGATGGCGCATGTCCATTTCGGTCTGCGCAGACTGGCGATTGAAGCGGACCTTCCACTGGAGGAACTGACGCACAGGTTGCGCGACCGGCTGCCTCAACAACGCAGTGATGTCCGTTCCTGATCGGGGCGGCACACACTGCCTGGGCCGCTGTCGGGGCCGTGTTCTTGGCAAATCATTGTTTTTCGGGCATGATAGCAGCGGGAGCAGACAACCGGGTGTCACATCCGGACAAATAAGACGCGTAAACGCACGATGATAAAACAACTGCCCATATCCGTTTCCGGGGCGCGCAAAGACGATGTAAGGTCGCAGTTCGCTGCGCTCTGCTACCGGATTCAAAAAACAAAATCCGCATTCTGTTGATTACGTCCCGTGGCACGAGACGCTGGATTGTGCCCAAAGGCTGGCCCGTGGACGGACAGACGCCCGCCGAAACGGCGGCTATGGAAGCCTGGGAAGAAGCGGGCGTACGGGGCCGATCGGACGGCCGGTGCCTGGGGATTTATTCATACAGCAAGGATACTGAGGAAGCCGGTGAGTTTCCCTGCCTTGGCATGATTTTCCCGGTCGAGGTGACAGCTATTGCAGACGATTACCCCGAAGCAGGTCAGCGCGAACGTGTCTGGGTGTCCCGCAAAAAGGCGGCGCGTATGGTGGATGAACCCGAACTGGCGCGGATACTGCTGGACTTTGACCCGCGCGCATAAAGGCATGCGGTCTTGACCAGCGCGCTATGCTGTACCATCTCAGGAGAGAACGGAGCGGAGACTGACCTGAATGATCAGCTACACCCTGAAATGTGATAACGGGCACCGGTTTGACAGCTGGTTTCAGTCGGCTGAAGCTTTTGACAAACTTGTCAGTGCAGGACATCTGGCCTGCGCCGAATGCGGTTCCGGGGCGGTGAGCAAGGCAATGATGGCGCCGCGGGTTTCCACCTCCGATGCTGTTGAAGCCAGTCCGCTTCAGGCACCGGCCAGTGAAGCGGAACAGAAACTTGCCGAACTGCGCAGGCATGTTGAAGAGAACGCGGATTACGTGGGCGGTAAATTCGCCGAAGAGGCGCGCTCGATGTATCTTGGTGCAACGCCGGAGCGTGCGATCTATGGCGAAGCGAACGGCGAAGAGGCAAAAAAGCTGATAGAGGACGGTATTCCCGTGGCACCTCTGCCGTTTTTGCCCGGAAGAAAGGCAAACTGACAGCATGACAATCGTCATTACCGGCACGAGCCGCGGCATCGGAGCGGGGCTGGCTGCAGCCTTCGCCGCGCGGGGCGAAGACGTTATCGGAACAACCAGGGCAGGGGACTGGCCGCTCGATGTGACCGATCCGGCCTCACATGCTGCTTTTGCAACAAAGCTCGCCGGCCGCCCGGTTGATCTTCTGGTCTGTAACGCCGGTGTGTATCTCGACAAGGGTCACAGTCTGGGGGATGGCTTTGCGCCTGATCTGTGGCGGCAAAGCTTTGATACCAATGTGACCGGCGTCTTTCTGACAGTTGAAGCGCTGCTGCCCAACCTGAGGGCGGCGAAGGCGGCAAAGATCGCGATCATCTCCTCACAGATGGCATCCAGTGAAAGAGCGCCTGGTGGCAGCTATATTTACAGGGCTTCGAAAGCCGCTGTGCTGAACCTTGGGCGCAACCTGGCAAAGGATCTGGCATCGGAGAACATTGCCGTTGGCATTTATCATCCCGGTTGGGTCCGCACGGACATGGGTGGTGCCGGTGGTGAGATCGGCGTCGACGATTCCGTCGGCGGTCTTGTTGCCCGGTTCGATGATCTCGCCATGGCCACAACCGGTTGTTTTGAAACATGGGACGGCCGGCCGCACGCTTTTTGATGACGTCTGAAAGCTGATTTCAGCAAAAGAGAGCCCCTGGTGCCGCCCCATGCCTTGTGATCCTGTGCCGGTGCGCGTAAACCCGCGTCGGATGAGATAAGGGACCAGGGATATGCCTGTTCTGGTAATGAAATTCGGCGGCACTTCTGTCGCCACGCTGGACCGGATCCGGCGCGCGGCCAAGCGGGTCGGTGTCGAGGTGGCCAAGGGCTATGACGTCATCGTCATCGTGTCGGCCATGTCCGGCAAGACCAATGAACTCGTAGGCTGGGTTGGCGAAACGTCACCGCTTTATGATGCGCGTGAATACGACGCTGTGGTGTCATCGGGCGAGAACGTCACGGCGGGCCTGATGGCGCTCACCCTGCAGGAAATGGACGTCCCGGCGCGCAGCTGGCAGGGCTGGCAGGTGCCGGTCAAAACGACGTCTGCTCACAGCCAGGCGCGCATCGAAGAGATCCCGACGGACAATATCACTGCCAAGTTCGGCGAGGGTATGAAGGTGGCTGTTGTGGCCGGGTTCCAGGGCGTCAGCCCGGAGGGCCGCATCACTACGCTGGGCCGTGGCGGGTCAGATACAACCGCGGTAGCCTTTGCCGCGGCCTTTGGCGCGGAGCGGTGCGATATCTATACGGATGTGGATGGTGTCTACACCACCGACCCGCGTGTTGAAGCGAAGGCCCGCAAGCTCGACCGGATTGCGTTCGAGGAAATGCTGGAGCTGGCGTCGCTGGGTGCCAAAGTTCTGCAGACGCGCTCTGTTGAGCTGGCGATGCGGTACAAAGTCAAACTGCGGGTTCTGAGCAGTTTTGAGGAACAGTCAGACGAGGCCGGTACACTGGTCTGTGACGAGGAGGAAATCATGGAAAGCAATGTTGTTGCAGGCGTCGCGTTCAGCCGCGATGAGGCCAAGATGACCCTGGTCAGCGTCGCTGACCGTCCCGGGATCGCGGCGAGCATCTTCACTGCGCTCAGCGATGCCGGTGTGAACGTCGACATGATCGTTCAGAACATCTCGGAAGAAGGGCGCACGGATATGACGTGGTCCTGTCCGACGGACCAGGTGATGCGGGCGCAGAACGCTGTTGAAGACGCGAAATCCAACGGCATCATCAACTACCAGGAAGTCATCGCGGATACTGATGTCGCCAAGGTCAGCGTCGTGGGCATTGGCATGCGCAGCCACACGGGTGTTGCGGCGAAAATGTTCCAGGTGATGAGTGCGGAAGGCATCAACATCAAAGTCATTACGACATCAGAAATCAAGATTTCTGTTCTGATCGACAGGAAATACATGGAACTCGCCGTGCAGGCGCTGCATGATGCCTTCGATCTCGACAAGGCAGCCTGATCACATCTGAGGCAGGCTGCTCATCGCTGACCTGGGAGGGGTGCGACAGTGGCAGAACGTCCTGAAACCGGGTCCCGACGTCTTCTGGGGCGGCTTCGCGACGCGATGGCGGGCGATGTCGAAGGACAGGCGCGTCTCGACCGGATTACGCAGATCATTGCTGACAGTATGGGCTGCGAAGTCTGTTCCATTTATCTCTTCCGGGATGAAAAGACGCTTGAGCTCTGCGCGACCGAAGGTCTGAACCAGGACGCTGTCCACAAGACACGGATGAAGGTTGGTGAGGGTCTGGTGGGCAAGGTTGCGCGCCGCCGGATGGTTGTGAACGAAGCTGATGCGCCCAGGGCCCGGGGCTTCCGGTACATGCCCGAGACGGGCGAAGAGATCTATTCCAGTTTCCTTGGTGTGCCGGTGCTGCGGCTGGGCGAACCGCTGGGCGTGCTTGTGGTGCAGTCGCGTGCGGCCCGGGTGTATTCGGCCGATGAGGTTTACGCGCTCGAAGTGGTCGCGATGGTGCTGGCAGAGATGACAGAGCTTGGCGCGTTTGTCGGTGAGGGTGCAGCAATGTCTGCGCGGCATTCGCAGCCTGCGATGTTCCGTGGCACGGTGGGCCAGGAGGGCGCTGCCGAAGGACACGTCTGGCTGCATGAGCCGCGCGTGGTGGTAACCAACCCCATTGCGGATGATCCCACACGTGAAGCCGAACGCCTGCGCGAGGCGGTGGAGCAGCTGCGGGTCGGTGTAGACAAAATGCTGGAGATTGCCGGCACGCAAGACAAGGATCAGGCTCAGGTCCTTGAGACCTACAGAATGTTTGCCAATTCGCGCGGCTGGATGCGCCGGATGGAGGAAGACATCGCTAACGGACTTTCCGCTGAAGCCGCAGTTGAAAAAGAACAGTCGCTGGCGCGGGCGCGTATGGGTGGTGTGACGGATAATTACCTGCGCGAGAGGCTGAGTGATCTGGACGACCTCAGCAACCGGCTGTTGCGGATCCTGACGGGGCAGGGCGCTGATACCGGTGCCGAGATGCCTGCGGACCCCATTCTGATTGCGCGCAACATCGGCCCTGCAGAGCTGCTGGAGTACGGGCGCAGCCTGCGCGGTATTGTGCTGGAGGAAGGCTCTGTCGGCAGCCACGCGGCCATTGTGGCACGGGCACTGGCCATCCCGCTCGTGGTCCATGCCGCACGGGTGACGACAGAAGCGCTCAATGGCGACCACATCATGGTAGATGGTGAACAGGGTATTGTGCACCTGCGCCCTGATGAAACCGTGGTAACGGCGTTCCGGGACAAGATCGCGATGCTGGCCGAAGCGCAGGAACGCTATGCCTCGATCCGTGACAAACCCGCTGAAACGCTGTGTGGCAATACCGTCAGTCTGCATATGAACGCGGGTCTGATGGCGGACCTGCCGTCGCTCCCCAGCTCAGGTGCCGAAGGGGTCGGTCTGTTCCGGACGGAACTGCAGTTTCTGGTACGCAACCAGATGCCGCGCCGTGCCGAACTGGTCGCATTGTACGCGCGGGTGCTGGATGCGGCGGGCGGCAAACCCGTGGTCTTCCGCACGCTGGACATCGGATCGGACAAGGTTCTGCCTTACATGAAGCCGAACGATGAGCCCAACCCGGCCCTCGGATGGCGCGCCATACGGGTGGGTCTGGACAAGCCCGGCATCATGCGGATGCAGCTTCAGGCGCTGATACGCGCGGCGAACGGACGCCCGCTGACTGTGATGTTCCCTTTTGTGGCGCAGCTGGAAGAATACCGTGCGGCGCGCCGGCTGATGGACAAGACGATGGCCGCAGAAGAACGGCTTGGGCACGTATTGCCGGAAAGTGTGCGCATCGGCGCGATGCTGGAAACGCCCAGCCTGGGGTTTGCGCCAATGAAGTTCTTTGAAGAGGTGGATTTCCTGTCGATCGGCGGGAACGACCTCAAACAGTTCTTTTTCGCCGCCGACCGGGAAAATGAGCGGGTGCGGCGGCGTTATGATACGCTGAATGTCTCTTTCCTGAGCTTCATAGAGAGCATTGTCGAACGCTGCAGTGTCAGCGGCACGCCACTGTCGTTCTGCGGTGAGGATGCGGGCCGCCCGGTAGAAGCGCTTTGTTTTGCGGCGATCGGGTTGCGGTCCCTGTCGATGCGGCCGGCATCCGTCGGGCCCGTCAAGAGCCTGTTGCGGCGTTCTGATCTGAGCCAGGTACGGAAAGTCATCGCGGATGCCCGTCACCGGGGTGAGATGTCGGTGCGCCCGGCGATTATGGAATGGCTGAAGTCACAGGGCTGAAGGCCGAGCCTATTCGTCTGAGTGTCCGGCCTGCGTGCTCAGCGGATTTTCATGTAAAAACGCCACCGCCTCTTTTGTCAGATCCTCCATCAGGCGGCTGGCCGGGCTGCCGGAAACATAAGACGCGGTGAATGCAATGGGCGGCAGGACAGCATCTGTTTTCAGCAGTTCCAGGCTCCCGCTGTCCAGTTCCGGCCCGATGACCTTTTCCGGCACCGCACAGATCCCGAAGCCGCTGCTGGCAAGCCGAACGAGAGCGCCCAGCGAAGAAGATGTTGTCATGGCAGGCAGCGTGGTGCTGTGTTTTGCCAGAAGCTCCCGGATCTGCCGGCTGGGTTTGGTATCCGCAGCGAAAGTGAGGACTGTCTCTGCTGCAATATCGGCAAGGGACCAGTGTGCGTGTCGTGTGGCCACTTCTGGTGCGGCAGCAAATACCATGCCGAAAGCACAAAGATCGCGGTTGGTCACACTGACCTCAGCGACCGGTCCCATGAGAAACGCGAGATCGAGTTCCCGGGCGACCAGCGCGTTGCGCATGCTGTCGGTGGAATCGACCATCAGATCAAAGGACAATCCTGGCCGGGTCTGCCCGAGGCAACTGAGATAGTCCGGCAGCCAGCTGGCAACGATGGTTTCGGATGCGCCGAGCCGGATGGTTTGTTTGATGCCCGTCTGCCCGGAAAAAGCTGACAGAATATCCTGCTCAAGCGCCAGTTGTTTTTGCGCGAATGTTAGCAGACGCCGCCCATCGGGTGTGAGCTCGGCATTGCGGTTCTGCCGGATGAAGACAGGTGCCCCCAGATCCTGTTCCAGCATCTGGATACGGGCGGAAACAGCTGGCTGCGTCAGGTTCAGCTTGTCAGCAGCTGCCCGAAAACTCTGCAACGTCGCAATCCAGTAGAAAGTGTCGAGATTTCTGATCCGCATGCTGGTTCCTTTTGATAAAATATTTCTATTGGATTTGGAAAAAATAATCAATTTGACTGGATGGCCCGCAAAACTGACACTGGTGCCACTCGAATTTGTGACCGGGCCCCGGGGAGGCACTGTTGGTATCCACGCACAAAGATCTGGCTGAACTGGACGTTCATGCCCTGCGCGCCCTGATCCGCGAGGGTGGCTATGCGCGCCATACGGCCGGGCTGGCCGCCGGGCGGCTGCAGTGCAATCTGGCCATTCTGCCGGAACGTTACGCCCATGATTTCATACGGTTCTGCGAGCTGAACCCAAAGCCCTGTCCGATCGTCGCCATTGGCGCTCCCGGTGATCCTGCGCTGCCTGATCTTGGTGCAGATATCGACATCCGCACAGATGTGCCCCGCTACCGTCTTTTCCGGGATGGGGAGCTGGCCGGCGAGGTGACGGACATCCGTGACGACTGGCAGGATGACTTTGTGACGGTCGCCCTCGGGTGTTCCTTTACATTTGAAAATGCGCTGCAGGCGCACGGTATTGCGGTCAAACACATCGACCTCGACCAGACCGTACCAATGTACCGCAGCAACATCGCGCTGGCCGGCGCCGGCCCGTTTGGCGGAGAAATGGTTGTGACCATGCGCCCGATCCCCGCTGACCGTGTGGAAGACGCCTGGAACATCAGTGCGCGGTATCCGCAGGCGCATGGCGCCCCCATTGCCAGAGGCGATGCAACGAGCATCGGGATCGAAGACCTGGCCAGACCGGACTGGGGCGACCCTGTCGAGGTGTCCCCGGGCGAGGTCCCGGTCTACTGGGCCTGTGGTGTCACGCCGCAGAACGTTCTGATGAAAGCAAAAATCCCCTTCTGCATCACACATGCGCCCGGTCACATGCTGATCGCAGACGTGGCCGAGGACGCGGATATCCCGGCATTCAACGCACATAACCACTGAATAAAATCCAACGAGGAGACATCACATGCGCAAGATACTCACGGCTCTGGCAGCCAGCACAGCGATTGCAACACCGGCCCTTGCCGAAAACCTGTCGGTGGTCGGCAGCTGGTCCAGCCTGCCGCTGCACAAACAGTACGAGGCACCTTTCTGGAGCGAGAAACTGCCTGCTGCTTCCGGCGGTAAACTGACCGTTGAACTCACTACGCACAACCAGATGGGCCTGGGCCTTGGCGATATTTATCCGCTTCTGGGGCAGGGGGTCTATGACGTGGCGATGACCGTTGCGGACTACGCGGTGGCAGATGCACCGGAGCTGGAAGGGCTGGATGTGCCGCTTCTGGCACTGACGGCTGATGAAGCCCGTGCCATGGTGGATGCGGCCCGTCCGATGGTGGCGGACATATACCGGGACCGGTTCAACGCGCATGTTCTGGCGATTGCGCCCTATCCGCCGCAGGTCGTGTTCTGCAATCACGAGATCGCCGGTCTGGATGATCTGCAGGGTCTGAAAGTGCGTGCATCGGGCCGGATGACCGCAAAACTGCTCGAAGCTCTCGGGGCTGAGGGTGTGAATGTATCCTTTTCCGAAGTGCCGGGCGCGCTGCAGAATGGCGTGGTTGACTGCGCCGTGACAGGTGCGGGGTCCGGGTACAGCGCGGGCTGGTGGGAAGTGTCCACACACCTGATGCCGCTGCCGCTGGGTGGATGGGATTCGGTCGTAACGGCCGTGAACCTCGACAAATGGAACGGCATGGATGCGGACACGCAGGCACTGATCGCGTCCGAGGCCAAGGCGGGGTTCGAGGATCCGGCCCGGGCATCGGCGCAGGACGCGCTTGTCAATGACATCGCATGTCTGACCGGCAACGGTGACTGCCCCGCTGGCGACAGCCGGTCTATGGTGCTGGTCGAGGCATCTGATGCGGACTTTACCAAAGCCCGCGATATCCTGACCTCCGAAGTGCTGCCGGACTGGGCAGAGCGTGCGGGCGGCGACTGGGCGGCCCGCTGGAACGCCTCTGTCGGTCAGGTTGTTGGCGTAGAAATCAAGTAACCCACCTGTACGGGGCCCCGGATGGAACAGAAAGTTATCGCGCAGCTGCGCCGGATCAACCATGCCATTGCGCTGCTGGTCGGGCTGATGCTCTTTGCCTGCGCCGGTGTTGTGCTGCTCGATATTATCCTGCGCCGTCTCGGGGGCTCACTGGGGGGGACGGACGAGATCAGCGGCTATGTGATGGCCATTGCCACCTCATGGGGGATGGCCTTCACGCTGCTGGAACTCGGACACGTCCGGATTGATCTGTTGCGCAGCCGGGGAGGCGAAATGGTGCGTTCTCTCTTTGACGTCTTTTCTATGGTCGTCATGAGCGCTGTGATCGTGACGGTTGCCACCAAGGCCTGGCCGGTTGTGGAACGCTCGCTGAACAACGGGTCCCGTGCCAACACGCCGCTGGAAACCCCGCTGGCCTGGGTGCAGACCCCGTGGTTCGCCGGCTGGGTATGGTTTGCCGTTGTCTCCTGCATCATGAGCCTGGTCGCACTGTCGCTGACCATGAAGGGCCGCCACAGTGAGGTTGAAACCGCCGTCGGGGCCTTTGCGGAACAGGACATGCTGCAATGATCGGATCTGTCGCCGCAGGACTGCTGGGCCTGCTTACCCTGTCGATCCCGGTGGGCATTGTGCTTTTTCTGCTGGGATTTGGTGTCGATACCTTTTTCTCGTCCTTCCCGCTCACACGCGGACTGGGAAACATGGTGTGGTCGTCTTCAAACTCCGCGACGCTGATTGCCATCCCGTTTTTTGTGCTGCTCGGGGAAATCTTGGTGCGCAGCGGGGTAGCAACACGGACCTATGCCGCCCTTGACCGCTGGGTAAGCTGGCTGCCGGGAGGCTTGGTCCACGCCAATATCGCAACAGCTACCATGTTCTCCGCAACGTCCGGATCTTCGGTAGCCACGGCAGCAACAGTTGCGACGGTTGCCATGCCCCAGGCGGAAAAACTGGGATATGACCCGAAACTCTTTTCCGGGGCCATTGCAGCAGGCGGCACACTGGGGATCATGATCCCGCCTTCGATCAATCTGATCGTTTATGGGTTTCTCACACAATCCTCGATCCCACAGCTCTTTCTGGCAGGGCTCTTGCCGGGGCTCGGGCTTGCGCTGGCCTTCATGGTCATTACCGTTCTTTTGTGCCTGATCCGCCCCGGGCTGGGGGGCGTCAGGCGCACTTTTCCGCTGGCGCTGATGCTGCGCGCGCTGATAGATCTGGTGCCGATCCTGCTGCTCTTTGGCCTGATTGTCGGGTCGATTTACAAAGGCTGGGCCACCCCAACCGAAGCGGCATCTGTCGGGGTTGCAGGCGCGCTGCTGATCGCGCTGTTCTTCGGTGGCGTCTCTTTTGACATGCTGCGGCAGAGCGTTCTGGGCACTGTCAAAATCACCTCTATGATCATGCTGATCGTGATCGGTGCATCATTTCTGAATTTCACGCTTGCCTCTGCCGGGCTGGGGCGCGAGCTGACGGATTTTATGAACGGACTGGGCCTCACACCAATGGGGACAATTCTGGTCGTTGTGGTGCTCTACATTGTGCTTGGGTTCTTCATCGAAACCCTGTCGCTGATGGTGGTGACGATCCCGATTATCGTGCCGCTGGTTGTGGCGCAGGGGTTCGATCCCATCTGGTTCGGCATCCTGATGATCGTGCTGATTGAGATGGCGCTGATCACACCGCCTGTCGGGCTGAACCTCTATGTGGTTCAGGGCGCGCGCAAATCGGGCACCTTGTCGGAGGTGATGCTGGGCACAATCCCTTATGTGATTGCAATGCTGCTGATGGTTGGTGCGCTGATTGCCTTTCCGTCGATCGCATTGTTCCTGCCACAGGCTCTGCAATAAGGCGAAATTGCTGGTCCCGGCAAAGGAAACTGCCCGGATCTGTTTGCTGTCCAAACATCGGGCGGAGCTCCGGTTCTGCGGTCAAATACCGGCACGGGCGCGGCCTGATTACTGGCGCCGGCCGTGACGCAACGTGGACCGCCGGGCCTGTTCATACACGCCATGCGGGATGACAATGCTTCACAAAGCACCCAAAATCGGCCATTGATACGTACGGTGCCGGAAAGCGTTGTTAACCACGGGTTCATAGATTTACGGGCGCAGGCCGCCCTGAAGATCCGAGCGCAGTGTGGTCCTGAAGGCGGAAACCGGGCTCGTGGGATGTTACAGAATGACAGAACAGAACGCTGAACTGATAACCTGGCGGCCGATGGGCCTCGATGACATCACGCGGATTGCGGGCTGGTTCTGGAATTTCGATGACGCGGCATTGTTTGATCGTGCGCTGCCCGTGCCGGTGAGCGTGGACGGGATGCGCGAAAGCTGGCGCCGGTCGCTGGAGCAGACGTCCCCGCCGGCAGGTTACTGGTTCCTCGCAGAGGCACAGGACGGCACGCCGCTTGGCATCTGCGGACTGGAACAAATCAGCTATATTCAGGGCGACGGCGTGCTGCCGTTCTTTGTGGTGGATCATTTCCGCAACCGGGGGCTGGCCACCGCGATGTCGATTGCCATGCTGGATCTGGCGTTCAACAGGCTGCGTCTGCACCGCCTGACGACCTATTACCGCGCGGATAACGCACCGTCGGCCAAAGCGCTGGCGCGGCTGGGTTTCACCGTGGAGGGCACATGCCGTGAAGGGTGGTTTTCGGATGGGAAACGCCAGGATATTGTCGTCGCCGGGATTCTTGCGTCCGATTGGCAGGCGGAACGGGAACGCGTTATTGACTCTGTCAGGGCGACCTGCAACCTGACGTTCACACCTACATGCTGGAAAGCGGAACGTGGCGAACAGCTCTGAAATGACAACCGGACCGAGAGATAACCTGCGGCGCAGGCTTGTCGCGATCGTGTTCGCGGATGTTGCAAATTTCAGCTCAATGATGAGTGCGGACGAAGTCGGCACCACCCTGTCGGTTGCCAGCCGTCTTGAAAAGTTCCGCGAACGGATCGCGGCATATGCCGGTGAATTCAAGGGTTCAGCCGGTGACAGCGCCTTTATGGTTTTTGAGAGCGCCGTAGCCGCCGTCACTTTTGCTGTTGAGATGCAGAAGGAGCTGGCAGAGGAAAACGAAGGGCTCGAGGAAAACGAACAGATCTGGTTCCGTTTCGGGATCAACCTCGGTGAGGTGCTGGTCAGCGGGGACGAAGTGACCGGCGAGAGCATCAATATCGCGGCCCGGATCGAGGCGTTTGCGGCACCTGGTCAGGTGTGTATCTCCGGCGCGGCCTACGACCACGTCTGCAATAAGCTCAAGTACGGCTACGAATACCTCGGCGGTCAGGATTTCAAGAATATCGGCCGGACCATCGACGTCTTTCAGGTCCATGAAAATCCGACGTCCGCTGCGATGACGCCGGGCTTGCGCCGCAACCTCGAAAACTCGGCTGAGTTCAAGGAACGGCCGATTGCCAGTCAGTCCATTGTGGTTCTGCCGTTCGGGTTCCAGGGCAGTGATCAGGACGACCGCTGGTTTGCCGACGGTCTGACCGAGGACGTGACGACCAACCTTTCGCGGTTCCAGGAGTTTTTTGTGATCGCCCGCGGGTCGGCCAATATGTACGCCGACCGGGTTAAAGGGCCAGCTCAGGCCGCGCGGGAACTGGGCGTGCGCTATGCCGTCGATGGGTCGGTCCGCAAGGCCGGGTCACGGATCCGCATTACGCTGCAGCTGCTTGACGCGCTCCAGGACCGGACGATCTGGGGAGAGCAGTACAACCGCAACGTCGAGGATATTTTTGATCTGCAGGACGAGATCACGCAGATTATTGTGTCAGCGACGGCGGCCCGGATTGAGGCGACGGAACGGGAACGCATGCGGCCTCTGCCGCCGGCTAACCTGATGGCTTATGGGTTTGTGCTCAAAGGCCACCGGCACGTGCTCAAATACACGCAGCCGGAAGTCCGTCAGGCGCGGACGTTCTATGAAAGCGCGATTGGCAGTGATGCGCGTTATGCGCGGGCTTATGCGGCGAAGTCGCGGACGTTCAACCTCGACTGGCGCTATGACTGGGCGGAAAAGCCTGACATTGCGCTGGATGATGCCCTGAATTTTGCGCGTGAAGCGATTGATCTGGACGAGTCCGACGCGCGGGGTTTTGGTGAACTGGGCTTTGCACATCTTTATCGCAAAGAGCATGACCCGGCGATCAATGCTTATGACCGTGCGCTGAAGCTGAACCCAAACGACGCCGACCTGATGTCGGATATGGCTGATGCTCTCGCCCATATGGGCCGGTCCGAAGAGGCAATTGACCTCCTGCACAAAGCGATGCGCCTTAACCCGTTCTATCCGGACCAGTACATCTGGCACCTGGGCGGAGCGTACTTCAATCTCAAACGGTATGAAGAAGCGATCGAGGCCATCCAGAAAATGCAGAACCCGACTGAAGGACGCCGCATTCTCGCGGCAAGCTACGGTCATCTGGGGCGCCTTGATGAGGCACGTGCCCAGGCCGCTCTCGTAAGAGAGGCCCACCCCAACTTCTCAGTTGAAAGATGGGCCGCTGTACAGCCGGACAAATTCGAAGACGACGTGCAGCATTTCCTCGAGGGTATGAAGCGCGCCGGTCTTTAATACCTTCAGTCGGAGGCGTCGCCGCGCGCACCACTGATCCGCGCACCGGAGACACGCGCACCCGAAACACGCGCACCTGATACCCGTGCCCCTGAAACGCGTGCGCCTGAAACGCGTGCGCCTGAAACCCGTGCGCCGGAAATCCCCGTCAGATCCTCTCCGCCAAGTTCAAGCATCAGGTCTTCGAATTTGCCTTCATCAACGTCCAGCCGCACGGTTTTATCCGAGCGCTGTACAACCCATGCAGACAGGCTGTCGTAGAATGCTTTGTTCTTCGTGCTGGGCCCCGGCACCGGGACGGTGCTGGGATCATAAGATTTCTCAGCATCCACCATGAACAGAACCGGCGTGGCCATTTCCACGAAAACGCCATCATAGGTGGCGCCGTAAATGCGCGCAGGCTGGTTCAGGTCGACGTCTTCTGAGCGTTTACCATCGTGCGTTTTCACAACGGCGAGGTCGTCCACAAGCCGGCCGAACAATACAATGGACGCAGCACTCCCAAGGGACTCGCCGCTCAGTTTTTCAGGAAAAGGTTTGTTGTCCTTTGCCGTTTTGGCGGTAACAGTTTTCTGCGTCATGCGATCAATAGTCCTTCTGCGGAGACGGGTATCCCGAAAATTTCTTTGCCAAATGGTTAACGTACTTTTTTTGTTCAGTCCATCGGAAGCATTGTTCTGACGGAATTCGCATGGCTGTCCTTGCCCAGGGGCTCAAGTTGCGGACCAACCTCGATAAACCCGATGTCGCGCAGGCGGAAATTGCCACGGATGATGCTGGCAAAACGCCCGTTCGTGTGATCTTCGTCCACGGCAAGAAAAACATCCCCCACGTCGACAAAGTTCAGATCCTGCCGGCTGATGCGTTCCCAGGTGTCGGCAAGATAGGTACCAAGAATGTCACGCGCGTCAATCAGGGCCAGTTTGAACTGCTCGGGGTGATCCGCGTAGGCCGCATCAAACATCTCCTGCATCACAGGTGCGTAGTCCGCCGTCGCGAGCAGCTTGTCTGAGAGATCCTCCATCTCGGGTGTGATGGCACCATAGTCCAGAAGCATTTCATGAAAAATGTCGACGAGAATATCGAAGAATGCGCCCGTCAGCGGCTGTGAAAGGTGATGTTCCTTGACCCATCCATCGGCAAACTCAGACAGTCTGCGGTCATTTGCAGCAATCCGGATCTGTTTGTTGTCCGACAGTTCAGCAATCCGGTTGACCGCGTTCAGCATGTAAAGATTGCCGCGTGTGTTCTCCAGCAGCAGATCGACCAGAGAGTTGAAATGCAGCGAGGAGATCAGCGCCACAAGATCAGCGGCACTTTCGTGAAACCCGAAATATTCACCGGTGACATTCTCCGGATCAGGCACGCCCACTTCGGAATAGATTATGGCGTGTCCGACTTCGTGGGCGATGACATCGAAGTTGAGGCTGAACGGTTTATACGTGCCGGTGGACCGGTCGCCCCCCATTTCGAGAAACCCGTAACCGGAGTAGGCATTTTCCAGCGTGGGCTGGATCGTCAGTTCAAGACGGTCGTATGTTTTTTCACTGTGAAACGGGATGCGACGACCAAAGTAGTCTTCCCAGATGTCGAGCACAAAACGCACGGTGCCGAACAGATGCGCGGTTTCGAACTGGGGCGTGCCGGGTTCGAGGTAGTCGAAATGGCCGTTTTCATCGGGCTGGGCGGGGGCCTCAATGTCGCCGCGCCAGGGCGGTGCCAGCACATCCTGGCCGTTGGGGGCAATGCCGTATGGTTCCGGTTTGCCAACGGGAAAAATCGTATACATCCGGTCGTCGGACGGGCCTTCCATGACTGACCCCGCAGGGGACGACACCATCACGACCTCCGGTTCCGCGTAACTGTCGAGAAATCCCGGCTGTGGAAACAGGCGGAACCGCGTTCCTTCTGTCTGATCACTGCCCCACATGAACAATCCCCTGTCCCAACCAATCCTGCGGCAGTCTACCCACCGAGGAAGCTCTTGTCTTTAAACAAATTATAGCCTGTGCCTGACGCCGGCGCACGGCGTGCGGCCCAGGTCTGCGTCGCCTGCACCCAGAGGTCGGTTTCTTCAAAATGAAAGTTCTGCGGAGGTCTGGCGATTGCATCGCTGGTCATTGCATCAAGCAGCGCGTTAGCATCGGCACGTTTCTGGTCCACTTCGTTGCTCTGGATGTAATCGCGCAGGGCGCTGACTTCCGCGGTTGAGACTTCGGACCCGGCAGCTTGCAGAACCGTCTCCCAGTGTGCGTTGCTTGTAGTGCTGGCGTTTCGCGGCGGAGACGATCTGCGTGGCAAGGTCATCGCCAAGAACCCCGTCGTTCACGGCGGCCCGCAGGGTGGCACGCAGGTTGACCATCGCAAGGCTGAGAAGGGGGTATCCCAGCTCGGCGGGACCGTGCAGCAATGCGACCTCGTCATCGTCTGTGTATTCGAGGTCCCGGTAGGCTTCATAAATGCGGCCGATGCCCTGCATCCCAAAGCTTTGAAGTTCAGCCGCGCGCAGTGCTCCCATGCTGGAGGCGCCCAGGACGGGAATGCCGCGGCTGAGCGCCCACAGGATTTCCTTGTGCCAGACGGATGGCACGCCCTCGAAATAGCCATCAATCACGCCGATGGCGCGTGGTTCGTCGAGCGTTGCCAGATAGAGATCGCCCTGCCGGACCGGGGGCAGAAAGGTCACGCCGGGCCGGGCGTCCCGTTCCGAAGGTGCCAGCGAAGGGCCTGCAAACACAATCATGCCTGGGCCGCCGCAGCCCGGGCGCGCGGGCCGGGTACATACGCCGCGTCATCATGCGGCGCTTCGAGCCCGGGGATGATCACCCGCACGACCGGAATTCCATGTGCGGCCTGGGTCAGGTCTGTCACCGCGATCTCGTGAATACCCGCAGTCTGCAGTCGGTCTTTCAGCCAGTCCAGCATCTCCTCAAGTGTCCCGGCCCTGATGCCTGCTTTTGCGTCAAAGACACGCGCCGGTGCGTCCTGCGTTGACAGCGCGCTGAACGCAGCAATCCGGTCGTTGAGGGTTTCGTCGTGGTACTCTCCTTCGAACAGGTCTTCGCGTGCGCCGGAGATGTAGTTCAGACGGGTCTGCGCCGCTTCATTCAGCGCACGGTGCATGGCAACAACCGGATCGGGGTGGCTTCCCGACCCGAGACCCGGGTGACTGCCTTCGGCGGATCCGTCCAGAACCACGCACATGAAAGACGGGATCTGAATGTCTGATGAGATGTTCCAGATGCGCAGATCGAACCCCGCAGCCTGAAACCGCTGAACCGACGCCTGCAGACCGGGATCCGAAATACTGCCGGGGTCGACCTGTGAAGCAGCCTGAGACGCCTGTGGCAGGTGATGCCAGACCGCCAGCGCGTCGCGTTCCACCACCTCACAGATCGCGTGACAGATGGCCTCAAGTCTGTGGTTCCCGGAGGCCAGGCCATTTGTCGAGGCGGCGAAAAACCCGGCATCCTGCGCGACAGGATGTGTGTAATCAGCATGCACCATTTCATAGGGTACGAGGCGGTTGTCTCCGCTGAAGAGTTCCTCCGCGGCGATCCAGTGAAACCGGACGGTGCGCGGGAGGGAGCCGCCAGGCACCGGTGGCAACCGGCTAAGGTCAATCAGATCTTCGCCCGCGTTTTCCAGATCCTCAACGCTTGCAAAACGGACCGGGAAGGTAATGCGTTCCGCGTGCCAGATTTCGATGGCTTCCATCAGTGCGGACGCGCGTGCGTGATCAGCCGTCGTGCCCTTGCCCTGGGAAATCGCGATGGACCGCGCGTTGGGCCGCACCGCCAGCATGACCGGCAGGCCGATCCGGTCGAGACCTGTGATATCAGCAAGGCGCGTGATGCCAAAATCGCCCATGCGGGGCAGGATGCGCGCCAGCGTGTCCGCCGCCGTGCAGACCCGCGTCATGTCGCATACTTTGGTTGTCAGCTGATCAGATGTATCCGACATTGCCCCGCAGTCCCTGCTGTTGCCCCATAAAGAGGCCAAACCGGGCAGGGATGACAAGCCCGGAAAACGCCTTCCGTTGGTCCGGCTGGAGTTTTTGGATCTCTGCAGCCCCTGGCGGACCTGCCGTTTGCTGTCAATTGCCGCGCAGTTCCTGACTGGATACGGCATTTCCGGCGAGGCATTCGCTGGCGGGTTATGAAAGGGGTGTGCATTCAGAAGACAGCCCATGATCTGATCGGTTCCTGAGCGGCAAGGAGGCACTGGCAGCGACTGAATAATAGCCGCTGTGCCAGCAGAGCAGGGTCGTCCGGACGTTCGGCGCCTTGGTTTGACACAACCGGCGTTCAGTTCGCGCAATAACTGCAGCAGCGGGGGTGTACGTCTGTGATTGTTGTCTCGGCAAGGCGACGCACAAGGCTCTTTTCAACATCATCAAGAACACTGGAAACGCGGGCCTGAAGGTCTGTTTCAACACTGCATCCTGAAGGCTCTGCATCGCTGCTGCCTCCCGAAACAAGCCTTTCGTCCAGCGCCAGGTAAACATCCGCGAGGGTTATGGTCTCCGCGGGCTTCGCCAGTTGCCAACCACCGGCATGACCTTTCTCAGATGACAGCAAACCTGCTTCGCGCAGCTTTCCAAGCACACGGCGCACGACCACAGGGTTGGTGCCCGCGTGATCGGCGATGTCCGCCGACGTGCGCACCCGGTCAGGTTCACCCGCCATATGGCTGAGCGTGTGCAGGGCAAGAGACAGTCGGCTGTTTCGCTTCATGAGCAATTTTCTCCGGTTCTGGTTAATACGTAACAATAGCAGTTGCATTCGTCTAGTAACTGCGTAAGTTGCGTGACTGTTCCCAAACCAGCCGGAGGCCAGACATGCCCGATACCAGACTGCCCGTCACCGTCCTGTCCGGATTTCTGGGCGCAGGCAAAACCACATTGCTGAACTGCGTCCTCAACAATCGTGAGGGGCGGCGCGTTGCCGTCATTGTCAATGATATGTCCGAGGTGAATATCGACGCGGATCTGGTGCGCGCGGATACCGAGCTGAGCCGCACTGATGAAACGCTTGTGGAAATGTCGAACGGTTGCATCTGCTGCACCCTGCGCGACGATCTGCTGGATGAGGTGCGCAGACTGGCGGCGGAAAAGCGCTTTGACTATCTGCTGATCGAAAGCACCGGAATATCCGAACCACTGCCGGTCGCGGCTACGTTCGATTTCCGGGACGAAGCCGGCGAAAGCCTGTCCGATGTCGCGCGTCTGGATACAATGGTGACGGTGGTGGATGCAGTGAACCTGCTCAAAGACTTCTCCAGTCATGATTTTCTGAGCGACCGGGGCGAAGTCATGGGCGAAGAGGACGAACGCACGCTGGTGCATCTGCTCACGGACCAGATGGAATTTGCCGATGTGGTCATCCTCAACAAGGTAGCGGACGCGACCGACGGGCAGGTGGATGCCGCCCGCAAAATCATCCGCAGCCTGAACGCTGATGCTGAGATCATTGAAACAAATCATTCGCAGGTTGCAGCGCAAAAGATACTCGACACCGGACTTTTTGATTTTGATAAGGCGCACGAACACCCGATGTGGGCGAAAGAGCTGTACGGGTTTGCTGATCACGTGCCTGAGACCGAAGAATACGGTGTGACATCATATGTGTATCGTGCGCGTCAGCCCTTTGTTCCGGAAAAAATCCTGGCGGTTCTGAATGGCGAAATGCCAGGCGTGATCCGTGCCAAGGGACATTTCTGGATCGCGACGCGGCCTGAGTGGGTTGCGGAGTTTTCACTGGCCGGGGCGCTTTCCAGCGTCAAGCCGATCGGGACCTGGTGGGCGTCTGTGCCGGAGGAGCGCTGGCCGGATCATGCCTCTGCCCGTGAATATATGAAGCAACACTGGGTTGAGCCGTGGGGCGACAGGCGGCAGGAACTGGTATTTATCGGGTCCGGGATTGACTGGACCGCGCTGAAAGCGAAGCTTGAGGCCTGCCTTGTACCTGTCGTTCAGGCTGCGGGTCCGGATGCTCTGCCGCTGGACATGCCCGACCCGTTCCCGGGATGGCGTCGCGTCGAAGAGACAGCATGAACATTGCAGTTCCTGCCGTGACGGCCCCACCGGCGGGCGTCATCGTTGTCCGGTCTGAAAAAGACCTGGAGCGCTTTCGCGATGCGGCCTCTGCTGCAGTTGTCTGGGACAGGAGCTTCCCGCCGGACGTGTCATCAATGCTCGCAGATCTCCGGCCGGATATGATGCCAGACGGGCGCGTCGTTCTGCAGGTCAAAGCCGTCGCCGATGCTGTCCGCTGCCTTTGTGACGATGCCGGAATGCCCGCAGGAAGGCTGCGTGACTGGCTGGCGGGTGACATTGCGGCGCTGGCTCATTGTTTTTCTGGTCTGATGCGGGCGGATTACGTGCGGCTCAGGCTTCAGGCCGTGAGCACCAATGCCTGCCGCAGGTTCCATGTCGATGCCATCACCGGCCGTCTGGTGTGCACCTATCGTGGGACCGGCACACAGTATGCAAAAAGCCGCGCAGGCGGAGAACCTGAGCATATCTGTACCGTGCCAACCGGTGCACCCGTTCTGCTGCGTGGCTCGCTCTGGCCACCAAAGCCTGCGGCCGGCATCCTGCACCGGTCGCCGCCGATTGAGGGGACAGGAGAGACCCGGCTCGTCCTGGTTCTGGATCCGGTTTTCGACACGGAAGATCACGAATGAACCGCAACCTTGGACAGAGCAGTCTGCGGCGGAAAAGGCGTGCTGCCGATCCCATGGCAGCGTTCGACGGTCTGCCGCAGCCTCTGAGGCGCTGGGTGGCGCAGGCTGCCCTGCCATGGTCGCCTGCCTCTGTTCGCCGCGTCTGGTCGAAATCCCGGGCGCGGGGGCTCTCGGAGGATGAAGCGCTCCTGTCCCTCACAAAGGCCGAGGCCCGGACCCTGGCCAGTGACCGGCACTCCACCGATTTCAAACTCAACTCTATGACCTGAAGGAAATGCTCATGTCGTTCTTTTCCCGGCTGACCTGCGCTGCGGCGTTGGCTGTCAGCACAGCCCTCCCGGCGACCGCCCAGGAAGGAAGTCTTACAGTCTCCGTTGGCTTTGGCCCCACTGCCGAAGTCCCTGATCCCCGCGCTGGCTACAATGGCTGGATGTCGAACCAGACCGGCGTGACCGAAACGCTGATGGGGATCGACTATGACATGAACCTTTATCCGCGCCTTGCAAAAGGCATTGAGCAATCTTCGCCGACAACATGGCGTGTGACCCTGCGCGATGGGCTGTTGTTCCATGACGGGTCACCGGTGACGGCACAGGCTGTTGTCGATGCAATTGCTCCGGTCTCTGACGAGGAACACCCGGGCCACAATGCCCGCATCTCGAACCTGCTCGACCTCGCGGGCATGTCTGCGGATGGCGACAGGGTGGTCGTTTTTGAGACCAACAGCCCGAATGCTGCTTTCCCCGGACGCTTTCCGAACCGGGCCTTGCGATCCTTGGGACACCCTCTGATGCTTTCCCGATCAATGCGACCGGGCCTTTCATCTTCAAAGAAGCTGTGCCGGAGCAGCTTTATCGCGCCGAAGCCAACAAGAAATACCGCCTTGGCGTACCGGGTCTGGAAGAGGTGCGCGTGGTTGTATCCAACAATCCGGCCACAGCAGCGCTGGCTTTTGAGGCGGGTGAGGTGGATCTGGTAATCAATTATCCCGAAACAGACTTTGAACGCATCACGGAAACAGGCGCACAGGGTTTTGCGGCTCCGACGGCGCGGCTCTATTTCTACACTGTGAACGCGGCGAGCGGTCCCATGGCTGATCCCCTGATCCGGCAGGCGGTTTCCTATGCCATCGACCGCGAGGGCATCGTACAGGCGGCTTTGTCCGGTGTGGGAGGTCAGGCAGCCGGCACGGTGTATCCGAAGGGTACAGGCTGGGCCGCTGATATCCCCGTCGCTTACGATCCGGCGCGCGCAGAAGAACTTCTGGCGGAGGCTGGTGCCGTCAAAGAGGGCGGTACCTGGATGCTGAACGGTGAAGCGCTTGAGATCGACATTGTGACCTATTCGTCCCGGGCGGCACTGCCGCCGACGGCTGAGCTGACGCAAGCCTTCCTTGCCGCCATCGGAGTGCAGGCCAACATCACAGTCGGCGAATGGGGTGCCAGCAATGATGCGATTGCTGCGGGCGAGGCGGATCTTTTCCTTCAGGCCTGGGTGACCACGCCGCAGGGCGATCCCGGCGCGGTGCTGGAAACGCTGCTTAAATCTGATGGCGGCTCAAATTCGGGCGGGTTTGCGAATGCCCGGCTGGACGCCTTGCTGGATCAGGGGCGCCTGACGTTTGAGCATGAAAAGCGCAAGGCGATTTATGACGAGGTTCAGCAGATCATCGCGTCCGACGCTGCCATGATCCCTGTCTTTCATGTGAGCCAGACCAATGTTGGCGTCCCCGGTCTTACCGGCTATCAGGTGCATCCAACGGAGACCTACTGGATCACGCATGAGACGAAACTGGCTGAATGACACTGAAAGCAAACGGCCTGAGCGCAGTGCGCTCGGGCCGGACCATCCTGCACCCGATATCGCTGGAGATTCCATTGCGGAGCCGCATCGGTCTCGTGGGTTCTTCGGGTTCCGGGAAATCGACCCTGGGCCATGCGCTGATTGATGATCTGCGCGCCCAGGGGCACAGCGTGTCGCATGTGCCGCAAAGCCCTGACGAAGCCCTTGATCCGCTGAGATCAATGGCCTTTCACTGGCGCGAAGCCGAGGTGGCACTGGGGATCAGACCCGGGACTGCGGATCAGGCCGGGTTGTTTGAGGCCCTCAGGATAGATGGCGGGGATCTGAGCAAACGTCCCTGGGGCTGGAGCCGGGGCATGCAGCAGCGTTTCGTCATCGCCATGGCGCTGATCGGAAGCCCTGAACTGCTTGTTCTGGACGAACCGACCTCCGCGCTTGATCCTGTAGTCGCCGCGGCGACGATGGAATTGCTGAGCACTTATCTGGATGGCAAAGACACGGCGATGATCCTGATCACCCATGACCTTGGCCTTGCGGCGCGCCGGGTGGATACACTGATGCTGCTGGATGCCGGGCATCTGGTGGAGCAGGGGCGTACAGAAGACATTCTCGAACGGCCCCGGACTGCGGCGGCCGTGGCGCTTTCCGCGCACCGTAACTGGATGGCTCTGCCATGCTGACGGTAAGCAATCTCACGGTACATCGCGGATCGCGCGCAACATTGCATGATGTTTCGCTGTCTTTGCCCGCTGGCAAAACACTTGCTGTTGTCGGCGAAAGCGGTGCGGGGAAATCCACCCTGATCGCGGCAATTCTCGGCCTGCTGACCCCTTCGACCGGGCAGATCACCTGGAATGACGCGCCTTTCCGCAGGCTCAGACCAGCACTGATCATGCAGGAACCGCGCGCCGCTTTCAATCCGGTCCTCAGCCTGCACCGGTCCGTCATGGAGCCCGTTGTGGCGCAGCGGATCACGCTGCCCACAGGTCGGCTGAAGCGCCTTTGCGAAGGTCTTGAACTGTCGCTGGAATTGCTGAGCCGTCGTCCCGATCAGGTCTCTGTGGGGCAGGCGCAACGGGCGGGAATTCTGCGGGCGCTCCTTGCCTCTCCGCCGCTGATCCTGTTTGACGAGCCGCTTTCGGCACTCGACGCTGTGACCCAGAAACACACTGCCCGTCTGATCTCGGATCTGCAGGCCGAAGAAGGATTTGCCGCACTTATTGTCACCCATGACCTCGGTTATGCCGTTGCCCATGGCGACCGGATTGCGGTTCTGAAAGACGGGCGCATAGAGGAAGTCGCGGATGCAGATACCTTTGCCCTGAACCCGCAGTCAGAATACTGCCGCACCCTGCGCGATGCAGCAATTGCGCTTGGAGCGCTTGAGGCGGCAGCATGATCAGATGCATTGCCGGGCTGTTTCTGCGCGCGGTTGTGGTGCTGTCCGGCTCGGCGTTCCTCACGTTTGCGTTGCTGTGGAATGCGCCGGGCGATCCGGCACAGGCCATAGCGATGGCCCGTTTTGATGCACTGCTGACCGAAGAGGTGATTGATCAGGTTCGCAAAGAGGTGGGCCTGAACAGGTCTTTCTGGCAGGCTTTTCTCGCGTGGCTCGGGCCCCTGATGCAGCTGGACTTCGGCTATTCGGCTGTGACGGGCCGCCCCGTCCTGCCGGACCTCAGGGCAGCGATGAGCTACACCTTTCCACTGGCCTTTGCCGCGCTTGCTATCGGGCTGATGGTGTCCGTGCCGCTGGCTGTCATCGCGACAAAGCGCCCGGGCGGGCTTCTGGACCGGTTTGCAGTCGGCATCGCGTCGCTGGGCAATGCCATCCCGGCTTATTGGCTCGGCCTGATCCTGATCCTGATCTTCGCTGTCAAGCTGGCGTGGCTCCCGGCGCTTGGCGCCAGCACGCCCGCACATGCGGTCCTGCCGGCAATGACGCTGGGTCTGGGCGTTGCCGCCTCTCTCACACGGATCATCCGGTCTGGCATCCTCGAGGCGCGGGGCCAGCCGTTTCTGCCGGCTTTCAGGCGGCGCGGTGTCGCTGAAAAACGGCTGGGCAAAGACCATATCGCCCCGCATGCCGCGATCCCTGTTATCACTGTTTTTGGCCTCGAACTCGCTTTTCTTCTGGAGGGCCTGGTATTGGTCGAGGTGATTTTCGGCAGGCCAGGCCTTGGGACGTTTCTGGTACAGGCTATTCTCGCGCGCGACTTCTCCCACGTGCAGGCCGTTGTCGTGCTCACGGCATTGGTTTTTGTGACGATCAACCTTTTGATCGATCTGATCTACCGAGTCATTGATCCCCGAATAGGTAAGAAAAATGCGTAGCGTTGCAGTGTTGGTAAGTGTGTTCATCCTGATTTCGGTCTTCGGGCCCCTGATCGCACCGTATGATCCGACGGATATCAATATCCCCGAGCGTTTATCTCCGCCGACCTCTGATTTCCTGCTGGGAACAGATGCCCTGGGTCGGGATATTCTGTCCCGTCTTCTGCATGGTGCGCAATGGTCGCTCGGCCTTGCATTCCTGATCTCGGTTATCAGTCTGGTGATCGGAACAGCCATCGGGCTTTTCGCGGCTCTTGGTGGAAGAGCTGCGGACTGGATCATGATGCGGACAACGGATACCTTTCTGGCCTTCCCTGAACTGGTGGCTGCCATCGTTATCGCCGGTCTGATGGGGGCTGACACCTGGAGCCTGATCTTTGCACTGAGCGTCACGGGCTGGATGCGGTATGCGCGCGTCGCAAGGGGCATCGGTCTGTCGGTGCAAAGCCGCGGCTACGTCGTGCAGGCAAGGTTGGCCGGAATGCCGGGCTGGTCTGTTGCCCGCTGGCACTATCTGCCGTCTCTCATCCCATCGCTGACCGTTGTCTGGACGGGCACTTTTGCCCGGGCAATTCTGGGCATTTCGGCGCTTGGTTTTCTGGGTTTTGGTGTGCAGCCGCCAAACCCGGAATGGGGGTCGATGCTGCTGGATGCGCGTGTGCATTTGCGCTCCACACCGCTGCAGATGATCTGGCCTGGTCTTGCCGTTGTCATCTGCGTCCTCGCGATCAATCTGGCAGGAGACGCGCTGCGTGATGCTCTGGCTGAAACGGACCGTCACGCCTGAGCCGTCCTGGCACCGCACAATCAGATCCGGTGAGTGTGAAGGACGACCGTCAGCCAGCGGCGATCACCGGCGAATTGGGAATGGAACGCTGCCGTCGGGAAAGCTTCCCGGCGTATTGAAACACTCCGGGAACACGCCCGCAGCACTGGCGTCGCACGTATCGGGAGATGGCGCCCGGAAACCGATGAAATTCTGCTGATAGTGGAGGCGAGTACCGGAATCGAACCGGTGTACACGGATTTGCAAGAGTTGGAATAACTCTGAAAAATCAGAGTTTTATGTTTAGACGAGGGGGCATTATTGGCGGAACATAGCGAGAATGTTTAGACGCAACTGGGCGTCGGCGGAACCGGTATTCTGAAGCTTCCTAATGCCCGTTTCGAGAACGTCACATATAAGGGCTTATGCGCCTTACGCCCTGCTTTGATGCCAAGAGCGTCTTGTAGATGGATCATCCTCGTGCCACGCTCTTAACCGGACTTTCAAGCAGGTTGGCGCGATATGAAGCTGGTTTCTTTCTCGGTTGCAAACTATCGAAGTATTACGAAAGCAAACAAGATTCCATTGTCCGATTATTCACTACTAATCGGCGCAAATAATGAAGGAAAATCCAACATCCTGCATGCGCTAGCGCTTGGAATGAACGCTCTTGTGGACTGGCAACGGCAGGTGCGTCGGACAATTGACGGACGAGTTATTAGGTCATCACCATCCTCATTGACCAGAAATTCGCACCGTTTGCACTATGATTGGAAAGACGATTACCCGATCTCAAAGCAAGAACGTGCGAAGTCAGATAGCACGACAGACATCACTTTAGAGTTTGAGCTAGACGACGCTGAAACCGCTGAGTTCAAGGATGAAATAAAGAGCAACTTAAATGGAACACTCCCTCTGCTCATACAACTAGGCCAACGCGGGAGTATGGACGTAACCGTAAGGAAGCCGGGGAGGGGTCAGGCAACCTTGACTAAAAAAAGCACAAGAATTGCGGATTTTGTTTCTCGGCGGATTTCGTTTGAGTATATCCCTGCAATTAGAACCGCTCAGTCAGCGTCCCGAGTAATTGATGAGCTTATGAGCCGTGAGCTATATCGCCTTGAAGAAGACCCAGAATACCAAGAAGCAGTAGCTAAAATCGAAGAGTTGCAGCGGCCAGTTCTGGATGAACTAGCAGATACGATTCAGACTACTGTGGCCAGTTTCTTGCCTAGCGTTGCGTCGGTTGAGTTAAAATCTAGACGAGAAGCGAGATACCGCTCTTTGAGAAGAGACGTTGAGATTATCGTGGACGACGGAAATCTGACAAAACTGGAACGGAAGGGCGATGGCGTGCAAAGTCTTGTCGCATTGGCGTTGATGCGCCACGCTTCAGATCAAAGTTCAAGTGAAAAAAACACTATCGTCGCCATCGAAGAGCCTGAGTCACACCTTCATCCACATGCCGTGCATGAACTTCGATCAGTTATAGAAAAACTCTCTGAAAAGAACCAAGTTGTTCTGACAAGCCATTCCCCCCTGTTTGTAAATCCTGACAGCCTCGATAACACGATCATTGTCAGGGGCAGCAAGGCAGGACAGGCAAAGCATGTTTCAGAAGTACGTGAGACGCTTGGGGTTAGGTTTTCCGATAACCTTGAAAATGCAAGGCTGGTTCTGTTGGTTGAGGGCGTAGATGATGCTGTTGCTATGAAGGCAATTATCTCTAATCGTAGCGAAGTGCTCGCAAACGCAATCTCGGCTGGGACAATGACCTTTGATCATTTGGGTGGAGCGAGTGGCTTACGACAGAAAGCTTCATTCTATCAATCTGGAGCATGCCTCGTACAAGCACTCGTTGACAATGACGCAGAAGGTAAACTTGCGGTAGAGCGCGCTATCAATGACAAGGTTCTAACACTCAGGGATATAAATCTGTGTAGTGTTCCTCATTTGGACGAATCCGAGCTAGAAGACCTATATGACAAATCTGTTTATGGGGAAGCGTTCTTGGAAGAGTTTGGCGTTGATCCCAGATTGAAGCCTCTTGGGAAAAAGAAGCAGAAATGGTCAAACGTCATGGGGAGATTGTTTGCTCAAGCGGGCAAACCATGGGGCGACACAGTAAAATTTCAGGTGAAAGATTGGCTTGCTGGATACGCTGCTACCCATGCCGGACAAATTCTGAAAGAACCGCTGGCTAGACCGATAGATGGCTTCATTCAATCTATCGAGGCCAAGCTGCCTAAAAACTGATCCTGTGGTGCGTATATCATAATTTTCGCACCGCCATCGCCAATCGCACAAAACAAGGCTGTGGACGTGTTGCATAAATCCGGTGCGAGCCTAAACGCTTTCTGATACGCTGAAATCATGTTCATCGGCTAAGCTAGGGTATCGACCCAAGTCCAAAGCCTCGACCGCCGGATCGGAGCGCTGACCGGTGCGGGCGTGGGCCGCATCTTTGGTTAGAAGGCCACGGCTAAGACTGTCAAGGGTTGTCCGCAGCTCGAAAAGGCCATCGATGCTCTAAGCACAGTCGATGTGCTCGTGATCGCCGAGTGGGATCGGGCTACGCGGTCTATGATGGACGGCATTACTATTGTTCAGCGCGTGGCGGATCGCAGAGTGAGCGTGAAGGTGCTCGACAAACCTTGGTTGGACCTAACTATTCCAAACGGGAAAGGTTTTTTGGTGTTCTTGTCCGCTTTGGCGGAAGACGAACTCGAACGTATCACAGCTCGCGCAAACGAGGGTAGGGTGGACGCAAAGGCACGAGGGGTGAAATTTGGACCAAAGCCAAAGCTCACTGAACATCATAGGGAACTGGCGCTGACGCGACTTTCGACTGGAGATAGTTGCCGAGCGATAGCTCGCGACATGGGTGTTGTGCACACGACAATTTTGCGGCTGAAGCACTAACTTTTGCGGATTCAAATCAGACTGAATACAAAATGCGCCGGTTGCTAATGTGATGGTGTACTATAGCCGAAGACTAGAGGGGGATTCGGCTATGCAAATAGCAATGCAGATTGTCATTTTTGCTTTTTTTTCAATTGCCCTAACGGGCACAGGTTCTGCCCAAGATCGCATTGACTTCACCGACGCCAGAGCGGAGCTTCATCGACTTGCTGGCATTCCCACAGGGCCCGTTCGCGGGGTTCGCACGTGCTCTAACAAAAGTGGATGTAAGAAGTACTGCGCTAAACGTCCTAAGTGTCGGGTCTTTAACGAGATTAGGAACATATCAGCCGTTGATCTGGATAGTATTGAATTCAAGTTACCTGATCCAGATGGCATCCCAGTGTTTCGCGAAGAACAGACACTCAGTTTTGCTAACTGCTTCGCTGAAGATTCATGGCCATGGGAAGAGAACCTCACTGTCATTGCCCGTGAGTTCATTGTCTTGACGAAGAAGGAGGTCGTAAGTCGCTCCACTGACTACTCGCGGAACATCGGTATAGACGCAGACTTTCTCAAGGGAATGGGAATAAAAATTGGTGAAGCTATCAAGAATTCTGTCAGCTATTCGCTAACATCTACTGATTCAAATACTCAGTTCCAAGAAACAAAAATTGAACGACCTTTAAGCCTTACCATTCCGCCACTCACAGAGCGTGTCATATTCTACAGCGATGGGCGTAAAAGTATTCGTATACCTATCGTGGTGACAGGAATTTTTGATGCGGATGTCTACTCTGTCGAAAGAACCACAGGGTCAGGAACTGAGTGGAC
The DNA here is from genome assembly GCF_055693285.1 of Roseobacter sp. S87. The sequence goes on from NZ_JBVFTR010000004.1 coordinate 589,188, forward strand.
CGCAAGGAAAGTGCACAGACTTTCTGACAAGACTGAACCAAACAGGCGTGCGATACGCACTTCCGGATACATCACCTTCGATGGATCCGATCGTACACTGGCCATTAGGTTGATCGAGCGAAAACTTGAACCAAATGACCCGGCTTGCGTTGATAACCGAACATCGATCTTCAGCATACCTTCTGAAGAACTCGCAAACTATGTTGAAATTGAGGTAGACGGTGTTTCGACACCGTCCGAAGGAACTAGCGATGATGCATTCTGCGATAGCGCTACTGCTGAAGTAACCTCGTTTTCACAGTCGGGTAGCGAGGCGTCTGCACTGTTCGAGATTGATACTGGCCTTTCACAATGTGAGCGGAGCAGCGGGTCAATATCCTTCAGTACGTTTTCTGTGAGCGGTCAAAACGCAGCGGCAATTGAAGGTATTATCGACCGGCGGGACTTTGAAACTTGGTCCGGTGAGCAGGGAGCAAGTTTTTCAGTTTCATGGTCAGACGCGTTTCACATGGACGAAAATGAAGAGCTGATCGATGTCTCGGAGATTTCAGTTGACCAGTGTTATTGCCGGGCTGGAGCTGAACAGTAACGGCGAAAGGCTAGTTAAAAATAATTAACCCTACGAGCGTTGTGGCGCTTTGGTTTGAATTTCATTGATCGCGATTTCGGCGTTTTTGTTGAGCTTCGATTGCTCTGATCTTCTGACGAACTTTCTTGGTGTAGTGGAGCACCATCGCAGGGCTTTGGCCTGTCACGGCCGCAATAAGGTCATCGCTGCAGCCAGCTTCCAGAAGCTCGCATGCAGCGTTGTAGCGCCAGCTATGGATGTCATAGGCCAGAGCGCCGATACGTTCTCTGACTTTTCTGACGGCGGCTGACGCGCCTCTGTATGACCAGCGGTTGCTGCCGTGTTCATTTGTCAGGATGAAAACTGAATGACGGCTTGCTGCCTCCAGTGTGGTTTGCAGCTCCGGAAGGATTGGAACCCACAGCTCTTTTTTGGTTTTGCTCTGTTTAACAAAGACCGAGCCATCTTCGATGTCCGACCAGCGCATTTCCAGCACGTCGCCGATGCGCTGGCCTGTGCCAACGCAAAGCTCCATGACGAGCCGCTCACGAGACCCGATCGGGCAAGCGTCCCGATAAGCTCCAATCAGCTCACTCGGCCATGGTTCGCGTTCGGCACGTTTCTGGCCTTTCAGTTCTGGTACACCACGGGCTGGATTATCAGCTCGCCAACCCAAATCGATGCAATGCTCCATGAGCACTCGGAGAACTCGTAACGCATAGTTTGCGAAATAAGCCTTTTCGGCGTTCGCATCGCGCATTCGGATCACGTCTTTGCGTTGCAGACCGGCAGGGTTTCTATCGCCCATGATTGATGTGAAGAAATCGAGATGTTTGTCATAGTCCAAGCCGGTGCGGGGCTTGAGGTTTCGATACCGAGGCGATGCTCTGTAGCTTTTAATCAACCCATTGAACGAGCGGGATACAATGACCTTCGGCTGATCCTTTGTTGCGAGGATATCTGCGTATTCTTTCCAAAACTCGGGCGTTCCAAACTCGCTTTCGAACTTCCGTGACGGCCAGCCGCGACGTTGAAAGTAAATACCGTTTCGTTGACGATACACATGTTTTGGAAGTTCACGTTTGGCCATGGCGCATATCCAATCCGTCAAATTCGTCTGTGTTTTTTTCTTCTAAGAATTTTACCTCGATCTTTCGTCCGTCAACACTTACGGACACCACCCGTTTCCCCGCCTGCTCGAAGGTTTTGAGCATCGCCAGAGCCCTCCTTTCGGTTGTGTTGCCAGACATTACCCGGTTGCCTCTTAGCGTTTCCCATTGCTCTGTTCGCGCATCCATAAGGCTGAATGTGCCAGTCGGCTCATGCAAACAGTCGATATAGGAAATCTAGTCGGTCACTGATTCGGCGGCAATTGATTGAATATTTTTTAATCTGCAAAACACGAATTCGTGTCGCTAAATGCATACGGAAATTGCGCTCTTTGCGCAACATTGAGAAAATAAATACGCATCTTGTCGCGAAAATTCAAATTTTCTCTTGACGCGTAAATTCGTCGGAAGCGCCGGTCCAGCGTGTCGCTAAATGTATACTATAACAAGCTAGGGGATGCGGACCGGCCGCGCCTTGGGCGTCGCTGCGCTGCGCCCATGGCGGACCGGGTTGAGCCGTCGCGATGGTGGCGACGGTGGAAAGTGCAATGCGGATAGCAGGCGGGTCCCCCGCCGATGATGGCTGACCCGAAACAACCCCAATGGGGCGGAGCTCGACATAGGCATTCGCAGATTTCGAGCCCCTTTTGTTTCTTCAGTTCGAATGCGGGCCTGTTTCGCTTCGTTCTTTTTGCTGAGAAAGCAAGCTTGGGTCGCGACGCGATAAACCGATTTCAATGCCTGTTTGGTGCGGCCAACCTCCGGCGTTTGCCAATTTTAAAACTGGTACGCGGCGGCCATATTTCAGAACAGAACAAAAACAGAATGTTTAGACGAATGTTTAGACGCGACGGTGCGCGGTTCTTGAAGTTGATGCAAGTCATTGATTTTAAATGGAGGCGAGTACCGGAATCGAACCGGTGTACACGGATTTGCAATCCGCTGCGTCACCACTCCGCCAACTCGCCGCCGATGGTGTGCACGCAGAGCTAACCGATAAAACGGGCGGTCGCAAGTGCCACAGGTTACCAAAATTCGCTCCTCGGGCGTTGCCGCAGCGCCGCAACTGTGCCACATCTGGTTGAACACTTTCTGAACGGATGAGTTTAGACGCATGACAGACTTTGCAGCCCGGCGGACAATGATGGTCGATACACAGATCAGGCCGTCCGACGTTACGAAATTTCCCATTATTGACGCGATGCTGACGATCCAGCGTGAAAACTTTGTGCCCGCCAGCCACAGAGAGGCGGCATATATGGGTGAAAACCTGTCATTGGGGCCTTCCCGTGTGATGCTGGAACCGCGGACGCTGGCAAAGATGCTGGATGCCCTCGATATCTCGAATTCAGAGCTGGTGCTCGATGTCGGCACGGGGCTGGGGTATTCTTCGGCTGTCATCGCGCATATGGCAGAGGCTGTTGTTGCGGTAGAGGAAGATGAAGACCTGGCCCGCGACGCGCAGGAAGCGCTGACAGAGGCCGGTGCGGACAACGTTATTATGCACGAAGGCCCGCTCGCAGAAGGGGCCGCGCAGCATGGCCCTTACGACGTAATCGTCCTGCAGGGTGGGGTGCGCGAGCTGCCGCAGAACCTGCCCGATCAGCTGAAGGACGGCGGGCGCATCGCATGTCTCTTCGTTGAAGGGGCTCTGGGCGAGGTGCGCATCGGACGCAAAAGCGGCGGCGCGATTTCCTGGCGGATGGCATTCAATGCCGGTGCGCCGGTGTTGCCCGGGTTCGACCGCGAAGCAGCATTTGAATTCTGAACAACAGAGCCGGCAAAAGACCAGGCAAACCTCAGAGGCAAAACGGATGGCAGGTATGGCAATTACGGAAGCGGTCAGAAAAACACTGCAGCGCGCAGCACTGGGTGTCTGTGTGATCACGGCAGCTGGTGCGGCACAGGCCGAAACGCTGGCTGACGCGCTGGTCGGCGCCTACAACAACAGCGGTCTGCTGGACCAGAACCGCGCGCTTTTGCGGGCCGCTGACGAGGATGTCGCGGGTGCTGCGGCCGCGCTCAAGCCGGTTGTGAACTATACGGCGAGTGTGACGCGCAACTTTGGTGATACGCGGAGTATTTCATCGCAGACCGGTCTGGCATCCACCAACAATATCGAAGCGACCAACGCGTCTGTCGGTATTGCTGCTGAGCTGCTGCTGTATGATTTCGGGGCGACCCAGCTGGGTGTTGAGGCCGCAAAGGAAACCGTTCTGTCCACGCGCCAGCAGCTGATCAGCATTGAGCAGCAGGTTCTTCTGAGCGCGGTGTCGGCATTTCTGAACGTCCGGTCTTTGCGTGAATTTGTGGCACTGCGCCGCAACAACCTTAATCTGCTGCAACAGGAACTGCGGGCGGCTCAGGACCGCTTCGAAGTAGGTGAAGTAACCCGCACCGATGTCGCACAGGCCGAAGCACAGCTGGCCGAAGCGCGCAGCGGACTGGCCACCGCGCAGGGTGACCTGCAGCAGGCGATCGAAGTCTACCGCAATGTTGTGGGCCGCACACCCGGGCAGCTGACCGCGCCGCCGTCGCTGCCGTCTTTTGGCAGCAATGTCGAAGCGGCCCGCGCGCAGGCTTTGCAGGTCCACCCGGATCTGCGCGCAGCCCAGCATGCGGTTGCCGCCGCCGAACTGAATATCCAGCGGGCGAAGGCGGGCATCAAGCCGCGGCTGAGCGCCAATGGCTCGCTGAACCGTCAGGAGAACCTCGGCAGCAGTTCCTATACAAATTCCGGCAGCATCGGGATCACCCTGTCCGGGCCGATCTATCAGGGCGGTCTGATCGATTCCGCAATCCGCAGTGCGATTGCCGCCCGTGATGCGCAGCGCGGCAACCTTTTTGAAGTGCAGAAGACGATTTCGCAGAACGTCGGTTCCGCATACGCACAGCTTTCGGCGCAGCGCGCCAGCCTGTCCGCCTCCGAGGAGCGGATCCGTGCGGCGCGCATCGCGTTTGATGGTGTGCGGGAAGAGGCACAGCTGGGTGCACGGACCACGCTGGATGTTCTGGATGCGGAGCAGGAATTGCTTGATGCGGAAACCTCGCGGATTTCCGCAGAGGCCAACGTCTATGTTGCGGCTTATTCTGTGCTTCAGGCCACGGGTCGTCTGACGGCAAGAGACCTTGGCCTTGGAGTTCAGCTCTATGATCCGGCGGCTTACTACAACCTTGTCAAAGACGCGCCGGTAGCCCGGTCAGCGCAGGGTCAGAAGCTGGACCGGGTCCTGAAGTCTCTGCAAAAAAACTGACATTTTGCCACAAGCATTGTGCTGTCGATGGCGCCGGGCTAGAATTGAACCGGGCAGGAGTGGTGCAAAATGTCGAATCCGGTAACTAATTCTCAGGTCGAAGATGTCCTGTCGTCGATCCGGCGTCTGGTCAGTGATAACCGCCGTGGTGACGCGGCACATAGCGAAGACGCCGAGCGGCTGGTTCTGTCACCGCAGCAGCGTGTCACCGGAAAGACGGCTGAAGAGCCCGGCCCCCGCGCCCCGCAAACGCCGTTCAGACCTGTTCTGACACTGATGCCCGAAGACGCGGTTCAGCGGGACGGCCGTGACAGCGACGATTTACCCGTGCCTGAATTTATCCGCCATGGGAGCGAAGCTGACCTTACGGAAGCGCCGCGTGCGACCAGCAGCCTGGCCGACAAAATTGCGGCGCTGGAGACAGCGATTGCCCGGCGGTCCGAGCACTGGGAGCCGGACGGTGACGGACGCGATGCCTATGCCGGCACACGCGCACCTGCAGTGTCTCTGCAGAATGCTGTGGACCTCGACGGGACCGGCGCGCCGCTTGCAGACAGCGGGGAGCCGATGAAGCCTGTGGCTTCGGTCGCAGCAACCGGGGAGCCTGAAGCGGAACATTCTGATCCGCGGGCGGAAGTCCCGGCCGATGAGCAGATCCTGGATGAGGAGGCGCTGACGGCGCTGGTGTCCGATATTGTCCGGCGCGAGCTTCAGGGTGATCTGGGAGAGCGCATCACGCGCAACGTGCGCAAACTGGTCCGGCGGGAAATCATGCGGGCCCTTGCTGCGCGCGAGCTGGACTGACCCCGGCTTCAGCGGGCCATCGACAGTAACTGATCCAGATCCATTGTGGCTTCAAGATGTGCCGCGAGGGCGTCGAGCGTCTCTTCGACCTCCGTTGCATATGCGCGTTCAGATGTCTGGCCGAGGTCCCGCATCCATGCCGCGCGAAAACTGTCGGACGTGAAAATTCCATGCTGGTAACAGCCGCGGATCCGCCCGTCCGCTGACGCAGCCCCTTCAGGGCCTTTGCCGAAATCGAGCCATCCGCGTGCACAGTCCGGTCCGGTTGTCCGACCCATATGGATTTCGTAACCGGTCAGCGGCGTGTCATGCAGCAGTGAACGCCCCTCGCGCAGCGCCAGTTCTTTTCGGGGCACCAGCGTGGTTTCGACATCCAGCAGTCCCAGCCCGGGTGCTGTCCCGGCCGGGCCCTCGATACCGTCAGGATCGCCGATCTGACGCCCGAGTATCTGATAGCCGCCGCACAGACCCAGCACATGACCGCCATACCGCACATGGGACAGGATATCCTGATCCCAGCCTTCGGCGCGCAGGGCCGCAAGATCTCCGAGCGTTGCCTTACTGCCCACCAGGAGGATCACATCCGCCTCACGCGGCAGGGGTGCGCCCGGTTCTGCGACGATCAGATCAATACCAGGCTCCGCCGCCAGCGGATCAAGATCGTCAAAGTTTGAAATGCGGGGCAGGCGCGGCACGACCACCCCGGTACCGCTGCCGCCCGACTGCGCACGAGCGGGCAGGTCCATTACGTCTTCGGCGGGCAGTTTCCGCGCGGCATCAAACCATGGCACAACACCCAGACAGGGCCAGCCCGTCCTGTGAATGATGTCATCGCGCCCGCCATCAAAGAGCGTTACATCGCCGCGGAATTTATTCACCACAAAGCCTGTGATCATCGCGTTGTCGGCGTCGTCCATGACTGCCTGCGTGCCGACAATCTGCGCAATCACGCCGCCGCGGTCGATGTCCCCGGCAAGGACCACCGGCACATCAGCAGTGCGGGCAAAGCCCATATTCGCAATGTCGCGCGCGCGCAGGTTGGTTTCAGCCGGACTGCCCGCACCTTCGACCAGCACCAGATCGGCTGCATCCCGCAGCCGGTCGAAACTCTCAATCACGCGCGGCATCAGGCTTTCGCGGTTGCGGCCGAAATCGCGGGCCTCCTGGGTGCCGGCGACCTGTCCCTGCACGATCACCTGCGCACCTGTCGACGTCTGGGGTTTGAGCAGGATCGGGTTCATATCGACATGCGCAGAAACACCTGCCGCCATCGCCTGCAACGCCTGAGCACGTCCGATTTCACCACCGCCGGGCGTGACAGCTGCATTGTTGGACATATTCTGCGGCTTAAACGGACGCACGCTGAGCCCCCGGTTCCGGTACGCGCGGGCCAGTCCCGCCACGAGCATGGATTTGCCCGTGTTGGTGCCTGTACCCTGGATCATAATGGCTTTGCCGCGCATCTGTCGCCTCTTCATTCTGCGGGCAAACTGACGCATGATCCCTGCAAAGAAAAGGAGCAAAGATGAACACGCCTGCACATCTTCTGCTGGGGGCCGCCGCGATGGCGCGCAGCGGTGACCGCTGGGTCGTTGCGGCGGCGCTTCTTGGGGCGCTGATGCCGGACCTGTCGCTCTATCTTCTTGCGGGGGGCGCGATGTACATCTTTGCGATCCCGCCGCAGCGTGTGTTCAACGAACTCTACTTTTCAGATGCCTGGCAGACGATTTTCGCGATTGATAACTCATTCATTGTCTGGGGTGTCCTGCTGGCGCTGGCTCTGTGGCGCAGAAAACCCTGGGCCATTGCGCTGACCGGTGCCGCACTTCTGCATCTTTGCCTGGATTTTCCGCTGCACCACGACGACGGACGGGCGCATTTCTGGCCGCTGACCGGGTGGGTTTATGAGAGCCCGCTGAGCTATTGGGACCGGGCGCAGGGGGCTGGTATGGTTGCACCGGTGGAGGCGTTTCTGGCCACCGTCGCCGCATTTTTGCTATGGCGGCGCGGTATCGGCGCGGGCCTGTCGGTGCTTGTTCTTGTGTTACTGGCCGCCGAACTCTGGGTCGTGCGCCAGTGGCTTTTTGTGTTCGGCGTTGCCTGAACGAAAAAACGCGCCCCGAACCGGGACGCGTTCTGTCTGAAAAATCAGTGAATTATCAGGCGGCTTCTGCCTGCTGCGCTGCGTTGCGGCGCTCTGATTCCTCGCGGGACAGTGCCACGGAGGTCCGCACACCTTTGCCCACAAATTCCATAAGTCCCTGAACAACACGTTCGTTCGGGTCGATCCCGGCACAGCTCAGAACCTCGCGGCCGTCGCGCGAGCGTGCCCAGCGGGCGATCTGCTCCGGACCGTTGCCGTATTTCTTGTCGTCCGCAATTGCGTCGTCAAGCGCAGCCAGTACCACAGCTGCAAAAAGTTTGCGCGCACGGTTGCCTTGCTCGTTATTGAAGGCTGTGCCGTCAACGAAATCTTTCATCCGTCGTCCTTTCCATTATTCTTGCTCTTGTCTTTCCGGCGTGACGCCCCTTATGACGGGTTTTGGCCGATTCGGATACCCCGTATTTGCATGCCTTATATGCACAATTTGCATAGCTTTCTGCACGTGCAGCACGAGATATCGTTGTCTTGTCACCCACAATCCTCCCAGATATAGGGTTCATCAACTTTTCATCAACCTTTTGACACAGGTGAGCCACATGCCAAAAATCAACGGAAACGAAATCCGGCCCGGAAACGTTCTGGAGCATAATGATGGCCTGTGGGCCGCGGTGAAAGTCGATCATGTAAAACCCGGTAAAGGTGGGGCGTTTGCACAGGTAGAACTCCGCAACCTGCGCAACGGTTCCAAACTGAATGAACGTTTCCGCAGTGCCGACAAAGTCGAGCGGGTGCGCCTTGAGCAAAAGGACCAGCAGTTCCTCTATGAGGACGATGGCATGCTGGTGGTGATGGATACCGAAACCTATGAACAGGTCCAGCTGCCCGCTGAGCTGCTGGGCGAGCGCCGCCCGTTTCTGCAGGACGGTATGACCATCGTGGTCGAATTCTATGAAGAAGAGGCGCTGAACGCGACGCTGCCGCAGAAAGTCACCTGCAAAATCGTCGAAACCGAGCCGGTGGTCAAAGGTCAGACAGCGGCAAACTCCTTCAAGCCAGCGATCCTGGACAATGGCGTCAAGGTAATGGTGCCGCCCTTCGTTGGCCAGGACGAGGAGATCGTCGTGAACACAGAAACTATGGAATACTCAGAGCGCGCCTGATCTGCGTTTCGGAATTGCAGATTGCCCCGTAGCGCCCGCTGCGGGGCTTTTTATATGTCGTTACGGGTCAGGGTGGCGTCGCCTGCCTGCATTTCGTCCTTGGCCCGGTCATAGCGCAGATAGGCCAGGGCCTGATCGCCACTGCGGCTCAGAAGCGTGCCCGCTGGTTTGCCGCCTGCGGTGATCTCTGAACCGGGGTCTGCCGGACCAGTCACCGATACGCGCGCGAGGCCTTTGCGCAGTTCTGTCTTGTGCTTCATGCGAGCCGTTACTTCCTGACCCACATAGCATCCTTTGCGGAAATCAACGCCGTTGAGCCGCTCGAACCCGACCTCAAGGATAAAGGTATCGGGTGTCAGCTCGGTGCCGCTTTCCGGGATCATTTCAGCCACGCGCAGCGCCGTCCAGTCCGTGGTATCATCGGTCTGTTCTGTCGCGCGATAGGCGCGCCACCCCATTAACGCGTGGCGAGGATCCGCAAAACCATCCGGCGGGACATCACCGGTGCCGCGGTGCAGGTACAGATCCGCGGGCGTGATTGTGACGTCGGCGCGCAGTTTGTACATCGTCAGGCGCTGGACCAGCATGTCTCCCTGCGCCTCGGACACGTCAAGCAGGATGCCGTCTGTGTGAGGCACAACGAAAAAATCGGACATGTATTTGCCCTGAGGCGTCAGCAGCGCGGCATAGACCAGCCCCTTTTCGAGCCCGGCGATGTCGTTGGTGATCAGGCCCTGCAGAAAATCCCGTACATCTTCGCCTGTGAGTTGAAGGATGCGGCGATTGGACATGGGGGGCTCCTCTTTGCGTGCTCTGTGTCATATAACGCGCGCAACGCCAAACGGAAGGGGCGAGCCAGCATGCGGGCACCCATATCGGTCATCGTGCCGACACTGAACGCAGAACAGAAACTGGGCGGATGCCTGAGCGCGCTTCTGCCGGGCCTGGAGGCCGGGCTGATCCGCGAAGTGATCGTGACAGACGGCGGGTCCACGGACAACACGGTTGCTGTGGCCCGTGCGTGGGGGGCAGAGATTGTCACAGGCGAGGCCTCCCGGGGCGGGCAGCTTGCCCGCGGCTGCGCTGAGGCGCAGGGCGCATGGCTGCTGGTGCTGCACGCAGATACTGCTCTGGCGCAGGACTGGGTCGGGCCGGTTGTCCGGCACCTGGAAACCGACCAGGCGGGCTGGTTTCGCCTCGCTTTTGCGCGGGGCGGTACTGCGGGCCGTCTTGTGGCGGGCTGGGCCAACCTGCGCAGTCTGATGGGGCTGCCCTATGGTGATCAGGGCCTGCTGCTGCCACGGGCATTGTACCAGTCGGTTGGCGGGTATCCGGATCAGCCTCTGATGGAAGACGTTGCGATCGCACGGGCGCTGCGCGGGCGACTGATCCGCATCGACGCCATCGCGGAAACATCGCCCGAACGGTATCACGCACAGGGATGGCTGCGCCGGGGCGCGCGGAATCTGTGGACGCTTGCCCGTTATTTCGGTGGTGCGGACGTTGCCGTGCTGGCCCGCCGCTACCGCCGCTGAGTCCGGCTGCTCTGAAAGACTGCGCTGCTGCATGGCATAGGTGATTGACGCCGCCCGCGCGGAGGCTAGTGTCACCCGTGACAAAAAGGACAGTAGTTATGCCACAGTTTTCGGCGCCCCCGTCGGGCCGGGCCTATCTGGCCATTCCCGGGCCATCCGTCATCCCCGATGCCGTGCTTCAGGCAATGCACCGGGCGTCGCCAAACATCTATGCCGGTGAGTTGCCGGAGATGATGCCGGATATCGTGGCGGATCTGAAGAAGGTCGCCCGCACCAGTGGGCACGTGGCGCTTTACATCGGTAACGGGCACGCGGCCTGGGAAGCGGCCCTGTCCAATGTCATTGCGCCGGGTGATGAGGTCCTGGTGCCGGCCACGGGACATTTCGCGCATGGCTGGGCCGACATGGCGGAAGGGTTGGGGGCCGCAGCACGGATTGTAGAATTCGGGGATCGGGCGCCGGTTCAGCCGGAACAGATCGCCGATGCGCTGAAGGCGGACACCAGCCACCGGATCAGGGCGGTTCTGGCCGTGCATGTCGATACCTCGACCTCCGTCCGCAACGATATTGCCGCACTGCGCCGTGTTCTTGATGACTGCGGGCATCCTGCACTGCTGATGGCCGACTGCATCGCGTCCCTAGGATGCGATGTCTTTGAAATGGACGGTTGGGGCGTGGATGTCATGGTCACCGGGTGCCAGAAGGGGCTGATGGTGCCCGCGGGCATGTCATTCGTGTTTTTCAATGATCGTGCGGCAGCCGTCCGGGCAGGGATGCCCCGCGTCAGCCGCTACTGGGACTGGGAGCCGCGTTCCGCACCGGACGGTTTCTGGCAATACTGGAACGGCACCGCCCCGACGCATCATCTTTACGGACTGCGCGTCGCACTCGACCTGCTGATGACCGAAGGGATGGAGGCGGTCTGGGCGCGCCATGCGCGTTTTGCCCGGGCCATATGGGCAGCCTGTGATGCCTGGGGGCAGGGCGGCAGCCTTGAGATGAACATCCGCGATGCCGCACACCGCAGTCACGCGGTGACATCACTGCGCCTGGAAAGCCCGCAAGCCACCGCGCTGCGCGACTGGACCGAACAGAACCTGGCGCTGACGCTGGGGATCGGGCTCGGCATGGCCCCTGCCGGCGACCCGGCATGGCACGGGTTTTTCCGGCTGGGTCACATGGGACACGTGAACGGGCAGATGATCATGGGGCTGCTGGGCGGCATGGACGCCGGTTTCCGCGCGCTGGATATTCCGCACGGGCCCGGTGCGCTGGAAGCCGCCTCAGCGGTGATCGCCGGGGCGTGACCCGGCGCTTTCCTGCGTCATATTTCCGAACGCCTGTTCGGCCGTTCTGCGACGGGTTTCCAGCCAGTTGAGCCAGTGGTTGACGACCAGACATAAAAAGACCGCTGCCGCGAGGCCATATATCGCAAAGAATAATAGCAGTACCCAGCCAAGATTGACGCCGAACATCACAATACAGGCGCCGGTGAAATTCGGGGCTCGTCCGGGTGTCGGGTCGCGCATCAGGTCCTCTTCAGCTGCCTTTGAAACAGTATAGGACCATTCGCCTCTCCGTCAGCTAATTTCTGCCTTCCGCAGCGCCTGTGGCAGGGCATCGGCCAGAATTTCGATCTGTGCGGGCGTACCGCAGCTGATCCGGATACAGCGGTTCTGCGGTGCGACAAACGGCATGCGCACAAACACCCCGTGGTCGACCAGATGATCCAGCACTTTCTTTGCAAACGCCCCGTCGTGCCCGCAGTCGATACAGACGAAGTTCGCCGCAGAGGGCAGGGGCGTCAGCCCGCAGTCGCGCGCGGTCTCCATGATCCGGAACCGCGAGGCAACGATGCGCGCCAGCACTGACCGCAGCCAGGTCTGGTCATGCAATGCCGCCAGCGCGCCCTCCTGGGCCGCGCGGTTCATGCCAAAATGGTTCCGCACACGGTTGAACGCCGCGATGAGTTCAGGTGCAGCGATAGCATACCCGACCCGTGCGCCGGCCAGCCCGTAGGCTTTGGAGAAAGTCCGCAGTCTGATGATGCGCGGATCATCCCAGGCCAGCGGGATTTCGGCGATATCCGGGGCACATTCGATATATGCCTCGTCGAGCACCAGCAGCGTGCCCTCTGGCAACTCATCCAGCGCTTCCAGCAGTTCGGTGCCCTTGATAAAGCTGCCCATCGGATTGTCAGGATTGGACAGGTACACCAGTTTGGCGTCCGTTTCCGCGGCCTTGCGGAAGAGCGCTACCGGATCCTCATGATCGCGCCGGTAAGGCACTTTATGGAGTTCGCCACCAAAGCCTGCCACATGATAATTGAACGTGGGATAAGCGCCGTCAGAAGTCACAACCGCATCGCCGGGGCCGACCATGAGCCGTACCAGATATCCGAGCAGCCCGTCGATGCCCTCACCGACCATGACCATATCCGGGCTGATGCTGTAGTGATCAGCCAGCGCGTATCGCAGATCGTGGTTTTCCGGATCGCCATACATCCACTGCGGCGTCTCAGCCATGGCACGGATCGCGCTGGGTGAAGGGCCAAAGACGTTTTCGTTGGCACCAAGACGGGCATCAAACAGATGCCCGCGGCTGCGCTCCTGGGTCTCGGGGCCGACGAAGGGTACTGTGTCGGGCAGCGAAGCGGCCAGCGATGTCAGTCGAAAGTGTGTCATTGCCTCTATTAAAACCAGCCTGGCGGTTTGAGCAAGTCTGTCGTTTGCCCCGACGTTTCACTGGAAATGGTGCTGCAACTGCGGTTTTCTGGCGTCAGCATAAAGGAGCAGGCAATGTCCCGGGTCAGCGTAACGGTCACAGATCACATTGCTCACGTCGTGCTGACGCGGGCGGACAAGAAGAATGCGATGGATCAGGCGATGATCGATGGCATTATTGATGCGGCAGGCGTCGTCGCGGCATCTGACGCGCGGGTTGTGGTTCTGTCAGGAGACGGGGGCACTTTCTGTGCGGGAATTGATCTGGGCAGTCTGGGCAGCATGATTGGCAAAGACATGCAGGAGCTGATCGTGCCGCGCACGCATGGACAGGGCACCACGAACCAATGGCAGGAAGTTGTGATGTCCTGGAGGCGGTTGGAAATGCCGGTGATCGCCGCGCTCGAAGGCTCTGTATTCGGCGCCGGTCTGCAACTGGCTCTGGGGGCTGATATCCGGATTGCGGCGCCTGATGCGAAGCTTGCGGTCATGGAAATGAAATGGGGTATTATTCCGGATATGGGGGGCATGCTGTTGCTGCCGTCGCTGGTCCGCGATGACGTCATGCGCCAGCTTGTTTATACAGCGACCCCGGTCAGTGCGGCGCAGGCGGAAACCTGGGGATTGGTAACAACTGTCGCTGACGAGCCGCTGGTTGCAGCCCAGGCGCTGGCCGAACAGATTGCTGCAAAGAGCCCGGCAGCTATTTGGGCTGCCAAAAAACTGATGGGCGACGTGCGTGATATGACGCCAGGAGAGATCCTTATCGCCGAAGCGGAAGCACAGGCCCGGCTTCTGGGGACGCCAGAGCAGATGGAAGTGGTCGCGGCGCAGTTTGCAGGTCGGGCGCCTGTTTTTAAGTAATTGGTGTCTTGTTTGCAAAATGCAGATGGCTTGTTTGCAAATATCTTAACCGACTTATTTCATGAATTTTTTTCGCGCTTCCTGTGCGATGCCGTATCTGAGTTCAAGGTCTGCGATGCGCTGCATCAGCTTACCGCGCTCCGCGTCGCTCTGGCATGCGCCGTACGTTTCCCGAACAGCATCAAGTTCCTTCTTCAGCCGAAATTCTTCCGGCAGGGCGCCTGCTTCGGCCATGATCCGCATGCCTGCAGACAGCGCAGCCTCGTCGTTGGTTTCCACGGGTCGTTCCGGCAGTGGTTTGCCTTCGCCTTCCAGTCCGGACAATTGCCCGGCCGTCCTGGCCTTCGCGATCTGCTGCTCAATCAGTGAACGAAAACTGCGCATACACGCAGTTTAGCCCAGTTCCGCCAACCGCGCGAGCGCCTCGTTCAGACGTGCTTCTTCCTCTTCGCGCAGGGCCAGGTTCGCCCGGGTTTCCTCCACGACTTCTGCAGGTGCAGAGGCGGCGAATTTCGGGTTGTTCAGGCGCCCGCGCAACCCGCCCAGCTCTTTCGCAAGCTTGCCCAGTGACTTCTCAAGGCGCGCTTTTTCCTCCGAGATATCAATAATTTCCGCAAGCGGCAGGCCAAAGGAAGCCCCCTGGACGGCAAGCGATACGGTTCCCTTGGGGAAGCTGTCTGCCGTCGTCAGGTCTTCGACCCGCGCCAGCCGTTTGATCATCGCTTCATTCCGGTCCCATGCTGCCCGGCCCGCGCCGTCGATGTCGGTGACGATCAGCGGAACATAGAGTCCCGCCGGCACGTGCATCTGCGAGCGGGCGGAGCGGATCGCTTCGATCAGGGAGACGACCCAGTTCATTTCCCGGTCGGCGTCCGGATCCACCAGTTCGTCGGCTGTATAGGCGGGCCAGTCCGCGTGTACGAGCATGCCCTCGCGGGTGCCTGTGGCGGCCCAGAGCTCTTCGGTGATGAAGGGCATGACCGGGTGCAGCAGGATCATGCACTGATCCAGAACCCAGGCCATGGTTTCACGGGTTTCTGCTGCAAATTCAGTGTTTTGCTCATCCTGCAGCAGTGGCTTTGACAGCTCCAGATACCAGTCACAGACCTTGCCCCAGACAAAGGCGTAAGCCGCGTTTGCCGCGTCATTGAACCGGTAATTCTGCAGCGCTGCGTCGATCTCTTCGCGCACTTTCGCCGTCTCGCCGATGATCCATTTGTTGACCGCCTGTGTCACGTCGGTTTCGGGTCGGTATGATGTCGGTATTACGTCGGTGCGCGCCGTACGATGGGCAAAGACTTCGTTCATCTCTGCAAAGCGGCATGCATTCCACAGTTTGGTGCCGAAATTGCGGTATCCCTGGATGCGCGCGGTGCTGAGTTTCAGGTCGCGTCCCATGGCGGCCATGGCGGTGAGCGTAAAGCGCACGGCGTCCGCGCCATATTCGTCGATCATGTCGAGCGGGTCGAGCACATTGCCCAAGCTCTTGGACATCTTCTTGCCCTTCTCGTCGCGCACGAGGGCGTGCACATAAACGGTGTCGAAGGGCTTTTGGCCGACCACGGCGTACTGCATCATCATCATCCGGGCGACCCAGAAGAAGATGATATCGAACCCGGTGATCAGCGTGGAGGTGGGGAAGTATTTCTGTAACGCGTCGTTTGCCGCATCCTGTGCCGCATCGCCTGTCCAGCCTAGCGTGCCGATGGGCCAGAGGCCGGAGGAGAACCAAGTGTCGAGCACGTCGGGGTCGCGATAAAGGTAAACCGGATGGCCGTGTTCCGGGGGAAGCGGCATAACACCCCCAGTATTGTATTCAGTGCGATCTTCACCATCAAACGGCGCATGCAATTGCACCCCTTTGCTGGTTTTTACGCCTATCTCGTAAACATCACGCCCATAGAAATCATATGCTTGTTTTCGCAATTCATCTTCGTTTGCGGCGCAGAATGCTTTGAGATACTGCGAGCCGTAGGCCAAATATTTCCCGTCGTCAGTGTCCAACAATCCTGGCCCATACCAAACCGGTATCTGATGTCCCCACCAAAGCTGCCTGGAAATACACCAGGGTTCAATGTTCTCCAGCCAGTTAAAGTAGACCTTCTTGTCCTGTTCGGGGAAGATCTCTGTTTCCCCCGACCGGACCGCGTCTATCGCGGGCTGCACGATCTGTGCCGTGTCCACAAACCACTGGTCTGTGAGCATCGGCTCAATAACAACTTTGGACCTGTCACCAAAGGGTTGCATGATCTTTTTCGACTCGACCAGCGGCACCAGCCGGCTGCTTTCCTGGCCGTCTTCGGGGTCGATGACCGGCTGCACCTGCATGACTGCCAGCCCTTCATCGGTGATCTGCTGGACCACGCGTTTGCGCGCTTCAAAACGGTCCAGACCACGCAGCTCGTCCGGCACCAGGTTCACTGCATCGGCTTCAGCTTCCGACAGGGTCTGACTGCCCTGCGCCACGGCCATGGCGATGCCGGCGGCCTCTGCATAGGCGGCCCCGTCGGCGCGCATTGCGCCCTTAGTGTCCATCAGACGGTACATGGGGATGCCGCCGCGCTTTGCGACCTCATAGTCGTTGAAGTCATGCGCGCCGGTGATCTTGACCGCACCAGAGCCGAACTCCGGGTCCGGGTAGTCATCGGTGATAATCGGGATCAGGCGGCGATGTTCTTTCGGTCCAACGGGAATTTCACATAGTTTTCCGACGATTGGCGCGTAACGCTCATCTGATGGGTGAACCGCAACGGCGCCATCGCCCAGCATGGTTTCCGGTCGCGTGGTGGCGATCGAAATGTAGTCGCGGGTCTCGCGCAGGGTGACGTTCCCGTCCTCATCCTTTTCGATGTATTCATAGGTGGCACCGCCCGCGAGCGGGTATTTGAAATGCCACATGTGACCGTCGACTTCGATGTTTTCGACCTCCAGATCGGAGATCGCGGTCTCGAAATGCGGGTCCCAGTTCACCAGCCGCTTGCCGCGGTAGATCAGGCCCTTGTTGTACATATCAACAAAGACCTTGATGACCGCGTCATGGAAGTTGGGCGCGCCGGTGCCGGCCTCGGGGTCGCCCGGGGCGCCGCCCATGGTGAAGGCTTCGCGCGACCAGTCGCAGGAGGCGCCGAGACGTTTGAGCTGGCCAATGATCGTGCCGCGGGATTTTACCTTTTGTTCCCAAACTCTTTCGAGGAACTTCTCACGTCCCATTTCGGTGCGTGACGGCTCCTGATTGGCGGCCATCTCGCGTTCGGTGACCATCTGGGTGGCGATACCTGCGTGGTCCGTGCCCGGCTGCCACAGGGTGTCGAAGCCGCGCATGCGGTGCCAGCGGATCAGGATGTCCTGCAGCGTGTTGTTGAAGGCATGGCCCATGTGCAGAGAGCCCGTCACATTGGGCGGCGGGATCATGATGGAAAAGGTCTCGTCGCGCGAGGCATTGGCCCCGGCTTTGAAAGCCCCGGCTTTTTCCCAGGCAGCATAGAGCCGTGTTTCGGCTTGTTTTGCGTCAAATGTCTTGTCGAGCGCCATGACGGTATCCTTTGTCCGCGTTGGGCGTTCATCTAGCCGAAGGCGCGGCGAAGGAAAAGGTCAGCCGGACAGTTTGCGCCGTCTTTTGGTGCTGAGCACCCCCGGCAACGCCGGGCGGCGCAGGGTCGCCCTCGATGGGCGGGCCTGCGCCAGGCCCCGGTGCGGCGGTATCAGCGCGTCACCAGCGGCACGCGCACGCCCGCGCGGATGACCCCCGGGTCATAGGGGGCGCGGTCGAAGACCGCCCGCACCATCGGTGCGAAATGCTCCAGTGGCAGCATGTCATAATCCGGATCAAAACTCGCCTGATCCCAGCGTTCGCAAAACGCCGCACAATCGTCGAAATAGGCATGGCCCTTGTATTTGTCGCGTTTGTGCGGGTCTGCGCCGACGTGGTGCCCGTAGTAGATCATCTGGAAATCACCATGCTTTTCGACCACCCAGGTGCATTGTTCGCGCACAAAGGGCCGCAGGATGGTCGCCGCATATTCGTCGTGGTTATAGGGCGCGTAGATATCGCCGATGTCGTGAAGGAGCGCGGAGACGATCCAGTCCACATCGGCACCGTCCCGTTCCGCCCGGGTGGCCGACTGCAGCGAATGACCAAGGCGCGTGACCTGATAACCCGACAGGCTCGCATCCAGGCTCACCATCGCCTCCAGCAGGCGGTCCGCGGTGCCGCGGGTGTATTCGGTCTCGTGTTCAGTCAGGAAGGCATAATCCTCGGCCGTACCATCCTTCATCTGCGTAAAGCTGACCTTGTCCATCATGCGTAGAGATCTCCCTTTCTGTCCGCGCCCTTCATCATTGTCGCTGCCTGAGCGCGCCGGATCTGATCGTAGGTGGCAAGGGCCTGCGGCGTAAAGGGGGCCTGAGGCGCATCGAACCTGTCGAAATGGCCGAAACGGTCCTGGCCGCGGGCGAGCACGGCAAAGTCCCGGTCGCCCACCTGCTGGCTGATGGCGGGGCTGCAGTACCGGATCACAGCAGCGATGCGCCGGTCATCCGTGGTATTTGGCCCCGAGCCGTGGATCATCAGCCCGTGGTGCAGCGATATCTGTCCGGGGTGTATTTCCACCGGTACTTTGTCGTCCGGGTCAACATCCACCCGCACCTCCTGGCCGCGAGAGAGCAGATTATCTTCTGAAAACGTGTCCTCATGCGGCAGGATCGGATTTTTGTGGCTGCCCCGCACGAAATCCATACAGCCGGACGCGGGCGTTGACGGCGAGAGCGCCAGCCAGGCGGTGACCAGCCCGTCAATCTCGCCCAGACCCCAGTATGTCAGGTCCTGGTGCATGGAAACGATATGCCGGGTATGCGGCTCTTTGATGAAGAACTCCACGGAATAGACCATGATGTCCGGCCCGATCACGCCTTCGACCACATCAAGAATGGCAGGATGGTGCCCGATCTGCCAGGCCAGCGGCATCACACAATGCGCGTTGACCCGTTTGTAAGTGCTCAGCGGCAGCGGCAGATCGCTGTCGAGCCAGTCGCGTTCCAGGGTTTCCAGCCCGTCCCGCAGGCCCGCTGCTTCCTCAGCAGACATGACGGGGATGGGAAAGAGATATCCATCCCGGCGGTACCGCGCGGACTGCGCTTCGGTGAGGCGGCCGTTTTCAAGGGGGATCGGGGGTGGCATCGGGTTCCTCCTGTATGGTTGCGGTGCACCCTGGCAGCAATGACGCGGAATGCAGCACGGTGCCTCTTGCCTCTGAGGCCAAGTTTAACTTAGCCTTGGGCCATGTCCCGCGTTCCCTCGCTCAACTGGCTGCGTGTTTTCGAAGTGGCGGCCCGCACGGAAAGCTTTGCCCGGGCGGCGGAGGAGCTGAACCTCTCGTCGGCAGCGGTCAGCCAGCAGATCAGGGCGCTGGAGGACCGTCTGGGTGCGCAGCTGTTCGAGCGGGGCGCACATTCCGTGACACTGACCGATCCGGGCCGGTCCTACCTGCCGACGGTACAGCAGTCGCTGGGGCTGCTCGAGGAAGCCACAACCGGTATTTTCGGCAGCGGGGCAGAGCAGCCGGTTTTTGTGCGCTCGGTGCTTCTCTTTGCGCATGGTATTCTGGCGGGCGGGCTGAAAAGGTTTCACGCTGTGCACCCCCGCGTCCGCCTGACGCTGAACACGGGGAACGCGGCTTCGGATTTTGACGCAGGCTACAGCGACCTGCAGATCGTTTTCGGCACGCCCGGGCAGTTCGGGCGGGATTATGACCCGCTGCTGGGCGAGACGCTGCAGCCGGTAGCCACCCCCGCACTGGCGGCGCAGATTGCGAGCCCTGGCGATCTGGGGGCAGCACCGCTGATTGAGGTGGCCACGCACCGTTCGGGCTGGCGGCATGTGATGCATGAGCTGGGCCAGCCGCTCGCCCCGCTGAAACTGATCCATGCGGACAGTACTGTGATGGCGGCGGCGATGGCGGCACAGGGCGCAGGCGTCATGCTCGCCCGAGCGCCGGCGAGCGATCTGGTGGTCCGGCAGTCGGGCCTGGTACCCTGTGGCGGGGACATCGCCGTGTCCGGCACGGACCGCTATTTTCTGGTCTGCGCGGACCGCAATGCGATGAGACCGGCGGCAAGGGCTTTTCGCAGCTGGCTTCTTGACTATATGAAGGAGATCGGCGGGACCCGTCCTGCCGGCTGAGTGTCCGCGACACCCTGCTGACACAGCACCACCACCCCGCGCCCCGAAGGAGCCCCCATGGATAAATTTGGCAGATCGCAGCCCGTTGTTCGGGTTGAGGATACACGTTTTCTGACCGGTCAGGGCCGCTATGTCGCGGATATTGCGCCGGAAAATGCGCTCACAGGGTTCGTGTTCCGCGCGCCGGTGGCACATGGCGTGATCACCGGTCTCGACCTCTCAGAGGCGCGTGCTGCGCCCGGGGTGCACCTGGTGCTGAGCGTGGAGGACCTGGAGGCGGCGGGCATGGACATTTCCATGCAGGCCAGCGTTGTGAAAAACCGCGATGGCACGGATGGGGCGAACCCGCTGCGCCCGATCCTAGCAAAGGAACGTATGCGGTTCGTGGGCGAGCCGGTGGCCTTTGTGGTGGCGGAAACGCTGGATCAGGCGCGCGATGCCGCCGAGCTGATTGAACTGGAGTACGATGATCTGGACGCGCATATGGACGTCGGCCCGGGCGATGCGGTGATCCATCCCGAGGCCCCTCAGAACCTGGCGTTTGACTGGGGCATGGGCGATGAGGCCGCGACTGAGGCGGCGTTTGAGGCGGCGGCGCACACCGTGTCCCTCGATGTTGGTGACAACCGGATCATCTGTAACGCGATGGAGCCGCGCGGATGCTTTGCGGAATGGGACGGCGCGCGCCTGCATGTGTCGCTGGGCGCACAGGGGGTCTGGGCGCATAAGGCGCAGCTGGCCAAAGCACTGAAGCTGGACCCGGAAGCGGTGCGCGTGACTATTCCTGATGTGGGCGGTGGCTTTGGCATGAAGGCTTTTGCCTACCCAGAGTATTTCCTCTGCGCGCAGTCCGCGCGCGTGCTGGGCCGGCCGGTGGCGTGGGCCTCTGACCGGACGGAGGCGATGCTGAGCGATAACGGCGGGCGCGATCTGACATCGCTGGCCGAATTTGCATTCGATGAGAACCATAAGATCACGGCATACCGTGTGCGCACGCGCTGCAACCTCGGGGCCTATAATTCGCAGTTCGGCCAGCCCATTCAGACGCAGCTCTTCAGCCGGGTTCTGGCAGGCTGTTACGATGTGCAGACCACCTGGCTGCAGGTGGAGGGGTATTACACCAACACGGTGCAGGTTGATGCCTATCGCGGGGCGGGGCGGCCCGAGGCGATTTACGTGCTGGAGCGGCTGATGGACCGGGCGGCGCGCGAGCTGGGGGTGGACCCGTTCGAGCTGCGCCGGATCAACTTCATCCGTCCGGACCAGTTTCCCTATAAGGCGGCGACCGGCGAAACCTATGACGTTGGTGACTTTGGCCGGGTGCAGGCGCGGGCCGAGGCAGAGGCCGATATTGCGGGTTTTGCGGCGCGCCGCGAAGCGGATGCTGCGCGCGGTCTGATGCGGGGGATCGGCGTCTGTTACTATATTGAAAGTATTCTGGGCGATCCTTCGGAAGGCGCATGCGTCGAATTCAACGAGGACGGCACCGTGACGATTTATGTCGGCACACAAAGCACAGGTCAGGGCCACGAGACGGTCTATGCGACATTCCTGTCGGATCAGACAGGGATTCCGGCGGACCGGATCAGTGTTGTGCAGGGTGACAGCGACCGGATCGCCCAGGGCGGCGGGACCGGCGGGTCGCGTTCGGTCACTGTGCAGAACAATGCCACGCTGGCCACTGTTTCAGTTATGACAGAGGCGTTTACGGCGTTTCTGGCGGACGAAATGGGCGTTCCGGCGTCAGAGATCACCTTTGATGATGAACGGTTCCGGGCCGAGGGGTCGAACCTGACGCCCACGATGCTGGAGGTGGCAGAGATGGCCCGCAGCGCGGGCCGCGATGATCTGCTGCGCCATGAGGCACGTGCAAAGCTGGAGGCCCGCAGCTTTCCCAACGGTTGCCATATTTCAGAGGTAACAGTGGACCCGGAGACCGGAGTGACCGCTGTGGACCGTTATACTGTCGTAGATGATTTTGGCAATCTTATCAATCCGATGCTGGCCATAGGTCAGGTGCATGGCGGGGTTGTTCAGGGGATCGGTCAGGCAATCACAGAGCATGTTGTCTATGATGAAGACGGCCAGTTGCTCACGGCATCGTTCATGGACTACGCCTTGCCGCGCGCCGATGACGTGCCCAATATTTCATTTACGTCCGAACCGGTACCATCGACGGCGAACGTCATGGGGATGAAGGGCTGTGGCGAGGCAGGCACCGTGGGTGCGCTGGCCGCTGTGGCCAATGCGGTTCAGGACGCGCTCTGGGCGCGGGGGGTACGTCAGGCTGACATGCCCTTTACGCCGCACAAAGTATGGGAGCTTCTGAACAGTGAGGGTATCGCTGCGGAATAACGGAGTATTCGACTGGCTGGGCACCCGTCTGTGGCGCCGCCCTGCCAGCGATTTCGGCCCCAGGCGGGGTCCCGTTATTCATGTGGTGATCCTGGATGGCACGCTGTCTTCGCTGGAGCCCGGCTGTGAGACCAATGCGGGCACGGCGTATAAGCTGCTGCGCGAAACGGTGCATCAGGTGTCGCTGTTTTATGAGCCGGGCGTGCAGTGGCGCAGCTGGCGGTCTGCGCTGGATGTGATGATGGGGCGGGGGATCAACCGTCAGATCCGCCGCGCGTATGGCTATCTCGCCTCGCGCTACCGGCCGGGCGACCGGATTTTCCTGCTGGGCTATTCGCGCGGGGCCTACGCGGTGCGCAGTCTGGCGGGCGTGATTGATCTGGTGGGGCTGCTGCGCGCCGAAGAGGCGACCGAGCGCAATATCCGCGAGGTTTACCGGCACTACCAGAATGATCCGTCCAGCGACGCGGCGGGCGTGTTCTCCAGGATGCATTGTCATGATGTGACGGAGATCGAGATGATCGGCGTCTGGGATACGGTCAAATCGCTGGGCATCAATATGCCCTGGCTCTGGCGGCTCTCTGAGAAAAAGCATGCGTTTCATAACCATGAACTGAGCCACAACGTGCGCGCCGGGTATCAGGCACTGGCACTGGACGAGACGCGTGTGGCCTATTCACCGGTTCTGTGGACAACGCCCGAAGGGTATCCGGGGCGTGTGGAGCAGCTGTGGTTTCCCGGCACCCATGGTGATGTGGGCGGGCAGCTGGGGGGTATGAGCCGGCGCGGCCGCTGGCCAATATTCCACTGGTCTGGATGCTGGAGCAGGCGCAGAAGCGCGGTCTGCCGCTGCCCGCCGGCTGGTCCCAGCGGTTTGCACGGGACGCGACCGCGCCGATGCTGGGCACTTTCCGGGGGCACGGGCGCTGGCTCGTGTCGCGTCGTCCGCGCCTGTCGCTTCGGGACAGCTCGGAACGGGTGCACGACAGCGTTGCAATACGGCAGGCAGCGCTGCCCAAACCGACCGGGTGGCGGGTGAGCGGCAGGACGGTCTGACGCCGCCCTTTTTCAGCCACCTTCCCATCGTAGCCTGCGCACAGGACAAACAACGGGTCGGCATGTCAAAGCTCTTTGGTACAGCAATTTTGATAACAGGACTGGCTGTTCCGGTGCAGGGCGGCCAGCCTATCAGCGAGAGCATGGTTCAGTGCGGCGCGCTTTATGCTGTCGCCGCGGAATGGGTGTCCGAAGGCGAGGCGCAACAGCGCCTCATCCGGATGGCCGGTGTCTGGGAAGACGCGGCCTATACCCGCGCGCACGGCGAAGGGCGTGCGGTCGCTGGGGCCTGGGTCGCGGAGACCTGGCGCGGCAAATGCAATTACTGGGCGGACAAGGGCGCGCTCTACGTTTTTACGCAGGATTTCAGAGACTGGACATCCTATTGCCGGGCACTGGCGCAGCATGAGGGTCTTGCCACCGATCCGGGCTGAGATCACAGGCTGGCGGGTTGGTGCAGCCGACCTGAAACCGGCGTTGCCGAGGTGTTCAGGGCGCGGCGTTTGCCGCCTGATGCAGGCCGCGCAGATAGGCCCGTGACAGCACAGCGGCCGTAACCGCCAGGGCGAACCCCTGACCGAACCCGAAGAGCAGGAATTCGATCACCAGGCCCATGGCCGTGAAGTCAGACAGGTGGATCCAGTCGTAACTATAGACCCCAACGGTTTTAAGCAGGGCTCCAAGGACGAGTAAAAGAACCCAGATCAGTCCCGGACCCATAAAAAGCCCGAATAATACGCGGAAAAACGACACCCGTGCGCGCTTCAGCGCCGGGCCAAGACCCGCCTGGTGGTCGATCACCGCGGCGGGAACGGCTGTGCCGAAGAGGGCGAGAAAAATCCAGTAGGGGATCAGAGCTGCCAGAAGTGCCAGCCCGATATGCCCATCCGGGCCAAGGTTCTGACGGGCGGCCAGCGGTTGAATCACCGTGTAGGACCCGAGTATCAGAAAGATCCCCATCAACGAAATACCGGCCATCAAAAGCCAGAATTTCAGTTTTGGCTGCGCAGGGTAATCCGTATCCGGCAGCACCGGATCAACGGGTGATACTGCGCCAGACGGGCTGCCCAGCAATATGGTCCGGTGCAGCATGAACAGAATCAAGGCGGACAGGACAAGTTTTGCGCCTGCCGCACCTCCGCCCAGGCCAAATGTTTCCAGACCGATATTGAGGGCGGGCACAAGCAGCAGGAACAGCAGGTTTGCGCGGAATGCTGTGGCGGCGAGACGGAGTGTTTGCACGGAAGGAATTTTCCTGATTCAGGTCTTGCTGACCCTGGTATTTTGCCATTTATGATTCAGATTAAAAGGTATAAAAATTGGTAATTTACATCCATTTATTAATGTGATGCATAAAGATCAGGCAATTTTCATGATGATGCATGTTGTCGACCCGGTGGCATAGAGTTTGCCGTCCTCGCGGCCCCGGATTTCGCCGTGTGCCACACCGGTTGAGCGGCCCGCGTGATCGACGGTCGCCACACAGTCCACCACTGTGCCGGGCCGGATGGCGCGGGCGATATTCACCTTGTATTCCAGCGTGGTGTAGACGGAGCCTTTGGGCACCATTGTCATCACAGCACAGCCAAGCGCGCTGTCCAGAAGTGCGCCATACCAGCCGCCGTGCACGGCACCGCTTGGGTTCAGTGCGCCGAAGGCAGGGGTGCCGGTGAAAGTTACGCGGCCCTCGGCCACCTCCAGCAGATCAAAACCGAGGGTTTCAGCAATCGGCGCTCCGGCGATTTTGTCGTCCAGAATGCCCTGCATAAACTCCAGGCCCGACATGGTGATGATCTTTTCGGGCGGCAGCAGATCGCTGGGTGATTTCGCGGCAAACGTCATGAAGATCTCCGGGCTGGTGTCACCCGGAGGCTAGGCAGTCAGGTGTCTGTGCTCAAGGGGTTACGCAACGTCGCGGACACCGGTCGCGGCCTGGGTGACGCCAAGCGCATGACAGATTTCGCGGGTCAGTTCGGGACGGTTCAGCGTGTAGAAATGCAGGTTTTCCACGCCCTCATCCACCAGCTCGGAACACATCTCGGTGCAGACGGCGCGCGCCAGCAGGTCGTGTCGGTCGTCGCGGATCGCGGTTTCAAAGGCCTGGTCCAGCCAGGCAGGCACGCTGGTGCCACAGCGGGTGGCAAAGGCGCGGGCATTTTTCCAGTTGGTCACCGGCAGGATGCCGGGCGTGATCGGCGCGTCAATACCGGCTTTGACGCAGTCATCGCGGAACCGCAGAAAGGTTTCGGCCTCAAAAAAGAACTGGGTGATGGCCTCTGCCGCGCCCGCGTCGATTTTGGCTTTCAGCCAGTTGATACTGTCCTGCTGGCTGCGCGCCTCCGGGTGCTTTTCCGGGTAGGCGCCGACGCGCAGGGTGAACTGCCCGGTTTCCGCAAGCGCACTGATGAGGTCGACCGAGCTGGCAAAACCGTCTTCGTGCGGTGTGAAGCCGTCCGATCCCTCGGGCGGGTCGCCGCGCAGGGCAACAAGGTCGGTGACCCCGGCTTTGGCAAAGCGCTGGGCGATGGCCATGGTTTCGGACTTTGTGGCGCCGACACAGGTCAGGTGTGCGGCCACCGGCAGCCCGGAGGTCTTGCGCAGCGTGAAAGCGGCGTCATGGGTCAGGTCGCGGGTTGATCCGCCCGCGCCATAGGTCACCGAAAAGAAGCGCGGTTCCAGCGGCGCAAGCGCCTGCGCGGTATCCCACAGCCGGAAAGAGGCGTCGATGGATCTTGGCGGGAAGACCTCAAAGGATACGGCGGGTGTTGTCATCGGGGCGAGCTCCTCTTGATTTCGCATCTTGTGCCACATCCGGAATAATGAGACAAACTCATAACTTTCATCTTTAACATGAGTTCGGCATGCATATTGAGTTCCGCCATCTGCGCACCATTCAGGCCATTCACCGGGCAGGCGGGCTGGCACGGGCGGCGGATCTGCTGCACATCACCCAGTCGGCGCTGAGCCATCAGATCAAGGGTCTGGAGGACCAGGCGGGGGTCGAGCTGTTTGTGCGGCGGTCCAAGCCGCTTAAGCTGTCTCCGGCCGGGTTGCGGCTGCTGAAGCTGGCCGAACAGGTGCTGCCGCAGATCGAGGCGCTGCAGGAGGAATTCAGCGGGTTGCGCGCGGGCAGCACGGGCCGGATGCATATCGCGATTGAGTGTCACGCCTGTTTTGAGTGGCTGTTCCCGGTGCTGGAGCAGTTCCGCAAAAGCTGGGGCGATGTGGATGTGGACATCCGGCCGGGCCTGGCCTTTGAAGCGCTGCCGGCGCTGCTGAAAGAAGAAGTGGATCTGGTGGTGTCGTCTGATCCGGAAGACCTGCCGGGCGTTGAATTTGTGGAACTCTTTGATTACGCGCCGGTTTTTGTGGCCTCCAGCGCGCATCCGCTGGCGCAGAAGCCTTTTGTCGAGGCGGTGGATTTCCGCGGCGAGACGCTGATTACCTATCCGGTGGAGCGGTCGCGTCTGGATGTATTCAGCCAGTTGCTGATCCCGGCCAAAGTGGAGCCCGCGGGCATCCGCCAGGTCGAACTGACGGCGGTGATCCTGCTGCTGGTCGCGTCGAACCGGGGTGTTTCCGTGCTGCCGGACTGGGTGGTGCGCGAGGTCAAATATTCCTCTGATTATGTCACCCGCCCGCTGACGAAGGCGGGTATTACGCGCAGGCTCTATGCGGCAGTGCGCACCGATGACTTGGACAAGCCGTTCATGCAGAGCCTGCTGAAGCTGGCAGGTGAGGAAGCGCGGAAACTGCAGGCGCAGTAGCGCCGCCAGTCAGCTTTCTTCGGGCGGGTTGGTGTCGTCCAGAAGTTCCGCCTGGTCCAGCGGTTCCCCGGTTTCCGTATCGCTGGCGTCATCCGGCTTGGACAGTGCCTCTTCAACTTCTTCCGGGGTCGGGTTGGAAGCGCGCACGGCATCAAGGACCTGTTCTTCGGGGCTGATGTAGCCTTCAGAAAGGCCCGGATCGGGCGCGTCAAGCGACCCTTTGTACTCGGACAAGAGAGCGTCCTCAGCCTCCCTTACTGCGCTGCTGGCCTCACCGACTGCGTCGAGCGTCGCCACAGCGGAGGCAACCGCCGCATCATCGGGCCGCGTTGCGACTGTTCCGTCGTCGCTGGTGACAACTTCCTGCGCTGCCGCGACCTGATCAGCGGTTATTTCGGGGTAGTCGTTGATTGCCGCAATTTCCTCATCGGTGATATCTGCGCCCAGAACATCGAGCGCTGCGGTGATTTCTTCCTCGGTTGCATCGGGGTTCGACAGAGTCGCAACTGCCTGCCGCTCCTCTGCGGTGGGCTGACCGGCTGCCACATCAAGCACTTCAAAAGCCGCTGCGAGCGCCAGCGTTTCAGTCGCCGCTTCAAAGTCGACGGACAGTTCCGCCAGGCCGGCATCTGCCGCTGCAAGGGCTGCTGCAAGGCCTACGGGACCGTTGAAGTTGCCATTCCGCAGATGCGCCAGTTTGGCGTTCGGGCTGGAATTGATCGCGCCGTTCAGTTTGCCAAGGTTGCTGGGGTGCAGCGTGCCTTTGACCGGGCGTGTCGCCGGGCGCAGGCTGGCTTTTACTTCCGGGGCGCTGCGCGTTGGTTTTGAGGCCTGCCGCACCTGTTTTGCCTCGGTGCGGCTGTTTTTACTTTTGCCAAAGATGCCTTTTATCGTTTCGCGGAACGATCCCGCTTTCGCTTTGCTCCTGCCATTGGCAGACTTGTCTTTGCTGCGGCCCAGCCCTTTTGCCTTGCCATCCGACCCGCTTTTACCGGCGCTTTTTCCGTTGTCGCCGCCGTTGCCGCCACCATTCCCACCGCCGTTGCCGCCACCATTGCCGCCGCCGTTTCCTCCACCATTGCCGCCGCCGTTTCCACCACCGTTTTTGGCATAGGCGTAGTCTGCGGTGATTACTGTCACTGTCGGGGCGACGAAGAACGCACTGATTGCCAGTGCTGAGACACCGATTTTAAGGAAGTTGAGCATGGGGCACTCCGTCGTTGTCCGCGCGTATATTCTCTTATGTCTGCACCGCGTTAGACCAGAATTATGTCAATATCTGGCCGTTCAGGCCAGATATTGCCTGTTTTGGCGCGCCGCAGACGCCTGCGTCGGGCGCGCCATGCCGTTGCGGGTATCATGGCAGAATCGGATGTTTCGGACGGGAATGCCCGCGTCAGGTCAGCGCGCCAGGCGCGCTGCGCGTCCGCCGCGGCGTTTTGTGAGCTGACCCGCACGGGAGGGCAGGTCGTCCACGACAGCGCGGCGTTCGCCAGGTGACATCCGCGACCACTGCGTGATTTCGTCGATCGAGCGAAGACAGCCGGTGCACAGCCTGACCTCAGGGTGCACAACGCAGATCTTCACGCAGGGGCTCTGCACCTCGTCACGCTGCCAGATGTCGTCAGTCATGATGTTCCTTCCTGAGTGCGCAGGACGCGGATCCGGTCCAGCGCTCCCTGCAGGATATACCCGGCGGCCACGTGGTCGATGACCTCGGCGCGACGTTTTCGGGACGTATCCGCCTCCAGCAGCGCGCGTTCGGCGGCCACGGTCGACAGACGTTCGTCCCAGAAAGTAACGGGCAGATCAAATCCGTCGAGCCGGTCGAGGTTGCGGGCAAAGGCGCGGGTCGACTGGCAGCGCGGCCCTTCGGAGCCGTCCATGTTGCGTGGCAGGCCCAGGACGATGCCGCCGATGTTGCGGGCGGAGAGAATTTTCATCAGGGCCGCTGCATCGGCTGAGAACTTTTTGCGCCGGATCGTCTCCAGCGGGGTGGCCACTGACCAAAAGGTATCCGAGACCGCCACACCGATGGTTGCTGTGCCGAGATCAAGACCTGCCAGGCTGCGCATCGGGGGCAGGGCCGCCAGAAATTCTTCGGGAGTCTCAAAGATCATTCGGCAACCTGAGCCCGCTGGCCCGCCCGCAGCAGCAGGTCAAGCGCGCGGGTGTCATCTCCGAAAACCTGCACGGCATTGTCATAGACCGCACGTGCCTGTGCTGTCTGTCCCAGTACGCCGAGGGCGGTAATCAGCTGGGCCCAGTCCTCGACCGGGCCGCCTTCGGTGGCGAGCCGGTCCGAGAGGCCCGAAACCATATTGCCGATCATTTCCATGCGCTCCGCCGGGCTCAGATCGCCAGCCGCCTCAATGTCTGCTGCGGTGGGGCCGCGCCCGCCGCCGATCTCCGGGATCTGGTAGTTGACGCCTGCACGGAAGGCCATGTCCTCGATCTGCGCCAGCACCGGTTCAATCCAGGGCGCGTCGGGCGGCCCCTCGCGCAGCAGGCCGTCCCAGATGCGGAAAGCAGTGTCGGGGCGCCCGGTCTGGGCCATCATGAGGCCGAAATAATAGCGCGCGGTGCCGTTGGCCGGGTCCATGGTGAGCGCGGTGTTCAGCGCGTTTTCTGCCTCGGGCGAGACGTAGCCGCCTGCTGCCAGCACCAGCATATCCGCATAATCGGTGAAATCGACCACCGAGGCTTCCGGGCCACGGATACGGATCACGCCGGCCAGCGCCTCCGCGGCGGCGGGGAAATTGTTGAGGTTGGCCTCGTTGCGGGCCAGCAGGATATGGCCCTGCAGATCGTCGGGGCGCTGCGCCACGGTCTCCCGCAGCTGTTCCACAAGGGCGATGTAATCGGGGCTGGCGTTCGCAGGGGTCTGGACGGCGGGCAGGCTGGCTTCGGCGGCGGCCTGCGAGGGGCGTCCCGCGCGGCGTTCTTCGGCCATTGCAATACGGTTCTGCAGGCTCAGATCGCCATACCCCGGTGCGCCCAGCTGGGTGTAAAGCCCGATACTGCCGCCAATGAGTACAAGGGCCAGCAGGGCGGAAACGATGGCAGGGGCGCCTTTGTGATCATCCTCTCCGGCTTCTTCGGCGCGCAGGGCGGCGTCGGCGGCCAGAATACGGCGGGAGATTTCCGCGCGCACGCGTTCTGCATCCGCAGCACTCACCACGCCCCGTGCGAGATCCTTTTCCACTTCGCGCAGCTGATCACGGTAAACACGCAGATCATAGGCCGCCGCAGGTTCTGAACCGCCCGTGCGGGGCGCACGCATCGCCAGTGCAATAAGCACTGAAATGATGACCGCGAGGCCTGCTGTGACGATCCAGAAAGTCATTGTGTTTCCTCAGACTGTGGCCTGACATGTAGCGGCTGTGTGCCCAGGTAAAAAGAGGCAAAAGGCCACGGCCCCGTCACAGCTCTGTGCAATTGCGCCGCGTGTCGCAAACATGTCAGGATGTGACGCGCTGAGTATCCTCTTTTCCACGGGGAAAGGCAGAAGAGAGTGAACCTTGGCGCCGGTGCGATTCCGGCGCACAGCCATGTTCGGGGACCGGTGCCATGAAACGCTATTCTGTCTTTGCTGTTGCCCGCGAGGCCGCACGTTACCACACGGGCTGGGAACGGGCCTGGCGCAAGGCGGAACCAAAGAAGAAATACGATGTGATCATCATCGGGGGCGGCGGGCACGGCCTCGCCACCGCGTATCATCTGGGCAAACGGTTCGGCATCAAAAACGTGGCCATTCTGGAAAAGGGGTGGCTGGGGGGTGGCAACACCGGCCGGAACACCACGATCATCCGGTCGAATTACCTGCAGGACCCGTCGGCGGCGCTTTATGAGAAGTCGCGGTCTCTTTACGAGACGATGAGCCAGGACCTGAACTACAACGTCATGTTCAGCCCGCGCGGTGTGATTATGCTGGCGCAGACGCATCATGAGGTGCGCGGGTACCAGCGCACGGCCCACGCCAATGCGCTGCAAGGGGTCACCACCGAGTGGATTACACCCACGCGCGTCAAAGAATTGGTGCCGATCATGAATATTGCCGGGCCTCGGTACCCGGTGCTGGGCGGGCTGTGGCAGGCGCGCGGCGGCACGGCGCGGCATGACGCGGTTGCCTGGGGCTATGCGCGGGCGTGCTCGGACATGGGCATGGATGTGATCCAGCAGTGTGAGGTCACAGCCATCCGCCGCGAAGGTGGCCGGGTTGTGGGTGTGGACACCAGCAGGGGCGCGATTGACTGCGACAAGCTGGGCATCGTGGTGGCGGGCAATTCCGGCCACGTGGCCGGTCTGGCGGGGTTCCGTCTGCCGATTGAATCTGTCGCCCTGCAGGCGCTGGTCAGCGAGCCGATCAAACCCTGCATGGATGTGGTGGTGATGGCCAACACGGTGCACGGGTATCTGTCGCAGTCCGACAAGGGCGAGATGGTGATCGGCGGCGGCACCGACGGGTACAACAACTATACCCAGCGCGGGTCGTTCCATCACATCGAGGAAACGGTGCGCGCGCTGATCGAGACCTTCCCGATGCTGAGCCGTCTGAAGATGCTGCGCCAGTGGGGTGGTATTGTTGATGTCACGGGCGACCGGTCACCCATTCTGTCGAAAACGCCGGTTGAGAATGTCTTTATCAACTGCGGCTGGGGCACTGGCGGGTTCAAGGCGACGCCGGGGTCAGGCTGGGCGATGGCCGAGCTGATTGCCAAAGGCCACGGGCCGCTGACGGATGAATTCGGGCTGGACCGTTTCCGCGAAGGCCGGTTTATCGACGAATCCGTGGCTGCCGGGGTGGCACACTAATGGACGTCACCTTCTCCACTGTGGCCACCAAAGCTGTGGCGGTTGATCAAGGCGTCCTCGGCCCGGATGCGCTCGCGGTCAGTTTCGGTCTGCGGACCGGCCGCAGTCAGGTCGTGCGCCAGCAGCGTGCGCTTTTTCCTGCGCTCCCATATCGCGAGGCCCACGCCTGTCACAAACAGAGCCCCAGAACCCCACAGAAGCCAGGTCACCGCTCAGTCTTTCCGGTCATGGGTGCGCGCGCCTTCGCCTGCGGCGGATCCGAAGGCAATCAGATTGCTCACGTCAACCTCGCGCCCGCCGCGCGCGGCTTTGCGGGCGGCGATGCCACGGCGTTCCAGCACCAGCATAATGAGCGCAATGGCTGCGAAACCGCCAAAGACCAGAACGGCCATCATTTCCTTGCTCATCACGATTCTCCTCTGTGCGACGCTGCCCCGACTATAACCGAAGAGCGCTCTGGCACCAAACCGGCAACAGACAGCCGACACGGCAGGGCCGATCCGGCCAGCTGCTGCTCAAAACGACCGGGGATTTCCGCCTGGATTGCGCAGGCCCGCGCAGCGGTCACACTGGCCTCCCGTAACAAGGAGACAGAGCAATGGCTGACTACACAACACACAGTGACGGCATCAGCGGCAAAGGCATCCTCATCACGCTGGGTGTCATCGGCGCTTTCGTGGTGCTGCTTGCGGCTCTCGGCACAGGCACCGTGCCTGTGGACCCTGAAGCGACCGATGGCACGGCCATCATCGAAGGCGTACCCGCAGCCCCGGAAGCCGCAGCGCCCGCTGTCGTCGAATAACACAACCCCCTTTAAGCTGACCGCCGGAGGCGGGCGTCTGACGGCGCCCGCCTTTTCTGCGTGCGGCACCCCGTTCACCGGAGGCACACCATGCTGATCCTGACCTGTCCTGTCTGCGGCGTGACGGCCGAAGAAACTGAATTCCATGGTGGCGGCGAGGCGCATCTGAAACGGCATGGTCCGGGCAGTGCCGACGAGCAGTTCGAGGAATATCTGTTCATGCGGGAAAACCCGCGTGGTGTGCATTTTGAACGCTGGCGGCATGTCTATGGCTGCGGCAAGTGGTTTCATGCAGCCCGCTGCACGACCACGCTTGAGGTCTTTGGCACCTATCCGGCGCAGACGCTGGAGCCGCCCGCCGACCTAAAGAAAACCATTTCGAAAAAGCGGCCCGGCTGGTCCTGGAGGGAGTTCTCATGAGCGCACGTCTGACGTCGGGCGGCCGGTTCCTCAATCGGGGCCGTCCTGTGACTTTCTCGTTCAACGGCCGCCAGCTGAGCGGGTTTGAAGGCGACACGCTGGCCTCTGCGCTGCTGGCCAATGATCAGATGCTGGTCGGCCGGTCGTTCAAGTACCACCGCCCGCGCGGCATCGTGGCCTCTGGTGCTGAAGAGCCCAACGGGCTGGTGAATATGGGCGACGGCAGCCGTTTTGAACCCAACCAGCGGGTCACGACCACTGAGCTGTTCGACGGGCTGGAAGCGCGCAGTCAGAACCACTGGCCGAGCCTTGAATTCGATGTGGGCGCGATCAACACGAAGCTCGCACGTTTTCTGCCCGCTGGGTTCTATTACAAGATGTTCATTCATCCGCGGCCCCTGTGGAAGCACGTATACGAGCCGTTTATCCGCCAGTCCGCTGGTCTGGGTCAGGCACCGAAAGAGGCCGACGCGGACACATACGAGCACTTTTATGCCTTCTGCGATGTGCTGGTTGTGGGGGGCGGTGTTGCCGGTCTGCAGGCCGCGCTGATGGCGGCGAAATCCGGTGCGCGTGTGATCCTGATGGAGCAGACGGCGCATTGGGGCGGACGGGCCCCGGTGGATGGCGGCACGGTCAACGGCCGGCCTGTGGATGAATTTGTGGAGCAAATCGTTTCCGAACTCGAAACAATGCCCAATGTGACGCTGCGGACCCGCATGATGGGTGCCGGTGTTTACGACCACGGATATGTGCTGGGCTACGAACAGCTGCGGGACAATGCGCCCGAAACACCCGGTCCCCGTCACCGCCTGTGGCGCATCCGGGCGGCGCAGATTGTGACCGCAACCGGGGCAATCGAGCGCCCGTTGTCCTTTGCCGGAAATGATATTCCGGGCGTCATGCTGGCCTCGGCTGTGCGCGATTATGCGGTGAATTTCGGCGTCTCGGCAGGCGACCGCACCGTCGTCGTGACCAACAACGATGATGCCTATCTGACGGCATTTGCCCTGAATCATGCGGGCCGGACGGTCTCTGCGATCCTTGATGCGCGCTCGCCGGACCTCGACAACCCGGCGATGCAGCAGGCCCGCGCCCTTGGCATCCGGGTGCTGACCGGTCACGGCATTGCTGCGGTCAAAGGCGGCAAGCGTGTCACCGGCGTGGAGGTCTGCCGCCAGGAAGGTGCAGGCGCTGTCACAGAAGAGATCGCCTGCGATGCGGTGGCGATGTCCGGGGGCTGGTCACCGGTTGTGCACCTGTGGTCGCATTGTGGTGGCAAGCTGCGCTGGGATGCGGATCAGGCGATATTCCGCCCGGATGTGGATAAAGCGCCGACGGGGGCCGATGGCAGGCCGTTTGTGACCGCCGCTGGCAGCGCTAACGGACTGATGTTGCTGGGCGAAACCGTTTCGGATGCGGATGCTGCTGGGAAAGCCGCGGCAAAGGCAGCTGGTTTCACGCCGCGCCGGACAAAAGCACCGGTGGGGGAGGCCGCGGAAGAGGCCCCGATGGAGCCTGTCTGGCTGATGCCCGCGCAGGCCGATTATCACCACCGGGCCAAAGCCTGGCTGGATTACCAGAATGACGTCAAGGTCAGCGATGTGCAGCTTGCGGCCCAGGAAGGGTTTGAAAGTGTCGAGCACACCAAGCGGTACACGACGCTCGGGATGGCCACGGATCAGGGCAAGCTGAGTAACATCAACGGTCTGGCAACGCTTGCGGGGGCGCTGGGGTCTGAGATCCCGGCGGTGGGGACCACGACGTTCCGACCGCCCTATACGCCGATCTCTCTGGCCGCGATTGCCGGTGATGCGCGCGGTGAGGTGTTCCAGCCGATCCGCCGCACACCGATGCACGACTGGCACGATGCCAATGGTGCGCACTGGGAGCCGGTGGGTCAGTGGCGCAGGCCCTATGCGTTCCTGCGTGACGGCGAGACCGTGTCGCAGGCTGTGAACCGCGAGGTGCTGAACACACGGCGCAACCTTGGCCTGCTGGATGCCTCGACGCTGGGCAAGATCATCGTCAAAGGGCCGGACGCGGGCAAATTCATGGACATGATGTACACCAACATGATGTCGACGCTGAAGCCGGGCAAATGCCGGTATGGTCTGATGTGCTCGGAAAACGGTTTCCTGATCGACGATGGAGTCGTCGCCCGCATCGATGAGGATACGTTCCTGTGTCACACGACCACGGGTGGGGCCGAGAGCATCCATCAGCATATGGAAGAATGGCTGCAGACCGAATGGTGGGACTGGAACGTCTGGGTGGCCAATGTCACCGAGCAGTATGCCCAGGTTGCTGTTGTCGGTCCCAATGCGCGCAAGGTGTTGGAAAAGCTGGGCGGCATGGATGTGTCGCGTGACGCGCTGGGCTTTATGGAATGGGCAGACGGGCAGATCGGCGGATTTGACGCGCGGGTCTACCGGATCTCCTTCTCGGGTGAGCTGAGCTATGAGATCGCGGTCCGTGCGGGTCAGGGTCAGGCGTTCTGGGATGCGCTGATGGAGGCAGGGGCCGAGTTCGGCGCGATGCCTTATGGTACCGAATGTCTGCATATTCTGCGGGCTGAAAAGGGCTTTATCATGATCGGTGACGAGACCGACGGCACGGTTATTCCGCAGGACCTGGGTCTGAACTGGGCCATCTCGAAGAAGAAAGAAGACTTCCTGGGCAAACGCGCGCAGGAACGCAGCCACATGACGGATCCGAAACGCTGGAAACTGGTCGGCCTGGAGACGCTTTCAGGCGGTGTGTTGCCGGATGGGGCCTATGCCACCGGCACCGGGGTCAATGCCAACGGTCAGCGCAAGGTAATCGGGCGGGTGACCTCGACGTATTATTCGGCAACGCTGGGGCGGGGGATCGCCATGGGGCTGGTGCAGGACGGCCCGGACCGGATGGGTGAGGTCATCGAGTTCCCCGGCACAGAAGGGGCGACGTTCAAAGCCCGTATTGTCGATCCGGTTTTCTATGACGCCGAGGGGGAGAAGCAGAATGTCTGATCCGGTAACAGCACTGGGTGGCGCAGAGGCGCAGGCCGGGATCGCACAGGTATCCGAGGCCGCCCTGCAGGGGATGGTCACGCTGCGCGTGGACCTTTCCGTGGCGGCGGTGAAAAAGGCGGTGAAGGCCGTGACCGGCATGGCAGTGCCTGATGCGGGCCGGATTGCCGCAAAGGACGATTTCACGCTGTGCTGGATGTCGCCTGACGAATTGCTGATCCTGTGCAGCTATGATGCGGCAGAGGCAACCGTCAGCGCGCTGACGGAAGCTGCGGGCAAGGCACATATGCTGGCGGTGAACGTGTCGGACGCGCGTGCGTCATTCGCGGTGCGTGGCCCGCATGCGCGCGATGTGATGGCCAAGCTGTGCCCGGTGGATCTGGCGACGGACCGGTTCGGTCCGGGCATGTTCCGGCGTACGCGTCTGGCGCAGGTCGCCGCGGCAGTCTGGATGCCCGATGACGACAGTTTCCGCCTGATCTGTTTCCGCAGTCAGGCCCGGTATGTCTGGGATCTGCTTAACGTTGCGGCGCAGGAGGGCTCCGAGGTTAACCATTTTTTAACCAAAGGTTGAGCTTTCCCGTTCCGGGTGAAATGGTGCAGATGATGCAGCGAAAACAACAGGTAACCCTGTGACATGATCCGCTGCTCAGTGCGTCAGTTCAACCTGGGAAACATAATGAAAAGTACGCTTCTGGCGATTTTGGTCGCCTGTTCCACTTCGCTGCCAGCTCTGGCCAGCGGTTATATTTACGATTGCGATATTCCGTCAAAACGCGACAGGCCGGGCTGGATTCCTGAAAAGATCAACGTGGTCGTGCAGGACAACGGGTCGGTCATCGTCGTTGATCCGGTCATCCTCACTTTCCACGAAAAACCAATGCCCGCGCGGGTGCAGCGGAATGATGACCGCCGGCTGAGCATTTACTGGCGCCTCGACAATACGGTGAGCGCCAGCAACGAGGTGGCGACAACGTTCAGCTATACGGCAAAGATCAACAAACAGAAGAACACGATCACTGTGAATGCGACCCCTGAGGGCTATTCAAACCGGTTCCACGGCCGCGGAAAGTGTACGATCCGCACCGAATAATCGCCAATTGCGTGTGTTTTGGGCAAAAGGGGCTTGAAGTCTTAACGCTGTGCACTTCATGTCCCCCTATACCCATCGAATAACCAATAGGGGGCCCAAATGGCTTTTGAACTTCCTGATCTTCCTTACGCACACGACGCGCTCGCGTCCAAAGGCATGTCAGCAGAAACGCTGGAATACCACCACGACCTGCACCACAACGCCTATGTGACCAACGGTAACAAGGCGATCGAAGGCACCGAATGGGCCGGTAAATCGATGGAAGAGATCATCGTGGGCACCTATGACGCCAACGCCGTCGCCCAGAACGGTATCTTTAACAACATCAGCCAGCTCTGGAACCACAACCAGTTCTGGGAAATGATGGCGCCGGGTGAGAGCGCGATGCCGGGCGAGCTGGAGAAAGCGATCACGGAGAGCTTTGGCTCGGTCGACGAATTCAAATCACAGTTTTCCGCGGCAGGTGCGGGCCAGTTCGGCTCCGGCTGGTGCTGGCTGGTGAAAAACGCGGACGGATCGCTTGCCGTGACCAAAACCGAAAACGGTGTAAACCCGCTGTGCTTTGGTCAGACGGCACTGCTGGGCTGCGATGTGTGGGAGCATTCCTACTACATCGACTTCCGCAACAAACGTCCGGCCTACCTGACCAACTTCCTCGACAATCTGGTGAACTGGGAAAACGTGGCCTCGCGCCTCTGATCCCGCCACTGTGTCAGACAGAAAGGCCCCGTGCTGAGCGCGGGGCCTTTTTTCTTGTGCCGCCCCGGCAAGAGGCGCATGTACGGCAGCAGGAAAGGGTGCGGCCGTGAAGACCAGCGACACAGTTATGGGCGTGACCGCAATTGGCGGGGCCGCGGTGATCTGGGGGTTTTCCCCGGTGTTCTACAATGCGCTCTCTCACGTCCCGCCGCTCGATGTTCTGGCACACCGCCTGATCTGGTCGCTTGTCCTTTTTGGTTTTGTGCTGGTTGTGCAGGGCCGTCTGCGGGCGGTCCGGGACGCAATGGGGACGGGCCGGACTTTTGGTCTGATGCTGCTGGCTTCGGTGCTGGTCGCGGTCAACTGGGCCATATTCATCTGGGCCGTGCAGGTGGGCCAGACGACGCAGTCCTCGCTGGGCTACTACATCTATCCGCTTGTCGCGATCCTGCTGGGGCGGGTGCTGTTTGCAGAACGGTTGAGCACAGCACAATGGGTGGCCGTTGCCCTGGTGACAGGCGCGGTTCTGGTGCTGGTTCTGGGGCTCGGGTCGGTGCCCACAACGGCGCTGGCGCTTGCAATCAGTTTCAGCCTTTACGGGGTGGTCAAAAAATACATCTCCGCCGGTCCGGTTGTGTCGGTCACGGCCGAGGTAATGCTGATGTCACCCCTGGCTTTTGCGCTGCTGTGGCATTCCTGGCACAGCGGGGGCGCGGTCTTCGGCGGGGACGCGACATCGGCGGTGCTGCTGATCCTGTCCGGTCCGGTCACGGCGGTGCCGCTCATTCTGTTCTCTTACGGCTCCAAACGTCTCGCCATGTCGACGGTTGGTCTGTTGCTCTATCTGAACCCGACGCTGCAGTTTTCAGTCGCCGTTTTCCTCTTTGGCGAACTCTTTACCAGCTGGCACATGGCGGCCTTCGCGCTCATCTGGACAGCACTGGCGATATACTCGGTGTCCGGTCTGCGTCAGGACAGGGCCGCGCGCAGAGCGTTGCGGGCAGCACCTGTGTCGGGCACTGCAGTGTAGTAGCCATGCAGGCTGTCGCCGGCAAAGCCACGGTCGGTCACATGCTGCAGAAGCGCCAGGAGCGGATCCCAGTAGCCATTTGTATTCACGAGAAAAACGGGCTTTTCATGCAGCCCCAGCTGGCGCCAGGTCAGAACCTCGAACAGCTCGTCCAGCGATCCCGCGCCGCCCGGCAGAACCACAACGGCGTCGCAGTTCATGAACATGACTTTCTTGCGTTCGTGCATGGTTTCGGTGACGACGTATGACGTCAGGTCCGTCTTTCCGACCTCCCAGTTCACGAGGTGCTGGGGGATCACGCCGAAGGTTTCGGCCCCTGCGGTCTGGGCCGCGCGGGCAACAGCGCCCATCAGTCCGACGTCCC
Organism: Roseobacter sp. S87; assembly: GCF_055693285.1. The sequence continues at coordinate 628,899 of NZ_JBVFTR010000004.1, forward strand.
CTGCGCCGTAGACAAGCCGCCAGCCTTCGGAGGCGATCGCCGTTCCCATGGCTGTGGCCTCCTCCATAAAGGCCGGGTCGTCGCCGGTGCGTGAGCCACAATAAACACAGATGGATGCGGTACGCATAGCGAGCCTTTCCGGACGTGATGTCCTGAAATTGAACGACGGGGTTTTGACCCCTGATAGAGCAGTTGTTATGTAGGCTCAATGTCTGCGCGTCTGCTCGTGTAAGGCTGCCAACCGGAAAGAGAAAAAGACTATGAGCGACAAGGGGGAGCCGCCGCAAAAGGGGGCTCAGGGCTGCTGACGGCCGGGATCGTGATTGCGGTTGTGATCGCGGCCGGGACGTATCTCGGGCTGCGGGATGATGCGGCGCCTACGCAGGAAGATCTTGCCGCGCTGGTTGCACCGGAAACCTCCGGTACGGACGCCGGTGAGGCGTCTTCAGAAGAAACCGCACCTGAGCCCGTGGCAGAAGCAGAGCCGGCAGAAGAGGTTGCACCCGCGGAACCGGAAGAGGCAGAAGTGGCCGGGGCAGATAATGCAGCCGCCCCGGTGGTTGCGCCATCTGTAGATGAAGTGCGGGTCGACGCGGACGGGCTGATGGTCATTGCCGGTCGTGCGGCACCCGGAGAGACGGTCCGCATCCTGATTGATGGTGACGAAGTGGCAACGGCTGTGGCGGATGCACGTGGTGCATTTGCGGCTGTGGCGTCGCTGTCGCCGAGCGATGCGGCGCGGGTTCTGACGCTGGAAACCGGGTCAGGGGACAGTGTCGTCGCATCAGCGGCAGACGTGATCCTTGCTCCCCTGCCTGCTCCGGCGCCAGCAGTGATTGCGGCTGCGCCTGAGAGCGTGGATGCCCCGGCAGAGGAAGCTGCCCCCGCCGAAGACACAGCGGACACTGCCGGTGATGTGGTGGCCGGCGTTGCCGATGCTGCCTCTGGCGTAGCCGGGGATGTTGCGCAACAGGCAGAGGATGCCGGCGATAGGGTGGCGGCAGTCGTCGCAGAAGTTGAGGAAAGTATCACAGACAGTGCGGCGCAGGCTGCGGAAGCCGTAACCGCGCGCGTCGCGGAAGCTCAGGAAGAGGTTGCTGACGCGGCCGGCGCGGCGCAGGAGGGCGTCAGCGATGTGGTTGCCGGGCTGCAGGCCGAACCCGAGGCGCCTGCGGAGGCGGCTGAAGTCGTGGAAACACCCGCTGCATCCGAGACACCGGCGCCTGCCGAAACGGCACCGGCTGAGGAAACGGTGGTTGTTGAGTCCCAGCAGGACCCGGCGCCCAAGCCGGTTGAAGACGCCGCGGAAGCCGCATCGGTTGCAGAAGTTGAGGCTGCTCCACAACAGTCCGCGACCATTGCGCAGGCCACCGATCCGCAACCGGCTCCTGAGACAACTGCAGATCCGGAAAGCCAGACCGGGGTCGCGCAGGCGGAAGCGCCACGGCCGGCAGCGGAGGCGACTGCGGAGCCCGCGCAACAACAGATCGCTGTGTTGCAGTCGACCGAAGAGGGCGTGGCTCTGCTGGATACTGCGCCCGCGGCACCCCGCAGCGTTCGGCTGGATACCATCGGGTATTCTGACACCGGCGTTGTGCAGCTTGCAGGACGGGCGGGCATGGATGACGTATCGGTCCGCGTCTACCTCGATAATGTGGCGCGTGTGACGCTGCCAACGGCTGAAAACGGAGCATGGCGGGGTGATGTGCCGGATGTCGCACCGGGCGTCTATACGCTGCGGCTTGATGCGCTGGATGCGCAGGGGGCGGTGACCAGCCGTCTGGAAACACCGTTCAAGCGTGAAGCACCCGAGGTGCTGGCCGAAGCCACCGACGACGAGGCAGGCCCTGTCAGTGCTGTAACGGTACAGACAGGGGATACGCTCTGGGCGATCGCACGTGAACGCTATGGCGAGGGTCTGCTTTATGTCCGTGTCTTCGAGGCCAACCGGTCGTCGATCCGTGATCCGGACCTGATCTATCCGGGGCAGATTTTCGACCTGCCCGATGACGGGTGACCGGGAACCTCTTTGAGGAAATACGGGCGCGTCACTGGCAAAGCGGGCAGATGTGAATTAGGTAGTGCGCTCTGAGACTGCGCAGGACCCTTCATGCCATCTGACACGACAGCACAGGCCGACAAAACCGGGGCCGATCAGACCCTTGAACAGGAAGAACGGCGCTCCGGTATCCGGACGATCCGCCGGGTCGCGCCATATCTGTGGCCCGCCGACAAACCCTGGGTTCGCAGGCGCGTGGTCCTGGCGATGGCAATGCTGATCCTGTCCAAGCTGATCTCGGTCGCGACACCGTTTTTCTACAAGGGTGCCGTGGACGCGCTGGCCGAAGAGGGTGTGCCGATGCTGGCGCTGGGTGCTGTCGGCCTGACGGTGGCCTACGGCATGGCACGGCTCATGACGGTGGGTTTCCAGCAGCTGAGGGACGCGGTGTTTGCACGCGTGGCACAGCGCGCGTTACGGCAGCTGGCGCTGGAGACGTTCAACCACATTCACGCGCTCAGCATGCGGTATCACATCACCCGGAAGACGGGCGGTCTGTCGCGGATTATTGAGCGCGGGGTCAAAGGTGTCGAATTCCTGCTGCGGTTCCTTCTCTTTTCAATCGGGCCGCTCATTCTGGAGCTGATGCTGGTGGGGATCATCCTGGCCGTGGTCTTTGATTTCTACTACCTGCTCGTCGTGGCCGTCACGATCGGCCTCTATGTCTGGTTTACCTTTGCGGTGACCGAATGGCGCGTGAAGCTGCGCCGGGAGATGAACGACCAGGACACGGATGCCAACCAAAAGGCCATCGACAGCCTGCTGAACTTTGAAACGGTCAAATATTTCGGCGCGGAACAGCGTGAGGCCGGTCGCTACGACGCGGCGATGGAAAAATACGAACAGGCAGCAATCAAAACCAGTTACAGCCTGGCGTTTCTGAACTTTGGCCAGTCGGTGCTGATCACCGGCGGGCTGGTCGGTGTGATGATCATGGCCGCAATCGGCGTGCAGAACGGCACTCTGACCGTGGGCGATTTCGTGATGGTGAACGCCTATATGGTGCAGATCACGGTACCGCTGAATTTTCTGGGCACAGTCTACCGTGAAATCCGGCAGGCGCTGGTGGACATGGGCGAGATGTTCAATCTGCTGGAGCAACCGGCGGAGGTCGTCGATGCGCCAGGCGCACGGGATCTTGATGTGTCCGGCGGGCGGGTGGAGCTCGATGATGTGCATTTCGGCTATAACGCTGACCGCGCCATCCTGAAGGGGGTGTCCATCACGGCAGAACCGGGTGAAATGGTGGCGATTGTCGGCTCGACCGGGTCGGGGAAATCCACCATCGGGCGGCTGCTTTTCCGGTTTTACGACGTGGGCAGCGGTGCGCTGCGCATCGACGGGCAGGACGTGCGCGAAGTCACGCAGAAAAGCCTGCACATGGCCATCGGGGTGGTCCCGCAGGACACGGTGCTCTTCAACGACACGATCCGCTACAACATTGCCTACGGGCGCGACGGTGCCACGCCCGAAGAAATTGAGCAGGCGGCAAAGTCGGCCCAGATACATGATTTCATCCTGTCCCTGCCGGATGGTTACGACACCACGGTGGGCGAACGGGGTCTGAAGCTCTCGGGTGGTGAGAAGCAGCGCGTTGGTATTGCGCGTACGCTGCTCAAGGATCCGCCCATTCTGTTGCTGGACGAGGCGACGTCCGCGCTGGATTCAGAAACCGAAGCCGAGATTCAGGATGCGCTGATGCATGCGGGGCGCGGGCGTACCGTGCTGACCATCGCGCACCGGCTGAGCACGATTTCTGAGGCGGACCGGATCATTGTTCTGGAAAAAGGCGAGATCATAGAGCAGGGCACCCATGATGCGCTTCTGGCGCAGGATGGACGATACGCGCAGCTCTGGCGACGTCAGCAGTCAGAAGAAGAAGTCTGAGCACGGGAGCGGCTGTCAGGCGCGCTGGTCCACCTCACCGCGTCGCTCGGCGGCCCGGAGCGCGGTCAGATCGGCTGCCGCCTGCGCGCGCTGAGCATCGGCCAAAGAGGCAACTTTGCGGTCCGCCGAAGATGGTTCCGCCGGCGCAAGGGCGGCTGCTTTGACGACCTCCATCTTGGCAATGGTTGCGGCCGGATCATCGGGGACCGGAGAGACATCTATCTGCACCTCGCCCCCGATGGCATAGCGTTTTCCGTCCGGGCCGACCTGGTAGGTATAGCTGGGAGCGGACGCGTAGGAACCGCCCACCGTGGCATGGGCCTGTTCGTGGCGGCGGACCTCACCGTCACGTGCACTGAGCGCGTCAACGGTGCGCTGTTCAGCATCTGTGAGGTCATTCATCGACGCCGCGGCGCTTTTGCCCGCTTCGTCGGTTGGTTTGTTCAGGTTTTCCGATGGCTCTGCCCGTAAAAGTGACGCCGCAACCCGGGCGGGCCCGTTGACCGACGAACTGGCGGTGGTCTCACTGATCCGCGCCGTTTCTGTGCCGGAACGCGCTGCGATGTCGCGCTGCCGGGCCTGGATCAGCGGGATCACACTGTTCCAGTCCGTTGCCTCATTTACCCCGGGTGCTTCCATACCGCGTTCACTCCAACCCTTCCGGGGCGGAAAACTGGCACGAAAACGTTAAAGTGGGGTAAGGAACGGCCCGAAATGCCTTCCGCCGGCGACCTGTCCGGGCCGCCGGCGGGGGTTAATCATTTGCCGAGGTTGATCCGGAAGGCGGCAAAGCCGTCCGCGGCCTCACCTGCATCCTCAAGCGACAGGCTTTTCACATCATCGATGTAGTCGCGTGCCTTCGGGCCGGTCTCAAACAGAACCGTGGTGTCGTCCAGCGGCGCAAAGGACCAGTTGGCATCAGCTTTGGGGTCAATCGTGCCCTGTTCAACGATATACCGTACGATCACGTCGCGGTTGGTGTCGGGAGCTTCAAAGACGACCGTGTCGCCCTTGGCACCCGGGAAATCGCCACCGCCGGAGGCCCGGTAATTGTTGGTCGCGATGATGAACTCCATGTCGTCCGTGACCGGTTTGCCGTCAAAGGCCAGATCGACAATGCGCGCGGCATCCGGATTGATCTCGACACCTTTCGGGTCGAACCGCGACGGTTGCGACAGGTCAATCCTGTAGGTGACGCCATCCATAACATCGAAGTTGTAGGACGGGAACGCCGGGTTCAGCAGGAGCGCATCCTTTGCACCTGCCTCGATCTGATTGAACATGCCCGCAGAGCGTTCCAGCCAGCCGCGCACCTCCGCGCCTGTGATCCGCACCGCACGCACGGTGTTGGGATAGAGATATAGGTCCGCCACGTTCTTGATCGCAACATCGCCGACCGGCACGTCGGTGAAATACTCCGGACCACCCCGGCCACCGGCCTTGAAGGGCGCTGCTGCCGACAGGATCGGCAGACCCTCGTGCTCGGTGCCTTTGAGCATTTCATTGACGTACCATTTCTGCGCGATCGAGACGATCTGCACGGAAGGATCATCGGCAACCAGGGCAAAGTAGCTGTGCAGCGGTGCGGAGGTTTTGCCCACGGCCCGGCGTACGTAGGCCAGAGTTTCCTCGTGGTCCTGTGCGACAGAGGCGAGCACGGTATCGTCATCTTCGACAAGGGCGGTGATCGACCGGTCCTCATTCCGCTTCGAGATCGGACGCGCTTCGGAGGTTGTGGTCACCACACGCCACGAATTGCCGTCCCGCTCCAGCAGCAGGTCGAGAACACCAAGGTGCGAGCCCCAGAACCCGCCCATCACCGCAGGTTTGCCCATCAGGGTGCCGGCCACCACGTCGATGCCCGGACGGTCCGCAAAGGTGGGCGAGGGGAAGACGAGGTGGTTGTGGCCGGTCACCAGCGCGTCAATGCCATCGACCGCCGCCAGTGCAACAGAGGCGTTCTCCATCCCGTCGGTGTGATCTGCCGCGCCGATCCCGGAATGCGACAGCGCCAGGATCAGGTCACAGCCCTGTTCGCGCATCTCAGGCACCCAGGCCTGTGCAGTTTCGACGATATCACGCGCCTCGACATTGCCTTCGAGGTGCTTGCGGTCCCAGTTCATCACCTGGGGCGGGGTGAAGCCGATCACGCCGACACGGATGGGGTGTTTTGTGCCGTCTCCCATCTCGATCTCGCGATCCAGGATTGCATAGGGGCGCAGCAGTGTGTCGTCTTCGCGCGGGTTGCTGCCGCGGCTTTTGGCGATATTGGCCAGCACGACCGGGAAGTCTGCCCCGGCGAGGGATTTTTCGAGAAAGCCGAGGCCATAGTTGAATTCGTGATTGCCCAGCGTGGCCGCATCATACCCGATTGTGTTGAAGGCCGTGATGATCGGGTGGCTGTCACCGTCTTTCATGCCCCGTTCATAAGCGATGTAGTCGCCCATCGGGTTGCCCTGCAGAAAATCACCGTTGTCCACGAGCAGGGCGTTTTTTGCCTCGGACCGGATCTCATTGATGATCGAGGCCGTGCGCGAAAGGCCGACGGTGTCACGCGGTTTGTCCGCGTAATAGTCGTAGGGAAAGACATGCACGTGAATGTCGGTGGTTTCCATGATGCGCAGATGCGCCTGGTTGCCCGCAGCGGCGGCTGACCACGGGTGCAGGCCGATCAGTGTGGCCCCGCCAGCGGTGGTGGCAAGAAACTGTCGGCGGGACATTGGGGAACGACGGGTGAATGGCATGGGGGCACCTTCCTGATTGGTTTCACGAGCAGTCTTCTGGCCGCGTTTCACGACGGGCTCATGACACTGTCGGTCAGGCTTGATGCGGGTCGTTTGCGGGCACACTGTCGGGAAAGTCTGGAGGCAAAACAACCACGAGTAAAGCGCGGACGCACCGGTGCCCGCGACTTTTCCGGCAAATTTGTGCCTGGCGCCTGGCAGGCGCCGGGCCGGTCACTCAGCGGCGACTGCTTTGCCTGTCAGCTTGTCGAGTGCGCCGGTCATAATAGCAATGTATTTTGCATCCGCCGGCAGCCCGTGTGTCTCGGCCAGATGTGCGGGCGCGTGATAGGCGACGTTCACAACACCTTCGGCATCTGCATAGACGACGACGCGCAGCGGCAGATCAAGCCCGGCGGTCTGGCTGTCCAGCATTGCAGGGGTGCCCAGTTTGGGATTGCCGAACATCAGCATCTGGGTCGGGCGCAGTTCCATATCAACCTTCGCCGCACCGGCCGCGTGGTCCACACGTGCAAATACCGTGGCACCGGCACCTGTCACGGCAGCTTCCAGCCGGTCCATAGTGTCAGAGACTGAGTGAGGGCTGGTTTTGGTGACGAGATCTGCTGACATGGCTCCGGTCGCAATAACAGATGAAACGATGGCGGTGGAAAGGGTTTTGCGCAACATTGAGCGGCTCCTGCTGGAAATGATATGCAGGAGATAGCGCCCTTGCGGCCCGGGGTCCCGTCACGAGGGCGTGAGCGGCGTTATTCCGCCGCCCGCAATGCCTCCGGTGCCGGGGTGTCGTCGTCTTCCCAGATCAGTTCCCGGAAGGCCGCACGGCCTGCATCACGCTGCAGTGCCCAGTCACGGGCAGCGCGGCTGGCGCGGCCCATCGACATCTTGGCCAGCAGGGTCGCAATCCAGCGGATGTAGGTTGTGGCCCAGACCCGTACCGCCAGCATGGACGGCGTCACCATCAGCGTCAGGACAGTGGCGATGCCCAGCCCGAACACAACGGCCGTAGCCAGCTGTTTCCACCAAAGTGCTGTCGGGCTGTCGATTGTGTAGCCCCCTTCGGCAAAATTCAGCGACAGGCCGAACATCATCGGCGTGAGGCCGGCCATCGTGGTGATGGTCGTTAGCAGAACGGGGCGGATGCGTGCCTGTGCAGTGCGTATGATCGCCTCGATCCGCGGCATGTAGCGCTCATATTCCTGGTAGGTGTCGATCAGGATGATGTTGTTGTTCACAACGATCCCCGCCAGGGCAACGATGCCTGTGCCGGTCATGATGATCGAGAAGGTCTGGCCCATCACGATCATGCCGATCAGCACACCCGTGGTCGACAGAACAACGGCCAGCAGCACCAGCAGTGCGTTATAGAAACTGTTGAACTGCGCGAGCAGGATGATGAACATCAGACCAAGTGCAGCAAGGAATGCCTTTTGCAGGAAGGCCCCGCTTTCGGCCTGTTCTTCCTGGTCGCCGGTCCATTCCCAGGTGATACTCGCGGGCAGCGGTTTGGTGTCCAGCCATTCTGTCAGCAGAGCGATCCGTTCATTCGGGTTCACCGGAATGAGCCGCAGTGCACCGTCGGCAACGCCGGTCTGCAGATCACGGTCCGCCCCTGCAGCGGTGCGGTCGGTGATTTTGTATGTGGCCTGATCAGGTGCTGTGAAATCGGCGTCCGCACCTGCAGGGCGCAGCAGAGCCAGCGTCGTCGAGGTCTCAACGCCGTTCTCGACATTGGTTTCCACGACTTTCATCAGGCCGGGTGCCACATCCGCTTTGACGTCGAAATAGCGTTTCTGGTCGATCCGGTTGATCTCCGCCAGTTTGGGCACGGGCGTGCGTTCGATAAAGTTCGACAGCGGAACAAGACCATCGGCCGTGCGCACACGCAGGGTGTCCAGCGTCGAAAGAACACGGTCTTCGGCAGGCAGACGCACACGGATGTCAATCTCCTCGTCCGAGGTATCAACGCGCATGGTGTCTAGTGTGATGCCGCGCGTGACCAGCTGCACCATGGCGCCCACGGTGGCCACATCCGCGCCATAGCGGCCTGCCTTTTCCACATCCACATCAATCTGCCAGTCAATACCGGGCAGGGGGCGTGTGTCCTCGATCAGGGTGAGGCCGGGGGTGTTTTCGAACTGTCCGCGCGCGGCTTCTGCTGCTGTGGCCAGATCAATGAAACTGTCGGATTTGAGGCGCAGATGCACGGGTTTGCCGGAGGCGGGCCCCTGGGCAAGCTCGCTGATCTCGATCTGGACGCCAGGCAGTTTGTTCAGTTCTTCGGTCAGTTCTGCGATCACGATGTTGCCGTCAAGGTCCGGACGGCCCGCGCGGTCTTCCCAAGGAATGGTTTCGAACTGCACTTGGCCGACGGTGTCCTTTGGGATCGCAGCCCCACTGCTGTCGGTGTTCAACCCGCCCTGACCGGCAAAGGAGAAAGCATTGATGATGCCGGGGTGCGCGAGCACGATGTCCTCGGCCTGACGGACAAGGTCGTCTTTTTCATCGAGGCTGAGATTGCCCCGCGCCAGTACGTAGACGATGCCCTGTTCCGGTTCGGATTCGACAAAGAATTCCACGCCGTTGTTGTTGTTCGTAAAGAAAATCAGCACGGTGCCGACAAACACAAAAACGGTGCCCGCCATCACCAGCGGCATCACCGGATTGCCGACGATTGCCGCGATGACATGCCCAAATCCTGACCGGCGATAGCCCGCGCTGATTTTCTCGGGCTCGGCGCGGAACATTTTCGAGACAAGCCAGCGACCCCAGCGCCCTAGGCGGGTGAGCAGCGCAAAGGTGGCAATCAGGGCGACCAGCGCACCGCCAAGCGCCACGGCGAGCAGAGCGGTCGCGGCCAGGATGTGCAGGAAGACAAGCAGGAAGGTCGGTACAACCGACCCCAGGATGTCCAGCCCGTCCATACCGGCAAACTGTTGGCCAATGCCACCGAAGACGGGGCCCATGAGGGCTGCAGCTGCGATCATCAGGAGGGCAACTGGGAAAAGTGCCAGGTGGAGATACCAGCGCAGACCGGCAACGGCCTGCATGTAGTCCGCCATCAGGCGTTCAAGGCGACCGGTGACACCGCCCATCACAGGCAGGTAGATCAGCGCAACCACCAGCGATGCTGACAGAACAAAGATCAGGGTGACCGGCAGCATGCCCATGAATTCGCCCGGCACGCCGGGCCAGAAGAGCATCGGCAGAAAGGCACAGAGCGTCGTCGCCGTGGAGGAGATGATGGGCCAGAACATACGCTTTGCTGCTTCGACATAGGCCTTCATGGGGCCCACGCCTTCCTGCTGGCGCTTGTCGGCGTATTCCACGACCACAATGGCCCCGTCGACGAGCATGCCGACCGCAAGGATCAGGCCGAACATCACGATGTTCGAGATTGAGATCCCCATCACCGCGAGGAACGCGAAACACAGAAGGAAGGATGTCGGGATCGCAAATCCGACAAGCAGGGCCGCACGGATGCCGAGGGCGGCCAGCACCACAATCATCACCAGCGCAATGGCGGTAAAGACCGAACCCAGAAGCTGCTGGACCATCGCATCGACAATGCGGCTCTGGTCGTTAGAGGTGCCGACCGTCACGGCGGCCTGCAGGCCCTCGGGCCAGCCGTCGCTGCGCTCGGCTACCAGTGCTTTGACCTCGTTTGCGGTGTCTATGAGGTTGAACCCCTTGCGCTTGACCACCTGGAGGGCCAGCGAATTTTCACCGTTGAACCGGGCAGTGCCGTCGCGGTCCTCAAATGTCAGGTTGATCGTGGTCAGATCACCCAGCGTGACAACGCGGTCGCCATTGGTCTTGACCGGCAGGTTGTAGACATCGCGTGCCTCGTCAAATGACGAGGGGATTTTCACCGCAAAGGTGCCCTGGGCTGTGTCGACTTCACCGGCGGCAATCAGCTGGTTGTTGTTCTGCACCGTGTTGATCAGTTCGCCGGCGGTGACGTTATACGCCTCCAGCCGCAGCGGATCGATCAGCACTTCGAGCATTTCATCGCGGCTGCCGGCGATACCGGCTTCGAGCACCGCGTCCATGGCTTCGATATCGTCCTGCAGCGCCTTGGCCACGCGGTTCATGGTGCGCTCAGGGACCGGACCCGTCAGGTTGACGATGATGATCGGGAACTCGGAAAAGTTGATCTCGTTGATGGAATAGGTTTCCGCGCCGTCCGGGAACTCGGCTTCGGCCTTGCTCATGGCATCGCGTACATCCGCAAGGATCTTGGTCTTGTCCCAGCCGAATTCGAATTCCATCGCGACACCGGCATAGCTTTCGGCTGCGGTGCCGGACATGCTCTTTAAGCCATCGAGGTCAGCCAGTTCGGTTTCCATCGGCTTAACGAGCAGCGTTTCGCTGTCAGCTGCAGAAATACCGGGGAAGGGCACCGACACAAAGAGAGCGGGGATTTCGATGTCCGGCTCACCTTCTTTCGGCAGGGTGGAATAGGAATACCCACCGACCACAAGGCTGAGCAGGATAAAGGCCACAACCATCCGCGCACGGCTGGCGGCCCAGTCGACGATCCCCGTCATTGGCTCAGCTCCTGCCAGGTCGGTGCGACCCGCACGCCTGCGATGACGTACTCCTGTCCGAGGACGATCACGTCAGCTTTGTCGCCAAGGCCCGTGAGCCAGACGCCGTCGGGTGTGTCCCGCATCAGACGCACTTCGTGGAATTCAACAATCGCGTCGCTGTCAATTGTGCGCACGCCGAGTGTGCCTTCGTCATTCAGCGTGAGCGCCGACTGGGGCAGCAGATGCGCTGTGGCGCCGGCGGCGGAAATCAGAATCTCAGCCGTCTGACCATCGCGGATACTCAGATCAGGATTGGGAACCTCGATTTCCACCCGGAAGGTGCGTGTCATCTCGTCAGCCGAACGCGACAGAAAGGTAACCTGACCCTGCACCGGCGCGCCGCGACCGGTGGGGGCGGTGCTGTCACCGGCGACCAGCTGAGCCCCCGCTGGTGCGCCGGGGCGCACACGGCTGACTTCTGTTTCAGGCACAAAGGCCACCAGTTTGATCGGGTCCAGCTGAATGATCGTCGCGCAGAGAGCGCCAGGCTGAAGCAGGGCGCCCAGCTCGGCGGTGTCACTTTCGAGCAGCCCGCCAAAGGGGGCTTTGATTGTCAGGCGTTCAATCTCTTTTTCAGCGGAGGCAACAGCGGCTTCGGCTGAGCGGATCCCAGACTGCGCACCCTGCAGACCGGCACGCGCTGATTCGACAGCAGCGAGGGCGGAGGCGACTGCCGCGTCTGCATTGGCGACGCGTGTGGTCGAGGCGAAACCGCCTTCGCTCAGCTTGCTGGAGGCGTTCTGGTTGATGCGCGCCTCGTCGAGCTGCGCCAGCGCCTGATCCAGCCGTGCGGCTGATTCCGGCACCCGTGCGCGGGCTTCGTCAAGCTGGGCGCGGGCCTGTTCAAGTGCGACGCCGCGTGTGCCTTCGTCCAGACGGCAAAGCGCCTGTCCGGCCTCAACCTGCGCGCCCTTGCGCAGTGGTTCGGAGATCACAACGGCGGATGTTTCTGACTGGACGTTGACCTCCCGTGCGGCCTCGGTCTGGCCTCGTAGTACAACGGCAGTGTCAATCTGCTGCGCTTCGGAACGCCGGACCACGACCTTGACCAGGTCCGTCGTATCGGGTGCTGCAGTACCGGGTGCGTCGGTCGCGGCAACCGCGCCGGGCTCCTGCACCGTCTCAGACCACCCCATCCAGGCGTAAAGCGCGGGGCGCTGGAAAATGTATACATAAAGTATGGATGCGACCACCAGAGCCGCGACGAAGGAAAAAACACGCATCTGTAAAAGCCTCGAATGCACCAGCGGATGATGCCGCCTGACCCGGGTCAGCCCGGTTGAGGTGTCCTTACGACAATTTCACTGAACTGACCAGTTCAGATTTAAGGCTCTTTTAACGTGAGTGCAATGCCGCCTGTGTGCTCTTGGCTTGACTGTCCGCGCAGGTTAAGAGAGGCGCGGGCTAATCTGGCAGGTGATCATGAGTAACACGGACAGTTTCATCGACGAAGTGAACGACGAGGTTCGCAGCGACCGTTTTTATGCGGCTTTGCGCCGTTACGGATGGATAGGCGTGCTTGCTGTGGTTCTGATCGTCGGTGGCGCGGCCTGGAATGAATATAACAAGGCGCAGGTGCGTGCTGAGGCGGAGGCCCTTGGTGACGGACTTCTTGCGGCGCTCGCCACAGAAGAGGGAACGGCGCGTGTGGATGCGCTGACGGCTGTGCCTGCGGGAACGCCCGCGGCACAAGCTGTGGCAGAAATGATGGCCGCCTCGGAACAGCACAACGCAGGCCAGACCGGGCTTGCCGTCGAGGCACTGAACCGTGTTGCGACAAACGGGGACATTGATCCGATCTACCGCTCGATTGCCGCATTCAAGGCATTGACGCTGCAGGTCGACACGGTTCCCGCCGACACACTGCGTCCGCAGTTTGAGGCGCTGGCATCCCCCGGGCAGCCGCTGAGCCTGCTCGCACAGGAGCAGCTGGCCCTGCTGGATATCCGGGACGGGAACACCGCCGGCGCCATTGATCGCTATCAGGCCGTGCTGCAGGACGCAGCCGTAACCGCAGACTTGCAACAGCGCGCCTTACAGGTGATTGTGTCGCTGGGGGGAACGCCGGATCTGGACAACCTGCCGGCCGCCGGAAACTGACCGACCGGGCGGAAACGGCACCGGCAGAGAGCAAACGCAGGGTGGATACAACAGGCCATGACAGTAACTGAGACCGCTGCAGCGCCGAAACGCGGCGCCCGGGTCGGCTTTGCGGTGCTGGCCGCAGCCGTTTTTCTTGCCGGTTGTGCCGAAGAAGAGTTTATCCTGCCAGGCAAGCGCGAACCGATCCGGGAAGACGCGCTCACCGTGGCGACCCTGCCTCAGGAAGGCAGCCGCGCCATTTCGCTGCCCGCAGCCGAAGTGAATGCCGACTGGGCACAGTCGCCGGGCTCACCGGCAGCACGCACACCACACCCGGCGCTTGGCACGGCGCTGCAGCGGATCTGGAGCGCTGACATCGGCGAAGGCGACAGCCGCCGGCAGCGCATTACGGCCAGCCCGATCGTGGCGCAGGGCCAGATTTACACGCTGGATGCGCAGACGCGCGTGACCGCGACGTCGTTGTCGGGGCAGACCGTGTGGCAGACGGACATCCGCCCGGCGCGCGATGACGACGGTCAGGCAACAGGCGGTGGTCTGGCTTTTGCGGACGGCCGGGTTTTTGTGACGAGCGGCTATGGCACTCTTGTGGCACTTGATGCCGTCACGGGTGACCTGCAGTGGCGCCAGAGGCTGGAAGGGACCGGATCCGGGGCCCCATCGGTCGCGGGCGGGCTGGTATATCTGACGTCCGGTGATGACACCGGCTGGGCCATCTCGCAGGACGACGGGCGCGTCGTGTGGCAGCTGACCGCGACCCCTGATGAAAACAACGTGCTGGGATCACCCGCGCCGGCCATTGCCGACGACCTTGCGGTGTTTGCCTTTGGGTCCGGCGATGTGCAGGCGGTTTTCCGGCGCGGGGGACTGCGCCGCTGGGACGCCTCGGTGGTGGGCGAGCGCTTTGGCCGCGCCATCAGTAACGTCGGGGACGTTACAGGGGCGCCTGTCGTCTCTGGTAACACGGTTTATGTGGGCAACCAGTCCGGCCGGATCGCTGCAGTGAAACTGGGGTCCGGTGAACGTTTGTGGACAGCACGCGACGGGGCAACCGGCCCGGTCCAGCCCGCAGGTGACAGTATCTTTGCCATTTCAGACCTGGGGCAGCTCGTGCGCATCGACGCCGCAACGGGCGAGCGTATCTGGGCCGCGAACCTGCCAGGATTTGTCAAGGACCGGCCGAACAGGCGGGCAGAAATCTTTGTGCATCACGGTCCGGTTCTGGCCGGCGGACGCATACATGTGGCCTCAAACGATGGGTTGCTGCGGTCATATGATCCGGTGGATGGTACCCTGACCGGCAGTATCGAAATTCCCGATGGTGCCACGTCAGCGCCGGTCGTGGCGGGAAATGTGCTCTACGTTGTATCGACAAATGGTGATTTGCACGCTTTCCGTTGACGCCAAGGTGCGGTAAAGCCCGCATCTGAACCCGAACCGGAGCGATCCATGTCTTTCACCCTCGCCATCGTGGGGCGGCCCAATGTGGGCAAATCCACGCTGTTCAACCGTCTTGTGGGCAAACGCCTGGCGCTGGTCGACGACCAGCCCGGTGTGACGCGCGATCTGCGCGAGGGGGCGGCACGCCTCGCTGACCTGCGTTTCACGGTCATCGACACCGCCGGGCTGGAAGAGGTGACAGACGACAGTCTTCAGGGACGGATGCGGCGGTTGACGGAACGCGCAGTGGATATGGCAGATATCTGCCTTTTCATGATTGACGCCCGGGTGGGAATCACCCCGTCTGACCTGGTGTTCGCGGATATCCTGCGCAAGCGCTCAGCCCATGTGATCCTCGCGGCCAACAAGGCAGAGGGTGCTGCGGCAGACGCCGGTGTGATTGAGGCCTATTCGCTGGGGCTGGGTGAACCGATCCGCCTCTCTGCAGAGCATGGCGAGGGGCTGAATGACCTCTATCTGCAGCTGATGCCCATCGCCGATCAGTTTGCAGAGCGGGCTGAGGCGGATGCACCTGAAACGGATGTGACGCTGGACGAAGATGACGGCGATATGGATGCCGCGATCCCGATGCCGACCGCGAAAAAGCCCCTGCAGGTGGCGGTGGTGGGGCGGCCCAACGCAGGTAAGTCTACGCTGATCAACCAGATCCTAGGCGAAGACCGCCTGCTGACCGGGCCTGAGGCTGGCATTACGCGTGATGCGATCTCGCTGCGCATGGACTGGGCGGGTCCCGACGATGTGACCCTGCCGATGCGGATTTTTGACACCGCCGGAATGCGCAAGAAAGCAAAGGTGCAGGAAAAGCTGGAGAAGCTTTCCGTGGGCGACGGCCTGCGGGCCGTGAAATTCGCCGAAGTGGTCATTGTGCTGCTGGATGCGGCGATCCCCTTTGAACAGCAGGACCTGCGCATTGCCGATCTGGCGGAACGCGAAGGCCGCGCCGTGGTCGTCGCGGTGAACAAATGGGATATTGAGGAAGACCGCCAGGGTAAGCTGAAAGAGCTGAAAGAGAGCTTTGAACGGCTGCTGCCTCAGTTGCGTGGTGCGCCGCTGGTTACCGTTTCCGCGAAAACGGGCAGGGGCTCGACCGGCTGCACCAGGCGGTGGTCCGCGCTTATGAGACATGGAACCGCCGGGTGACAACAGCGCAGCTGAACCGCTGGCTGACCGGGATGGTCGAGGCGCATCCGCCCCCCGCACCGCAGGGCAAGCGCATCAAACTGCGCTACATGACCCAGGCAAAAACGCGTCCCCCCGGTTTTGTGGTGATGTGCAGCCATCCCGATAAGGTGCCGGAGAGTTACAGCCGGTATCTGGTCAACGGCCTGCGTCTGGATTTTGATATGCCGGGCACACCTATACGGCTGTGGATGCGCGGGCAGAATGATGCCAACCCGTACAAGGGGCGCAAAAAGGCGCCACCGTCAAAACTGCGCAAACACACCGAAGGGCGACGCCGGGACTGAGGCCTCAGCCGTTCCGCCAGGCCCGCCAGGCCGGAACGGTCAGTGCCGCGGCGCCACCCGCAGCAAGGGCCGCGACAGTCGTTTGCGAACCGGCATTTTGCACGACAATAGCCACCAGCGCCCAGATCACCGCGAGCGCATAGGTGGGGCCGCGCCGCAGCTGGTTCTGCACAGCTGATGCGATAACAAGTGCCATGAAAACAAAGACAAAGGCGGCTGTCTGCTGGTCCATCAGGTCATAGCCTGCAGCAATCAGGCCCAGCGAAACGCAGCTCGCAGCGCTCAGCCACCCGGCATATAGGCCCACCGGCAGGAGCGCCCATGTTCTGTCGTCCGCAGGTGCCCGGAAGAGTGCTACCAGCGCCGGCAGCAGCATCGCCCAGATCAGGATACTGGCCCAGACCGGGCTCAGCACCGCCACAGGCAGCCAGATTGTTCCGATGGCCAGCGACACACACAATGGTGCGCGCATGGCGTGCCAGCCCGGATCTTCGGTGCGGCGCGCGAGGCCGAAAGCCATGCCAGCGATCAGCCACAGATAGATCACGCCCCAGATGGCAAAGGCGTATCCGGCGGGCTGAACCGGCGGATTGTCCTGCGGCACCGGGAACTGGTCTGCGTCAAAGCCGCCGAAATCCGGCACCACAAGGGTGGAGCCGGCAAAGGTGATGCAGAGCACAACGCTCAGAATAGCTGTCAGTTTCACTTCTGTCTCCCGGACCAGGATGGCGGTTAAGGCACCGTGCGCCCGGGTTACCGGGTCTGCGTCTTTGCCAGCTAACCTGGTGCGCGGCAAAGGGGAAGCAAATGGCAGTGATCGCGATATTCTGTGACGGCACCTGGAACAGCCCGGGCGCGGGTCTGGACACACATGTGCTGCGTGAAGCGGACGCCTGCGACCGGGTGCAGGATCAGATTGTTCTGTATTTTCCCGGTGTGGGCACGGGGGCAGGCCTCGCAAGTGAGATCGGCCGCCGGATCAGCCGCATTGGCGGTGGTCTCTTTGGCTGGGGGCTGAACCGGAATATCCGCGCAGCATACCTGGAGCTCTGCCGGATTTATCAGCCAGGGGACCGGATTATGATTTTCGGTTTTTCACGCGGTGCCTACACCGCGCGCTCGCTCGTGGGCATGATCCGCAAATGCGGGATCCTGGAACAGCCAACGGCCGTGAATGCGTGGCGTGCCTTTCGTCTTTACCGCAGACGCGGCGCCAACCATGGCCCGGATGCGCCGCACATTATTGCGGCAAGGCGCAGGCTGTCTCCGCGTTTTGCTACCAGTCAGGCGGATGTGGAAACCCGCAATGATGGCAGCAACCTGGTGCGCATCAGCTATCTGGGTGTCTGGGACACGGTGGGCGCGCTGGGCATTCCGCAGGCCGTGCTGGGCGGGATCGCCCGTGCCTGGAACAGACGATACCAGTTCCACGACACCTCGCTGTCACGTCTTGTCGAAAACGCCCGCCATGCTGTGGCGCTGGATGAGCGGCGGGTTTTGTTTGAGCCGTCTCTTTGGGACAACCTGGACCCGCGTCCGGGAGACCCCGGGCTGAACCGCGGTGCGCAGGAGCTTGACCGGCCCTACCAGCAGGTCTGGTTCGCGGGCAGTCACAGCATTGTGGGCGGTGCAACGGGCGCGCAGGGTCTTGCGGCACTGCCGGCTGAGTTTGTAATCGGTCAGGCGGAACGCCTGGGCCTGAAAACGCAGCGGAATGCGCTGGCGCGGCCGGATGCATTGCAGGAGGCGCCGGACATAAACGACGTGCGGGGTATCTACCGGTTTTTCCCGAAGCTGCTGCGCTGGCGCGCGGGTCCGCAGACCCCGCGTGGTCTGCATCCGTCGGTACTGACCCGTATGGCACGCCGGTCGGATTACCGTCCCGGCAGTCTGCGCTGGCTCTTTCCGGAGCTCTTTGACAGCGACTGAACGCAGCACACCGGGGGCGATATCCCTTGTGACCCGGGCCCCGGGCGGCTAGGACGCGGCATCTGACCGTTTCCGGGGCGCGTGACATGACGAAAAAAGCCGACGAAGAAATTCTTGCCACAGTGGCCGCCTCGGGCGGGCGGCGCATCCTCGGCATCGGTATGCTTGCGTTCCTCGCCGTGATGGTCATTTACGTGGCCCTGGCCAGCCCGCCGACCCTGGGATGGCAGTTGTTTTTGCTGGCGCTCGGCACCGGCTCTCTGATGATTGCTGATGCCATGCGCCGGTCAACATCTCATGTCCTGGAACTGACCCGTGACGAACTGCGTGAAAGCGGCGGCGTGGTGATTGCCCGGACGGCGGATATCACCGGCATTGACCGCGGCGCTTTTGCGTTCAAACCGTCCAACGGTTTCCTGATTCATACGACAGCTTCCGGCTCGCGCCATTGGCGGCCCGGGTTGTGGTGGCGCATGGGTAAACGCGTCGGCGTGGGCGGAATGACGCCGAAAAACCAGACCAAACTCATGGCAGAGATCATTGCGATGATGATCGAAGAGCGCAAACAGGGTGACGCATCCACCTGAAAACGGGTGGTTTTCGCCGGTATTCGTTTTACTGACACGTCTGCGTTAACCATCCGTTAACGCTTTTCCATGAACGCTGACGTGATGCATCGGCAAAGTTTTCATACTGCCTAAAAAACTGGCACACTTCAGGTTGTCAGCGTAGGGTCGGGGTGTCGTTCCCGGGCAATTACGCCCGACCAGAAGGAGAGAGAACTTGACACAGAATGCGCGCGAACCGAGCTTCCGTGAGAGTGTGGACCAGATGTTCAACCGGGCCGTTGGCCTGATGGACCTTTCGCCGGGCCTCGAAGAGAAGATCAGGGTTTGTAACGCCACCTACACCGTTCGTTTCGGTGTCCGCCTGCGCGGCGAGATCAGGACCTTCACCGGCTACAGGTCGGTGCACTCCGAACATATGGAACCGGTTAAGGGCGGCATCCGCTATGCGTTGGGCGTCAATCAGGACGAGGTTGAGGCGCTTGCGGCGCTGATGACCTACAAATGCGCCCTCGTAGAGGCTCCGTTTGGTGGCTCCAAAGGTGGTCTGTGCGTCGATCCGCGCGAATATGAGCCGCATGAACTCGAACTGATCACACGGCGCTTTGCCTATGAGCTGATCAAGCGCGATCTGATCAACCCGTCACAGAACGTACCCGCACCCGATATGGGAACCGGCGAGCGTGAAATGGCCTGGATCGCTGATCAGTATAAGCGCATGAATACAACGGACATCAACGGCAATGCCTGTGTCACCGGCAAGCCACCAAACGCAGGCGGTATTGCTGGCCGTGTCGAAGCGACAGGCCGCGGTGTGCAATATGCTCTGCGGGCCTTCTTCCGGGACGGCGAGGGCATGAAAAAGGCCGGAATGACCGGCGATCTGTCCGGCAAGCGCGTCATTGTGCAGGGTCTGGGTAATGTGGGCTATCACGCGGCCAAGTTCCTGATGGACGAGGACGACAGTATTATTGTCGGCATCATCGAACGGGACGGTGCGCTGTATAATCCTGAGGGTCTGGATGTGGAGAGCATCCGAAGCTGGATTGCAAAGCATGGCGGGATTTCGGGGTATTCCGACCGGCACCAGGTGGCCGATGGGGCATCGGTGCTGGAAGAAGACTGTGATATTCTGATCCCGGCGGCGCTTGAAGGCGTGATCAATCTGTCCAACGCAGACCGGATCAAGGCACCGCTGATTATCGAGGCTGCGAACGGCCCCGTAACGGCGGGTGCGGATCAGGTTCTGCGCGAAAAAGGTACGGTAATCATACCGGATATGTACGCTAACGCGGGTGGTGTGACGGTCAGTTACTTTGAGTGGGTCAAGAACCTCAGCCATATCCGTTTCGGCCGGATGCAACGGCGCCAGGAAGAATCGCGCCACCAGTTGCTGATCAATGAGCTGGAACGGCTGTCCACGGACACTGGCGTCGGCTGGCAGCTGAGCCCGGATTTCAAGCAGAAATACCTGCGCGGTGCGGGCGAGCTTGAACTGGTGCGCTCGGGCCTCGATGACACGATGCGCATTGCTTACGATCTGATGGCTCAGGTCTGGCATGCCCGTGATGATGTGGACGATCTGCGCACTGCGGCGTATCTTGTCGCCATCGAAAAAGTTGCGTCGAGCTATCAGGCCAAAGGTCTCTGATCCTGCCCGCGCAGCGGGAAAGGATCTGCAATGACCGACGCTCTTTTTCCTGCAACTGCGGCACGCTGAAAGGCGTGCTGCATGACGCGGCACCTGCAAATGTCTGCCATCTGGTGTGTTACTGCAAAGATTGCCGCGCCTTTGCGCGCCATATGGGACAGGCAGCACAGCTTGAACCGGGCGGTGGCAGCCCGCTGGTCCAGGTGTTGCCCGCACGGATCGATATCACCGAAGGCGCTGACCGGATCGCGTGTCTGAGGCTGTCGCCAAAAGGACTGCACCGCTGGTATGCATCGTGCTGCAACACACCGCTGGCCAATACAGTGGGGTCTCCGCGCATGCCGCTGGCCGGTATGTGGCGCGGACTTTTTGAGCACACAGAAGTATTTGGTCCGGTGGTCACCCGAGGGTTTACCAAACATGCGCTGCGGGAGCGTGGCGCGCCTAAACGGGACAAGGGTATCCTGCGGATGATGTCCGGGTTGATCGGCAGGGCCGTGCCTGCATGGATGTCCGGCACCGCGCGGCAATCACCGTTTTTTGACGATGCGGGTCAGCCGGTCACGGCGCCGGATGTTCTGGAACTGTCTGTGCGCAATGCACTTTACAAAGACTGATATCCGGCACGGCAGGTCATTCTCTCTGCGACATTATTGGTCGGTTTCAGTCGTAGATCACGTCAGGCAGTGTTGTTAGGGTGCCTCTGACAACATGGAGTGGCACACGTGAAATTCTCTGGCCTGCGCGTACTCAGAGAGGGTCTGACCGGCAACAAAGGCTGGACGCCTCACTGGCGCGATCCTGAGCCGAAATCCGAATACGACGTGGTGATCATCGGCGGTGGCGGGCATGGTCTTTCGACGGCTTACTACCTCGCGAAAAATCACGGGATCACCAATGTTGCGGTGCTCGAAAAAGGGTACATCGGGGGCGGCAATGTCGGGCGAAACACGACGATTGTGCGCGCAAATTACTTTTTGCCCGGGAACTCGGAATTTTACAGCCATTCGCTGAAGCTCTGGGAGGGGCTTGAGGCAGAACTGAACTACAATGTCATGCATTCACAAAGGGGCCTGATCAATCTGTTCCATTCGGATGGTCAGCGTGATGCTTTCGTCAGGCGCGGTAATTCAATGCTGGCGCAGGGGGATGACGCGATCCTCCTCAGCCGCGAGGGCGTGCGAAAACATCTGCCATATCTTGATTTCGACAACATCCGTTTCCCCATCTACGGCGGTCTGCTGCACCCGCGGGGTGGCACCGCCCGGCATGACGCTGTTGCCTGGGGCTATGCCCGCGGAGCAGACCAGCGGGGCGTTGATCTGATCCAGTCCTGTGAGGTCACGGGCATTGATATCGACAATGGAAGGGTTACCGGCGTTCAGACCACGCGCGGCCCGATCCGGGCAAAAAAGGTGGCGATCGTGACTGCCGGACGTTCCGGCCAGGTGGCCGCCATGGCGGGCATGCGCCTGCCCGTCGAAAGCCATGTGCTGCAGGCCTTTGTCACCGAAGGTCTGAAGCCCGTGATCAATCATGTGGTCAGTTTTGGCATGGGGCATTTTTACATGAGCCAGTCGGACAAAGGCGGGCTGGTATTCGGTGGGGATCTTGATTTCTATGCGTCGTATGCCAGCCGCGGGAACCTGCCGCTGAAGGAGCATGTGATGGAGGCGGGCATGACGCTGATGCCGATGATCGGCAAGGCGAAGGTGCTGCGGTCCTGGGGGGGATCATGGACATGACGCCTGATGGATCGCCGATTATTGACCGGACGGATACTGAAGGGCTCTTCATCGACTGTGGCTGGTGCTACGGCGGGTTCAAGGCCGTGCCCGGTTCCGGCTGGGCCCTGTCGCATCTGGTGGCAACAGGCAATCATCATGAAAGTGCGGCGCGGTTCCGGCTGGATCGTTTCCGGACGGGGCGGGGGCTCATGGATGAAGAGGGCACCGGCTCTCAGCACAACCTGCACTGAGGGCGTGGATATGACGGGAGCCTCCGGCGGGGATATTTCAGGCCAGAAGAATGAGGGAGCGCGCAAATGCGGCTGACCTGTCCGATCTGCGGCGCGCGTGACCGCCGGGAGTTTTATTACATGGGGGATGCCGTGGCGGTGAGTCGTCCGGCACCGGATGCTGGTGCGGATGTCTGGGACGATTATGTGCATCTGCGCGACAACCCGGCCGGTGTGACGCGTGATCTCTGGCAGCATGAGGGGGGCTGTGGAGCCTGGGTGGTGGTGACGCGCAACACGGTGACCCACGAGGTTGTGTCAACCGAGCTTGCACGCGGCAGTGCCGGAGGCGCGCATGCGGGTTGAGGGTAAGGGGCTGATCGACCGGTCCCGCAGTATGCGGTTCCAGTTTGATTCCATCGGATACACCGGTTTTGGCGGCGATACTGTGGCTTCTGCATTGCTTGCGGCCGGGCAGCGGGTTGTTGCGCGCTCTTTCAAATATCACCGTCCGCGGGGGGTGATGACGGCGGGAAGTGAGGAGCCGAATGCGCTTGTCACAACGGGCCGTGGTGCTGCGACCGAGCCGAACGTGCGGGCCACTGTGCAGGAGGTGTTTGACGGTCTGGATGTGCGCAGCCAGAACGCCTGGCCCTCCCTGAAACACGATGTGATGGAACTGAATGATCTGGTCTCGCCGTTTTTGGGGGCTGGGTTTTATTACAAGACGTTCATGTGGCCGCGCGCGTTCTGGGAGCGGCTGTATGAGCCGGTGATCCGGCGTGCTGCAGGTCTGGGTGCGCTGAGTGGTGCACATAATGAAGACCGCTATGAGAAAGCGTGGGCTTTCTGTGACCTGCTGGTCATCGGCGCGGGGCCTGCCGGACTGATGGCCGCGTTGACGGCCGCCCG